>JAPPHD010000125.1 GCA_028821125.1 Gammaproteobacteria bacterium
CCACTAAGATAATCCACGCCCTTGAGGACGGGCAGGTCAAAACATGATGTCTAGTCAATCACCCGCCTAGTCAATCACCCGCCTAGTCAATAAAGAACAACGTAACGACCTGCCCGTCCAGGCAGCAGAAACGCCCGTAGCCCCGGTCGAGGAGGCGGTTGGGTTCGTGTTCTCCCACGTAACGAACCCGGAAGGCCAACCTGTCCCAGTCGATTTCGACCGCCACTTCCCAAAAACCGATGTATCTGCCCACGAGTGGATTGACGGCCTTGTAGGCGGCTTCCTTGGCGCTGAATGTCACAGCGGCTTCCACAGGGCGGCTCAGGGTCCTCGATCGCTCCGCCGGTGTGAACAGTTTGCCGTGCAGGCGGGGATTGCTGCGCGCGAAGCGTTGCGCATCCTCCACATCGATGCCGATACCACGCAGTGGGCCTGTGGACACCGCCGCTGCCGCCAGTGCTTCGCTATGACTGATTGACCCAATGAAACCTCGAGGCCACACCGGGCGGCCCCGGTCGCCGCGCGGAATGGGTGGGGAGACACCGGCCAGCCTGTGCAGTGCCCTGCGCGCGAAATAACGCCCGCTGGCAAACTGGCGCCTGCGTTTCGGTATCGCGCGTGCCACGGCCGACGCCTCTTCGGGGTGGAGGGGACGATCGGCGACCGGTCCGGCTTCAACCACGCAGCCGCCCGGTAGTTCGATGTCGATAGCCGCCATCCGTGAATTGTCTTACGGCGGAACTGCGATGGCTATCGTGCTGTTGCCCTCGATCATACGCAAACATTGGTAATACAAATTATTCCTATTCGCCATTGACGTGCATTTGCAAACAGATATAGTTTGCACCGCGCCAACCCGATGGGATGGGAATTTTCCAGATGGCACCGAAAGAGTTCGCCCTATGCGCACTGCTGCTCGCCTCGGCAGGCCAATCCGCCGTCGCCGGCGACAAGGGGGATTCGTCCTTCCATGAGGAGCTCACCATCGTCGGTACGCGGGAAGACGCCCGGGACGTCAACGGGGCGGCCCATGTCATCGGTGCGCAGGACCTGCGGGAGTTCGCGTATTCCGACATTCAGCGCATTGCGCGGCGGGTCCCCGGGGTTTCGGTGCAGGTGGAGGACGGCTACGGATTGCGTCCGAACATCAGCATTCGCGGGGTAGCGAGCGAGCGCAGCGGCCGCATCACACTGCTCGAAGACAACGTACTGATCGCGCCGGCCCCGTACTCCGCGCCCTCTGCCTACTACTTTCCCACCGCCGGCCGAATGGCGGCCTTCGAGGTGCTGAAGGGCCCGTCCGCCATTACCCAGGGACCCTATACGATCGGCGGGGCACTGAACATGGTCTCGACCCCGGTGCCGTCCGAACGGCGCGGGATGCTCGTGGCCGAAGCCGGCGAGGACGGCACCGGCCGCATCCACGCTTTCTACGGGGGCTCCAACCGGACGGGACTGGGCTTCCTGGTGGAAACCCACCAGTGGTTCTCCGACGGCTATCAGCACATTGACCGGGACGGGGGCGACACCGGCCTCGAACTAGAGGACTACACGCTCAAGGCCCGTTTCGCCCCTCCGGATTCACGTCACCGATTCGATCTCAAGCTGCAGTACGCCAGGCAGTCATCGAACCAGAGTTACCTTGGGCTCACCGACGCCGATTTCGATGACCGGCCCTGGCGGCGCTACGGGCTGTCCGCACTGGACACCATCGACACGGAACACGAGCAGGTGATATTCCGCTACGAGTTCTCCCTCAACGGTCAGGCGCGCCTGTCGGCGACGGTCTACAACAACGAACACGAGCGGGACTGGTTCAAGACCGAGGGAATCGACTTCGACGGCAGCGAACACGCCGGGTCGTTCACGCGGACGAGCTGGTCGAGGGTGGTGCGGGCGGTCAACCGCGGCGAGGGGCTGGGCGAGCGCTCCGCGAGCGAACTGGAGGCTATTCTCCACGGCGCCCTGGACACGCCTTCCGGGAGCATCCAGCTTCGTTCCAATGCCCGCGAATACTATTCGCGGGGCATCCAGGTCAATGCCGATTGGGCGCTGACGCTGGCCGGAACGAGCCATGCTGTCGAAGCCGGCGTGCGCCTGCATGAGGACGAGGAAGACCGGCTGCAACGCAACAGCAGCTATCGTCAACAGGACGGCAGGCTGGTGCTGGACGACCCGGGATTACCGGGCAATGCGGGCAATCGCATCCAGCGGGCGGAGGCGTTGGCCCTGTATATCCAGGACAGGATTGCTTTGGGTCGATGGGTGGTTTCTCCCGGGCTGCGGTATGAATCCATCGACCAGGAACGCAGGCGCTTTGAAACGCGGCATGGCCGAACCCCGGATCCCGCTTCCCGCGCCGCGTCGAACTTGCGTGACACCCGGGAGAACCGGACCCGGGTGTGGCTGCCGGGGATGGGCGTGAGTTTCGACCCGAACGAGGTGCTCAGACTGTACGGCGGCGTTCACAAGGGGTTCACCGCACCGACCAACGCGCCGGACGTCAAGGAGGAGCGGGCGGTCAACTACGAACTGGGACTGCGCGCGAACGGCGAAGCCTGGCAGGGCGAGATGACGGCATTCTGGAGCGACTACGATAACCTGCTGGGCGTCTGCACAGCATCCTCGGGCGCGGATTGTGAGGTGGGCGATGCCTTCAATGGCGATGCCGCGACCGTTCGAGGCCTGGAGGCAATGCTCGATCTCGAACTGGCGCCGAACCGCGGGTTCAGCGTTCCCCTGAGCGTTTCATACACCTGGATGCGCGCGCGCTTCGACTCCGACATCGCCGATACGGATTTCTTCGGCCCGGTGGGCAAGGACGACCCGATCCCCTACATACCCGATCATCAACTCAGCGCGACGCTGGGGCTGCTGCGCGGGCCGCTGGAAGCGCACCTCGGCCTGCACTATATCGATGCGGTCTGTGTGCGGGCATCCTGCGGTGCCTTCGAGAAAACCGACGACGCGTTCACAGTGGACGTTGCCGTGACCTGGGCGTTCAGCGACCGGGTGGACCTGTTCGCCCGTGTGGAAAACCTGACGCGGTCGCAGGCCATACTCGGCCGTCACCCCTATGGCGCGCGCCCCAACAAGGACCGTACCGCCGCTGTCGGCATTCGCCTCGGCTTCTAATCACACCGTTTAAAAGTCCGACGGATGCGAATTGCGTCCGGTTGTGGTGTTCAGTCGGTGCCGGAGAGCGCTATCCGCGAACCAGGGGTATAGAATGCAGTCAACCGGTAGTGAAAGCGAGGCCGAACGGTGGGCAAGACGACTCTGCTGATGGCAGCTATTGCGGGAGTGCTGCTGATTTCCGGGTGCCAGAGTTACAGGGACGGCAAATCGCGGACCGTGGGCGAGTTCACCGACGATACGGCCATTCAGGTCCGTGTCAAATCCAAGCTGGTTCGCGCTCCGGACGTGAACGGCGCGCGCATGAACATTGAAGTGAAAAAGGGCGTGGTCACGCTTCTCGGACGGGTGGATTCGCCGGAAATGAAGGCGAGAGCGGTGGAGATCGCACAATCCATCAAGGGCGTGACCTCCGTGGAGGATCGGCTGCGGGTGAAAGAAAAGAAGTGACCGGCATGCCCGGCGGACTTTTCGTCATGCCGGGTAGCTGGCCTGCGGCTTTCGTGCTGCACGGCGTGCCATTGATTCGTCCGGCATTATGCACATTTGGTCTTTTGTCAAGTTACAGATCCATTACAATGTCATTTATAGAAAAATACAAATAACATTTTGATAAGTAAAATAAAAATTGAGAAATTCAGGTTGGTGGCGACCGCTGTCCACTTGGTCGCTCAATTTCATACGATTTAATCCCCAGAGTTATCCACAGCGGGCAGCCAGTCCCTGGGCTGCTTGACATAGGTCATGAGTTCCGCTTCTGGCGATCCGTCTTCGGGCAGGTAGCCGTAGCGCCAGGCGGCCTTGGGTGGCAGGGATGCAAGCACCGATTCAACCCGGCGGCCGCTTTGCAGGCCGTAGCGCGTGCCCCGGTCGATCGCCAGGTTGAACTCGGCGTAGCGGCCGCGCCGGTACAGTTGCCATTGGCGTTGGCGCTCGCTCCAGGGCATGGCGACGCGCCGCTCGAATATGGGCCGGTATGCCGGCAGAAAAGCATCTCCTATGGCCTTGACCAGGGCCAGGCTGCTGTCGAACCCGCCTTGCGTCCAGTCGTCGAAGAAGAGCCCGCCGATACCCCGGCATTCATCCCGATGTGAAAGGTGGAAGTACTCATCGCAAGCAGACTTGAACGTGCCGTAGTGAGCGCCGGCTGCCTGGCGCGCTACCTGGTGCCAGTGGACGCAGTCCTCCTCAAAGCCGTAGCAGGGGGTAAGATCGAAGCCGCCACCGAAATACCACATGGGGTGCCGGCCGCTCGTTGAGGAGGCTTCGCGAACCCCTGATCCGCTGCCGTCCACCAGGAAAAAACGCAGGTTCATGTGCGTGGTGGGCACAAAAGGGTTGCGGGGATGCACGATGACGGAAATCGATGCCGCCTGAAAACCGCGCCCTGCAAGTTCCGGATTGCGCTCCGTGGCTGCCGGTGGCAGTGCGTCGCCGATCCCATGGGTGAACTGCACCGCCGCTTTCTCGATGTTGGGGCCGTCGGCAAGAACCCGCGGCCTGGCAAGGCCGCCGGCGGGCCCGGGCAGTTCTTCCCGCGCGAACGCGGCCTCTCCATCCATGGTCTCCAGGGCGTCGCAAAGTTTGTCCTGCAAGGCCATGAAGTAAGCCAGAACGGGTCGAATGGCCGCTGTCATGTGTGTAGTCTACGATCTTTTGGTGCCGGCGGTATTCGGCGCAGCCCGCATGCCGCCGGACTTGGGGCGGGCTGTTTGCACCCGTTCACCGGCTTCCGACCGGGTTGGGCCGTTGCGTGGTTCGAGAATGAACATCAGAAAGGGAATCGTTCTAGCCGGCGGCTCGGGCAGCCGTCTGTATCCGACCACGCTCGGTGTGTGCAAGCAATTGCTCCCGGTTTACGACAAACCGATGGTCTACTACCCGCTCTGTACCCTGATGCTGGCGGGTATCCGGGAGATACTGGTGATTTCCACACCCCAGGATGTGCCGCGTTTCGAGCAGGTTCTCGGCAGGGGAGGGCAGTGGGGCATTTCCATCGAATACGCCGTGCAGGACCAACCGCGCGGCCTGGCCGAAGCTTTCATTCTGGGTGAGGAGTTCCTCGCCGGAGACCCCAGCACGCTCATTCTGGGCGACAACATCTTTTTCGGCAGCGGGCTTTCGGGCCTACTGCAGGACGTGTCCCGGCAGGCTGCGGGCGCGACGGTGTTCGCATACCCGGTCGGCAACCCGGAAGCATTCGGCGTGGTGGAGTTCGACCCGCAGCGGAAAGCCCTCTCCATCGAGGAAAAACCGGCTCGCCCGAGGAGCCGCTACGCAGTAACGGGCCTCTACTTCTACGATGCGCAGGTGGTGGACCTGGCCCGGACGCTCAAACCGTCCAGGCGGGGCGAGCTGGAGATCACCGACATCAACCGCATCTACCTGGAGCGCGGTGAACTCGATGTTCGCCGCCTGGCGCGCGGCACGGCCTGGCTCGACACCGGCACGCCCGATGCCCTGCTCGAAGCCGCCCATTTCATCCAGACGCTGGAGAAGCGCCAGGGCATGAAGGTCGGCTGCCCGGAAGAGGTGGCCTGGCGCATGGGCTGGATCGACGACGACGGCCTGAGGCGGCTCGCCGGGCCTCTGGTCAAGAGCGGTTACGGCGAGTATCTGCTGGACCTGCTGGAACATCCGGGCTGAGGTGAGCGGGGAGGCCGGATCGCGGCCTCCGGATTCGGGTCACTTCGATTCGGTAAAGAAATGTCCCCGGGCGACGCCGGTCTCGTCGTAGACCGGCTCTTCGTAATCGACGCGATACTTCTTGATGACGTTGTCGCCCATCTTGCGGGGATAGCTCGCGATGTGGGCGCCCATGTCGCGGTACCAGTGGCCCTGGAGGTGCGCTTCCAGGGTCTCGGAGGATGTCCATTCTTCGTAGACGTGAATCCGGCCGGGCACGAGGTGGTCTTCGGTCCAGTCGTAGGCGATGCAGCCTTCCTCCTCGAGGGCGCCCTCGATGTGGGGGCGGGCGCTGGTCAGCATTTCCTTGACCCGGGATGGATCTTCAAGGTCGATGAAGCCGGCGATGATCACTTTCATGGGTTTTTCCTCGTTGTGGTTTCCGGGAACGGGCGCAACTCTATAGCAATGTGGCGATCCTGAGATAGTATGCGCGGATCACGGAGGGTTCGAATGAGCGATCTCGATGTGGCGGCCGTGCTCGAGGACGTGGTGGCCAGACAGGAAATCACGCACGCCATCGCGCGGCTGCAACGGGGAATCGACCGGGCCGACCGCGCCCTCATGAGTTCCGCCTTTCACGGCGATGCCGAGCTCGATTACGGATTCTTCGTCGGCAGCGCGACGGAGTTCTGCGACATCATGACCGGCTCGTCCGAGCGCGCTCATCACGAGGTCACCATGCACCGCCCGGCCAATGTCTGGATCAGGGTGGAGGGCGACCGCGCGGTCTCGGAGAGCTACATAGTCGCCTATTCGCCCGGTGCAAACGGCGACGGTCCGCTGCAGTCGCTCATAGGCGGGCGTTATCTCGACCGCCACGAGCGTCGTGACGGCGTCTGGCGCCTGGTACATCGAACCTACGTTCTGGATTGGAATATCAATCAGGCCGGTACGGGGTCCGCGCTGACGGACTTCGGGGCAGGGTTGATCCGCGGCGCCCGGCTGGAGGGCGACCCGGGCACTCGGCTGCTCACATCCTGGGCCATTGCGGACCGGCCGCCAATCACTGGAGGAGAAACAGTGGAGATTTCGCAGGAACTCGCGGCGCAAGCCGGCATCGCGTTCGCCAGGAACGAAATACTCGATCTCATCGTTGCCGAGTCCCGGGCGGTCGACCGGGCCGACGAGGCACTGCAACGCTCGCTCTGGCATCCCGGGGCAACCGTCGACCTTGGAGTTTTCTTCGAGGGCTCGGCGGACGAGTTTCGCGGCTGGATACTGGATGCGGTCCGTTCGGCGGTGCGCATGTGGCATTCGGTCTCCAACCAGTGGATACAGGTGGACGGCGCCCAGGCCGTTGCGGAAAGCTATGTCATCGCCCTGGACACGCGCTCAGGGGATGACGGCGAGGTGGATACGCTCTCGGGAGGCCGCTACCTCGACCGTTTCGAGGAGATCGGCGGCGCCTGGAAGTTCACCCACAGGACCTTCGTGCACGATTGGCAGATCGAGCAGCCCTCCACCGATCAGCGGGACGATCCGGAGGGGATGTACGCGGCGCTCCGAACCCGTGGCGGGCACTTTCCCGACGACCCGGTCTATGCGTTCTGGAACCGGGCCTGAGAGCGGCGGTCAAGAACAGCGAAATCACCGGGCGGTGCTGCTCAATTCGCCAGTGCAATGCTTTCCGGAATGTCGCCGATCCGGTCAACGCGAACCGTAGGCGAAGGATCCACCGCGACGCCGGGGGGCACACCCAGCAATAGCGTCCGCAGGCCCGCTGCCTGACCCGCCTGTATATCCGTCGCCGAATCGCCGACGAACCAGCAGCTATTCAGGTCCACCTTGTAGGGGAGTTCTGCAAGGGCATCGAAGATCAGGCCCGGCTTCGGCTTGCGGCAGTCGCACCCTTCCGCTTCCAGGTGCGGACAGCAGAATACGCCGTCGATACGGGCTCCGTTCCGCCCGGTCTCCGCGGTCATGTTGGCGTGAATGCGTTCCAGTTCCGCCGGCTCGATCTGCCCCTTGCCGACACCCTGCTGATTGGTGATCACCACCAGCCGGTACCCCATGGCGGCAAGTTCGGCCAGCATCGGCAGGGCGCCTTCCCTGAACCGGAACGACTCCCACCGTCGAACGTAGCGTTCGACGCCGGGCGGTTCGTTGATCACGCCGTCCCGGTCGAGGAAAACTACGCGTTTGGCTGCCGTCATTCCGTCTGGGCGATTCGATCAGGGAGAGTCGATACCCGGTACGGGGAACTGTCGGCAGAAGGCTTTCACCTCTTCGTGCAGCGCGTTGAGAGCCGTCTCGTCGCCGCGCCGGGCCACCGCACTCAACATGAAGTCCGCCAGGGTGTCCATCTCGGCTTCCTTCATGCCGCGGGTGGTGACGGCAGGCGTGCCCAACCGGATGCCGGAGGGGTCGAGGGGCTTGCGCGGGTCGTCGGCGATAACGTTCTTGTTCAGGGTGATGCCGACCCGGTCGAAGAGTTCCTCGGCCTCGCCGCCGGTAAGGTTCCAGGAGTTCACGCAGTCGATCATCATCAGGTGATTGTCGGTGCCGTTGGTGATGAGGCGCGCGCCGGACTGCATGAACTTTTCCGCCATGTGCCTGGCGTTGCGCACGGTCTGCCGCGCGTAGCCGGCGAACTCGGGTTTCAGGGCCTCGCCGAAGGCGACCGCCTTGGCCGCGATCATCTGCATGATGGGCCCGCCCTGAAAACCCGGGAACACGGACTTGTCGATCTGCCGGCCGAGTTGCGCCTCGCGGGTGAGGATCATGCCGCCACGCGGGCCGCGCAGGGTCTTGTGGGTAGTGGTCAGGATGACATCGAAGCCGTCATCGAAGGGGTTCCTGACGGCACCGCCGACGATCAGGCCGGCAATGTGCGCCATGTCGGCGACCGCGTAGGCGCCCACTTCTTCCGCGATGGCGTTCATGCGGGCGTAGTCAATCTCCCGCGGGTAGGCGGAAAAGCCGGCCAGTACAATCTTCGGCTTCTCCCGGAGCGCCACCTCGCGCATCTCGTCGTAGTCGATCTCGCCGGTCTCGGTATCCTTCATCTTGTAGCGCACGAAGTTGTATATCTTCGTGATGTAGGTGACCGGGTGGCCGTGGGTGAGGTGCCCGCCGTGGCTCAGGTCCATTCCCAGCACCGTGTCCCCCGGTTCCAGCAGCGCGAAATAGGTCGCAACGTTGGCGGGCGCCCCGGCGTGAGGCTGGACGTTTGCGTGCCCGGCCCCGAACAGGGCCTTGGCGCGCTCGATGGCCAGCGCCTCGACCTGGTCTGTGTATTCCTGCCCGCCGTAGTAGCGCCGCCCCGGATACCCCTCGGAGTACTTGTTGTTGAATACCGACGCCATGGTTTCCATGACGGCGGCGGAGATGTAGTTCTCCGACGGGATCAGTTCGACGCCTTCGGCCTGGCGCTGCATTTCACCCATGACGGCGGCATGGATTGCCGGGTCCTGCCTTGCTAGAGCTGCGTAGGAGGGCATGTAAGTAACACCTTGGCGTGGGGATGGTGATGGCGCGAATTAGAACTTCGAGAGGGGGGCTGCGTCCAGAAATATTCTCCATTGCCTGCAACTGTGACCGGCAGCGGACGCTTTCCAACTCGGGGCCGCCATAGCGGCCGGCGACGACGATGCTTCGGGAGCGAGTTTTGTGTGCCTGGATGCCAGGCTTGACCTTGCAGCATCGCGAGAGGGGTTCATTCTGCGGGAAGTAGCCGCTCCCGGTACCGGAGCGCTTACCGGCGCTTCAGTCGCGCTCGAACGGGGGAAACCTCGCGGTCGACTTCAAAATGACCCGTCTTCTCGAGCAGATCGGATAGCTTGGCGCAGCCGTAGGTACGCGAATCAAAATCCGGCTCCGATTCATGAATATGGCTGCCGATAACGCCGAGTGAAACCCAATCCTCCTCGTCGGAGCTGCGCATCGCTGCCGTAATCAGCGGCACAGCTTTGGACGGGGGTTGCTTCTTCATCGCGGCGCCCGACGACTTCGACGATTTACCCGAAGCGGCGGCCTCTGGCTCCGCAAACAGGTTTTCGATGAAGATGAACCGCTTGCAGGCCTTGCGGAACGCTTCAGGAGTCTTTTCCTGGCCGATCCCGAAAACGTTCAGTCCCTGTTCGCGTATCCGGCTGGCCAGGCGGGTGAAATCGCTGTCTGAAGATACCAGCACAAAACCGTCGAACCGCCCGGTGTGCACAAGGTCCATGGCATCGATAACGAGGGCGATGTCCGATGAGTTCTTGCCGGTCGTATAGGCGAACTGCTGGAAGGGGACAACGGCGTGACTCTCGAGCTTCTCCTTCCACTTCTGAAGCCGCTGCCCCGAAAAGTCGCCGTAGATACGCCTGACGCTCGCTTCGCCGAGAGTGGCGATTTCCTTGAATATCGCGTTGGCCCATTTCGGGGAGGTATTGTCGGCGTCGATGAGTACCGCCAGGCGCGGTTCGCGAGACTCCGTTGCGGACCGGTTTTGCCGAGGCTGAGCCAGGCTCGTGTTCATGTGTCGCTCGTTGCGCGAGTTACGCCAACCATGACATATCCCACCTGAGCCCGCCAGCTTGTCAGCTATCGGCTTCGCGACACCTCCCGAGGTTGTTTTCGAGAACCACGCACAGAGCACACCCGGCTGCATGAAAGTTCACCCAAGGGCGGCCGTGGTGTCGGTGCGCTGGAAACACCCGCATTCTTGGAGCCGGACCGAAAGGGCTGTCTTCCACTCAGCGAAAATAACACAAGCGGCGAATTGAGAACCTGTCTGGTGCCTGCGGCATATTTTAAATTGCGCATAATATATATTATGTTAAATAAAGGGTTTCAATGGGCTGAATTGGGACCGGCGGGGTGATCCGCTCTCACCCCGGCTTTTCGGTTCGAATTTCTTTAATTTCAGGTAGTTGCTCCCAATCGATTCGAAACAGAAACACATTTGTCCTCCCTTCCGGGGGTCTTTTGGTTGGCTTTGGCAGGTTTCGGCTTTGCAGCCGTTCCGTTGTGATGCACGGGCGTTCCCGAAAAACCGGTCCGGCCTGTGACGAAAGGACCGGGTGCCCGTTGCGGCGGCCGGAAGCGGCACTGCCGCTTCGAGCGCTGGCGGAACGGCCGCCGCGTGCTTAGACTTCGCGCGATGAACGAACTGACTCCAGGCGCCACGCTGCTGTCTCCGGAAGGCAATGCACTGACCGTCGATGCCGGTCTGGCTGCCGCTTATCGCCGCGGCGACCGGCTCGTTGCGAATCCCGTTGCCGGATTGATGCATATTCCGGCAGCCGAAATGGCGGCCTCACGCGTGGCCGTGGAGGCCGCCTTGCAGGCGTTTGCCTCGATGCACGATGTGCCGGATGAAGCCATCGTCGACTTTTACGGACATGCAGCAGCGGCACTTGAAGACAAGTCGCTGTGGGCTGAAATCGTAGCGGTCAATGCCGAGGATGTCGTCTCGGCCCGGGGCCGTGGGCGCTCCACCACCCGTCTTGCGGTCTCGGACGCCATGCGGGACAGGATGATCGAAGGTTTGCGCGGTTGGGCCGGGACACCCTCACGCCGCGGCTCGGTTCTCGAAACCGTGGAGCATGATGGATTCCGTGTGGAAATGGTCGCCGCGGCCCTCGGCGTCGTGGCTTTCGTATTCGAAGGCCGGCCCAATGTACTGGCGGATGCGTGCGGCGTCCTGCGCGGCGGAAACACCGTGGTATTCCGCATTGGCGGCGATGCCCTGCGCACCGCCCGGGCGATCATGCAACTGGTTATCGATCCGGCCCTTGCCGCTGCCGGGCTGCCGGCCGGTTCCCTGGCCCTGGTGGACAGCACGGCCCATGCAGCCGGTTGGGCCCTGTTCCTCGATGAGCGGTTGTCCCTGGCCGTCGCCCGGGGGTCCGGTACGGCCGTCGAGACGCTGGGTTCGCTGGCACGCAGCGCCGGTACGCCGGTCAGCCTGCACGGCACGGGCGGCGCCTGGATGGTTGTATCGGAACAGGCTGACGTGGAGGAGTTGCGCGCGGCGGTGATTCGTTCCCTCGACCGCAAGGTGTGCAATACCCTCAATACCTGTTGTGTCGTGAATCCCGAAGGTGACTCGCTTGAGCGCGTCAAGGCGGTTCTCGAGGGGCTGGAACAAGCGGGCAGAGCCAGGGGTCAACCGTTCAAGCTGCATATTACATCTGAAAGCCAACATATTGTCTCTAATGAACTTTTTTGCAATCGGATAGAGGTCGTTCGAGCCGCGGGCCCCGTCGTCGAACCGCAGGCGGAAGTGATGGACGCACAACAGCTCGGCAACGAGTGGGAGTGGGAAGAGACACCGGAGGTGAGCCTCACGGGGGTGGATTCCATCGATGAAGCGGTGCGGCTGTTCAACGACCTGAGCCCGAGATTGGTCGGTACGCTGGTATCCGGCGACGCCGCCGAACAGGAGCGTTTCTTCGCCAGGCTCGATGCGCCCTTCGTGGGCGACGGTCACACCCGCTGGGTGGACGGCCAGTTTGCGCTCAACAAGCCGGAACTCGGGCTGTCGAACTGGCAGAACGGCCGCTTGTTCGGCAGAGGCGGTGTGTTGACCGGCGACAGCGTCTACACCATCCGTACCCGATACCGCAGCGCGACTTGAAAAACCTGTCCCGTAGAGAGTTGCTGGCCGGCGTGGTTGCCGGTGGTACGGTTGCCGGCGGGGCTATTGCCGGTAGCGCAGTTGCGGTTGGCGCGGGCGCCTCTGCAGCAGATGCTCCGCCGGGCCCTGCTGGCGTTCAAGCTCATCGTGAAGACGCGCCGAAGCGCCCTGCCCGCCTGCGCCAAGGCGATTCGGTCGCGTTGGTTGCGCCGGCCACCGTAACTTACGACAGGGATGACCTGCTGATCGCCGTGGAGTCGCTGGAGGCGCTGGGGCTGAAGGTGCGGCCGGGCGAGCACGTGCTCGCCCGTTACGGTTACTTCGCGGGGACGGACGAGGATCGCGCGGCGGATATCAATGCCGCGTTTACCGCCGACGATGTGGATGGCGTCATCGCATTGCGAGGGGGTTGGGGCGCGGCGCGCACCCTCCCCCACCTGGATTTCGATCGGATCGCGGCGAATCCCAAAGTGTTTCTCGGCTATAGCGACATCACCACGCTCCTGAATGCGTTCCTGGCCAGAAGCAGTCTCGTGGCTTTTCACGGCCCTAACGGTTCTTCGCCGTGGACCGGGTTCACCACCCAGGGCGTCAGGAGCATCATCTTCAACGGTGAGGCGCCGCTGATGCGGAACCCCGAGGTCAGGGACGACAGCCTGGCGGTGCGCGACTACCGCATTTCTCCCATCGTCCCGGGCCGCGCCCGGGGCCGGCTGGTGGGCGGCAACCTGACGCTCTTCTCCGGCCTGGTCGGCACGCCCTGGTTTCCGGATGTCACCGGTGCGCTGGTGTTCCTGGAAGAAGTGGGCGAATACATCTACCGGTGCGACCGCATGCTCACCCAATTGGCGCTTGCGGGCGTGTTCGAGAAGGCCGCGGGCGTCATTCTGGGCGGTTTCACCGGCTGCGGCATCTCGCCGGACCGGTTCGGCACCTTCTCACTCAACGATGTCTTCGAACAGCACCTGGGCGGGTTGGGAAAGCCCGTCTTTTCCGGCGCCATGATCGGTCATGTCGAATGGAAGCGGACCGTCCCGATCGGGGTGATGACGGAGATGGACGCCCGGGCAGGCACCATTCAGATGCTCGAACCGGCCGTACTTTAGAGTTCTCGCTGATCGGCGGGCTGCAGAGCGACTGTTCGCTTGCCTCAACAACCGTACTCGCACCGACCGCGCCAACGCGGCAGTGTTGCTGCAGGCCCAGCGCTTGCGTCCCACCTAACCGATCGAGAAGCCCTCCTCGCTGATCGGCATGCTGCGGATGCGATGTCCGCAGGCTGCGTAAATCGCGTTGCACACGGCCGGAGCCAACGGCGGCAGGGCCGGTTCACCGAGGCCGGTGGGCGGCCAGTCGCTCTGGACGTAATGGACATCAATCTCCGGTTTATCCGGCATGCGCAGAATCGGATAGCTGTCGAAGTTGGACTGCTGCACACGGCCGTTCTCAAAGGTGACCGACAGGTCGAGCATGGTGGAGAGCCCGTCGATCACGGAGCCCTGCAACTGGTTCTCCGCACCGCTCAGGTTGACGATGGGGCCCACATCCGCGGCCACCGTGACCCGGTTTACCCGGATTTTCCGGTCGGCGTCAACGCTGACGTCGGCCACCTCGGCGATATGGCCGGCGTGGCTGAAATGGAACGCGAGGCCGAGCCCCCGGCCCGCGGGCATGGTACGGCCCCAGCCCGCCTTCTCCGCCGCCAGCTTGACCACTCCGGCAGCCCGGCCAGTGTGCAGCGCCCAGGCATTGCCGGGTTCCAGCCAGCGCGATTCGCCGAGTATTTCCAGCAGTACCTCCAGGTGATCGCGCCCGGCGGCGACAGCCAGTTCGTGGATGAAGCTCTGGATGACGAACGCGAAAACATTGGAGCCCGGCGCCCGCCACGCGCCGCAGCGGGTGCGCCAGTCGAGCGCGGTCTGCTCGATGCGCAGGTTGCCGATCAGTCCCGCAGGAAACTCGCTGGCCCGGATGCTGCCGCCGCTCACCGCACGGTCACCGTCGGCAAACGTGATGAAATGGTCGCGCCAGCCGGAGACCCGCCCTTCCCCATCGACGGATCCCTCGAGCTGGTGGAAGCCGCCGGCGCGGAAGTAGTCGTAGGACATGTCGTCTTCCCGGGTCCACTGCAGCTTCACCGGCCCATCCACCCGGGCGGCAATGGCTGCCGCTTCGCACATGAAGTCGTTGTACAGCCGGCGCCCGAAACCGCCGCCGCAGCGGGCCTGGTGGACGGTGATCCTGTCCGGGGCAATGCCCAGGGTGTTGGCCACGTTGCCGATGCCCCGGCCCGGTGTCTGTGTGGGCGCCCACATCTCGATAGCGCCGTTCCGGTACCAGGCGGTGCAGTTCTGCGGTTCGAGCTGGGCGTGGCTCGCGAACCGGTAGCTGTAGAAGGCATCGAGACGTGTGGACCCGGCCGCGAGCGCCTTGTCAACGTCGCCCATCTCGACGATCCGGGTTGCGCCGGCCTGCTTGCGAATGCGCTCCGCCTGCGCCCTGGCATCGCTCCAACTGTCCCTGGCGGCCTCGCTTTCGTCCCAATCGACCTTGAGTCGCCGCTTGGCCGCTATTGCCGCCCAGGTGGAGTCGGCGACGATGGCGACACCCGGCATCAATTCCATGGGATTGTCGTTGCCCTCTAAGGAAAACACATCAAGTACACCCGGCAAATTTTTGATTTCTTTTGAATTAAAGGACTTGACACGTCCGCGTTGCGCAGGGCACTTCTGGTAGACGGCAAACTTCATGCCGGGCAGCGACCGGTCGATGCCGAACAGCGCTTCGCCGCGTACCAGCGCCTCGTTGTCGACGCCGGTTATGCGGGTGCCGAGCAGCCGATACTGGTCCGGCGTCTTCAGCGCCAGCGAATCCGCCGGAGGAACCGGCATGTCCGCGGCGGCTGCGGCGAGCTCGGTATACGCAAGGCGGCTGCCGCTGTGCGCGTGAATCACCTGGCTGTCGCGCGTGGACAGTTCCGCCGGCGGTACGCCGAGGCGCACCGCGGCGGCGCCCACCAGCATGGCGCGTGCCGTTGCTCCGGCCTGGCGCAGGGGATTCCAGTTCATGGGGATGGACGTGGAACCGCCGGCAGCCTGGCGGCCGTACGTCGCCTCGTCGATGGGCGCCTGGACGACTTCGACGTCTTCCCAGGCGGCATCGAGTTCCTCGGCGACGATCATCGGCAGGGAGGTCTTCACCCCCTGGCCGATCTCGGGGTTCTTGGCATACAGGGTGATGCCGTCTCCGTCGATGCGCAGGAAGCCGTTCGGCCGCAGCACGCCGCCGGTCGCGGATGCCCGCACGCCCGTGAAACAGAGCATCAGGCCGCCGCCGACAACGCCGGTGACCTTGAGAAACTGGCGGCGGTCGATCTTGTCGATGCGTACCCTTTCCAAGGGAGCGATTGCCTCCCTCACTTCTTCCGGAAGGCCGGTGTTTGCTTCGAACGGAGAGGTCATGACTGCCCTCCCCGCTTTCGGAGGCTGGCCGCTGCGGTCTTGATCGCCTGCCGTATGCGCAGATAGGTGCCGCAGCGGCAGATATTCGGCGCCATGGCACGATCGATATCGGCGTCGCTCGGATTCGGATTCGACCGCAGCAGCGCCTCGGCCGCCAGGACCTGCCCCGCCTGACAATAGCCGCACTGGGCGACATCGAGGTCTACCCAGGCCTGTTGCACGGCGTTCAGTTCACCGTTCGGCGCGGCCAGGCCTTCAATGGTGGTCACTTCGGCTTCCACCGCGGCTGCCGCCGGATAGGAGCAGGACCGCACCGGATTGCCGTCCACGAGCACCGTGCAGGCCCCGCATTGGCTGATGCCGCAGCCGAACTTGGTTCCCACGAGGCCCAGTTCGTCGCGCAGCACCCACAGAAGCGGCGCCGAGGCGTCGATGCCGGTGAGGCGATGCTCCCTGCCGTTGACGTTGAGTCGCATCCGCTCATTCCTCCCGTTCATGCGATTTCATCGGATTGTAGCGCCAAAGATGCCGTGAATCAGGCACCCGGCGTCGGATCGGACACGACGATGCCGGGCAAACTCGTTATCGCGCCGCGAACTGTGCCAAAATCCTCGCACGGTTCTCGCCATGGGGCGGGGACAGGAAGCCGGGTTACCGACCGGAGTGCCAATGAAAAGAGCCGTGCTGATCGCCGTCGCATTGATCCTGGCCGCTTACGTCGCGGCCCTTTTCGTCCCGTTCGAACCGCAGGAGCGTCGTCCCGGCACGCGCCTTGGCGGGCACCTGGCGGAAGGGCAGGACACCGACTGGTCTTTCCGGACGGCGGGGCTCATGCAGATTTACGTTGAGACCGCCACCTGGTACGGCATCCCGCACTCGGTGACGACGACGTCGTGGATTGTCGACGGCGATCTCTACGTGCCCTGCAACGAGTGCGCGACGAAGCGCTGGCCGAAGAACGTGGCCGGGAACCCGAATGTCCGGCTCAGGGTCGGCGGCGAAATCTACGAACGGCGCGCGGTGAAGGTCGAGCGTGACGAGGAGCGGCGCCGGGTGTTCGCCGCTCTTACCGACCGGCCCATGCCGCCGGAGCGTTGGCTGTTCCGAATGGAGGCGCGGTAGGCGCAACCGGGTTTTTGCCGTGTTCCCGACCGACCCGCCCTGGTCGACGATGCGCAGCACGGTGAATGCGAAAGCCGGGCCGACGATGCCCTTCTCAGGCGCCGTTGCGCTGACGGCCGTGGTGTTCTGCCTGGCCGGCTGTGCTCCGGCGCCCGAGTTTCCCGGCGATGGTGAACCCGGCGCTGCGCCCGAACCGGAAACGCGGTCAGCCGCCCTCCCCCTGCGCGGCGGCACCCTGCGCACCGAATACAACTGGATACCTTATGTGTCGGACCCGGCCACGGACGGCGTGGGCACGGGCCAGGTGGGCCTGTCAATCGCCGAATCACTGGTCTGGGTAGGCGAAGACGGGGTTCCACAGCCGCAACTGGCCAGATCGTGGGAATCCAACGAAGACGCGACGGAGTGGATCCTGCACCTTCAGGAGGGTGTGACATTCAACAACGGCAAGCCCTTCGGCGCCGACGACGTGATCTGGAATCTCAAGCACTGGATCGACCCCGATTCCGGGTCATCGATGGCGGCACGGCTCGAGTTCCTGTCGCCCGACGGCATCGAAAAAATGGACGACCTGACGGTCAGGCTGCGTCTCGACCGCCCCGAAGTCAATCTGCCCCTTGCGCTCTACGACTATCCGAGCATGATCGCTCCCGAGGGCGGGTGGGAAGACTTCTACAGCGGCGACCCGGCCGATGCCGTCGGGACGGGGCCGTTCCTCATGGAATCGTTCGTTCCCGACGAGCGGATGGTGCTGGCGCGCAACCCGGACTATTGGCAAACGGGCGCCGACGGCCTCCCCCTCCCCTACGTGGACCGGGTCGTCGTCACGGCCGGATGGGATGACGCCGCGCGCCTGGCGGCCCTCATGGGCGGCCAGGCGGACATCCTGGGACCGGGGGAAGGCGTTATTCCGATGCTCCGGAGGTATCCCGACAGGATCGAAGTGCAAACCTATGTCACCGGCTACGTAACGCCCATCGTCATGCGCATGGACACACCGCCGTTCGACGACGTGCGCGTGCGCCGCGCCCTGAAGCTGGTGCAGGACCGGGAAAGGATACGGGCGCTGGTCATGCCGCTTGGCCCGGTGGGCCACGATCACCTGATATCGCCGGGCGACCCTGCCTGGTGCCCCGCGGCCGACACCGGCCGGCATCAGGATATCGAACGCGCCCGGTCGTTGCTGGCCGAAGCGGGCTACCCCGACGGCATCGAGGTCGACCTCGCCGTGCCCGACGGCGACTTCCGCATCTACCTGGCCCAGGTCTACAAGGAAATGGCCGCCGCGGCCGGCATCACCGTCAACATCGACCTTTTGCCCACCACCGCGTTCTGGGATCAATGGATGGAATGGCCTTTTTCCGTCAGTGGGCTGAACGGCCGGGTGCCCGCCACCGCGAACATGAACCTGACGCTGCGCTGCGGCGGCGAATGGAACGAATCCCACTATTGCAACGAAGAGTTCGATGCCCTCCTGGACGAGGCGGATGCCACGGCGGATCTGGAGAAGCGAAGGGAGGTCTACTGCCGCATCCAGACGCTCATGCAGGAGGATTCCGGCTATCTCGTCCCGTTCTGGGCCGCCACGTTCGGGGCCAGCCGCGCCGAGGTGCGCCTGCCCCCCGCCTGGTCGCGGGGCGGGTACCTGTGGCACCGGATGTGGCTTTCGAACCCGGCCGACCGAAACTGAACGATGACCGCATTCCTGTTGAACCGCCTCGGCACGATGCTCATGACGATGCTGGTCATCTCGATGCTGGTCTTCTTCATCGCCGAGGTGGTTCCCGTCGACCCCGCCCGGAGCGCCCTGGGCCCTTATGCCCCCCAGGAAGCCGTCGACGACCTGCGGGACAGGATGGGGCTCGACCGCCCGGCGGCAGTGCGTTATTTCGACTGGATTACCGGCATCCTTGAGGGCGATTTCGGGGAGTCGATCCACTATCAGCGTCCCGTGGGCGATCTCGTCGCCGTTCGCGTGCAGCGCTCGCTGGCGCTGGCGGGGCTCGGGTTCGTTTTCATGATGCCGCTGGGCCTGGCGCTCGGCTGTATTGCCGGCATCACCGAGAACCGGCTGCCGGACCGCATCATTTCCCTGATCAGCAGCATCTTCGTGTCCGTTCCCTCGTTCGCCAGCGGGATTTTCCTGATCGTGATCTTTTCGCTCTGGCTGGGCTGGTTTCCCGGCGTGAGCATGCCGGATCCCGATGCCGGTATTTTCGATGCCGCGAAGAAGCTGATCCTGCCCGTACTGGTGCTGGCGCTGGACGAGATCGGCTATCTCGCCCGCATGACGCGGGTCAGCATGGCCGAGGTCATGCACAGCGATTACATCCGCACGGCCGTGCTGAAAGGCATTTCGCGCTGGCAGGTCATCTGGCGCCACGCCCTGCGCAACGCGCTCATCGCCCCCTTCACCGCCATCATGCTGCACGTCAACTGGCTGATCGGCGGCGTCCTGGTGGTGGAAGTGCTGTTCAACTACCCGGGCCTCGGGCGGCTGCTGCTCGATGCCGCCATGCGCAACGACATCACGCTGCTCATGGGGGGAACCCTGGTGCTCACCTTCGTGGCCGTGGCGACGCAGGTGCTGGCGGACATCGGCCTGTATTTCATGAATCCGCGGATTCGGTTCGAGAGAGCGGCAAGATGATGCTGCGGCACGATCGCCTGCGCGGGGCGTTCGCCGAACTCGTGAAGACGCCGAACTCGGCGGTCGGCGCCGCCATCGTCGTCTTCTGGATTCTCGTGGCCGTCGCCGCGCCCGTCATCGCCCCCTATACGCCGACCGAGATGCATGACGCCAGGCTCGAGGGCCCGTCGCTCAAGCACTGGCTGGGCACCGACCACCTGGCGCGGGACGTGATGAGCCGCCTGTTCTGGGGGACTCGAACGGTCGTGGCGCTGGCGCCCCTTTCCGTGCTGCTGGGCATACTGCTGGCCGCCCCGCTCGGGCTTGTATCCGGCTACGTCGGCGGCAGGCTCGACACGCTGATCATGCGCGGGGTGGATATCCTCATGTCGTTCCCGACGCTCCTGATCTACATCCTCATCATCACGAGCTTCGGCCCTTCGGTAATCGTCGTCGTGATCTCCATTGCGCTCGGGTCGATACCGCCCATCGCCCGAATCGTTCGCAGCCTGGTAATGGATGTGCGCTCGAAAGACTATGTCAGCGCAGCCCGCTTGCGGGGCGAACGGCGCCGCTTCATCCTGCTGCGTGAGATTCTGCCGAACGTGAGCGGGCCGATCGTCGTCGATGCCACCATCCGCATCGGCTACGCGATCATGGCGATCGGCGCCCTGGGGTTCCTCGGTCTGGGCATACCGCCGCCGACGCCCGATTGGGGGGGAATGATCAACGAGGGGCGGCCGTGGATCTTTGCCATGCCCTGGACCGTGCTGGCGCCGGCGGCTGCCCTGAGCTCGATGGTGGTCGGGCTCAACCTGTTCGCGGACGGAATGCGTGAGAATGCGCAGCTACGCTAGGAATTTTGCTGGATGACGCCATCGGTTCAGGAGCGGGTTCTGAGTGTGGAGGGCCTCGAGGTCGTCTACACGACCCGTAGCGGGCCCGTCCGGGCCGTTCGCGATGTCTCCATCGGCATCTCACCCGGAAAAGTGCTGGGGCTCGTCGGCGAGTCCGGTTGCGGCAAGAGCACGCTCGCCTTTGCGGTGATGAAGTACATGCCGCCGAACGCGAAGGCAACGGCGGGCCGCATCCTGTTTCGCGGACGGGACATCCTGCGCATGAGCGGCCGGGAACTGAACCGCCTGCGCGGCAACGACATGGCCATGGTCTACCAGGACCCGATGGCGTCGCTGAACCCCTCGCTGCGCATCGGCCCGCAGTTGACCGAGGTGCTCATCGAGCACGCCGGATCGGGCGCGGGTGCAGCCAGGGCCGCGTGTCTGCGCATGCTGGAACGGGTACGCATGCCCGACCCGCCGGCGATCATGGAACGCTATTGCCACCAGTTGTCCGGCGGTCAGCAGCAGCGGGTGCTGATCGCGATGGCGCTCCTGACCAACCCCGCCCTCCTGATCATGGACGAGCCGACCACCGGCCTCGATGTCACCGTGGAGGCGGAGATTCTGGATCTCATCGGCGAACTGAAGCGCGAGCTGAACACCGCCATTCTCTTCATCAGTCACAGCTTCGGGGTGATCAGCAGGGTCGCCGACCGGGTGGCCGTGATGTATGCGGGCGAACTGGTCGAGCAGGCTCCGGTTCGCGACATTTTTCGGAACCCGCGACACCCGTACACCGCCGGCCTGCTCGGATGCGTGCCGAAGATCAGCTCGGCCGGCCGGCGGGGAGCCCTTTCGCCGATCAGGGGCAGGGTTCCCGCCCTGCACGAAACGCCGGCCGGATGCGCTTTCGCGTCGCGCTGTGACCGCGCACGGGATCGCTGCCGCCGGGAACATCCCGGATTTCAGCAGACCGCAGAGGGGCATCCGGTGCGCTGCTACTATCCCGACAGTGCTGACTCTCCCGGTCTGCAGCCCCTTCCCGCCACACCGGACGCCGCCGAACTCCCGTCGGCTGCCGACGCCCCCGTTCTGCAGATCGAAGGCCTCAAGGTCTATTACCAGGCGAAGGATCGCGGTCTTGCGGGAATGGCGGGCAGGCACCGGAAAGGCTTCGTCAAGGCGGTGGACGATGTAAGCCTTGCCGCCGACGGTAACTCCACCCTTGGCATCGTCGGCGAGTCCGGATGCGGCAAGACCACGCTGGCCAAGTGCATCGTGGGGCTGGTGCCGCCCAATGACGGGAAACTTGGATTTGCGGGAATGGATGCGGCGCGGATCGTCGAACATCGTCCGGTGGCGACGCTACGGGAATTGCAGATGATCTTCCAGAACCCCGACTCGACGCTCAATCCCAAACGCACGGCCGGCGAAGCGGTGGCGCGCCCCCTGCAGCTTTTCGGAACGGTTCCGAGCACCGGGATCAGGAACGAGGTCGTCCGGCTCCTGGAAGCAGTGCGGCTCGGCGAAGAATACTACGACCGCCTGCCGGCACAGCTCAGCGGCGGCGAGAAACAGCGTGTGGCGCTCGCCAGGGCCTTCGCGGGCCGCCCCTCCCTCGTCCTTTGCGACGAGCCGCTGTCCGCGCTCGACGTATCCGTCCAGGCGGCGATCATGAACCTGCTGCAGGAGTTTCAGCGGCAATACGGGACGACGATCGTCTTCATTTCCCACGATCTCAGCGCCGTCTACCAGTTGTGCAGTTCCGTCGCCGTGATGTACCTCGGCCAGATCTGCGAGACCGGTCCTGTCGAGGCGCTGTTCGAGCCCCCCTATCACCCCTACACCGAGGCGCTGCTGTCCGCCGTACCGATTCCGGACCCGACCCTGGAAAGGAACGACATTCGCCTGTCGGGAACGGTTCCGAGCGCCCTCGATCCGCCGACGGGCTGCCGCTTTCATACACGCTGTCCGCGCAAGATCGGTCCGGTCTGCGAGCAGGAGGCCCCGCCCTGCCGCGGCGCAAGAGACGGACACCGGATCTATTGCCATATCGACATGGAAGAACTGCAAACGGTGAAGCCGGTTTTCGGCAGCGTAGAGTGAAATATCCGGTCCATGGCGTATCGGTCTCGCCGGATGCGGGAATTGCCGAGTCGGTATAACCCGTGTCATACTCGAACGATGAAAACGGCAATCTCCATCCGCGACGAGGTGTTCGAGGCGGCCGAACGTACGGCGCGGGACCTGGGCATGTCCCGAAGCGAACTCTATGCCACCGCAGTCAGGGAATTCGTTGCGCGCCACAGGAGTCAGCGCGTCACGGAACGCCTGGATGCCGTCTACGCGGCCAGTGACGCCTCCTCGAGGCTCGATGACCTTCTGGGAGAACTGCAGCGTCTTTCCCTGGATGAAGAAAACTGGTAGTGAAGCGCGGCGACATCTGGTGGGCCAGCCTGCCCGCGCCCGCCGGATCCGCACCGGGTTACCGGCGCCCCGTACTGGTCGTGCAATCCGATGACTTCAACAGGAGCCGAATAGGCACCGTTCTCGCGTTGGCCATCACTTCGAACCTGCGCCTGGCGGCGGCTCCCGGCAACGTGTCCCTGCCGAGACGCGGAACGGGGTTGAACCGGCGCTCCGTCATCAACGTCTCGCAGGTCGTCACGCTTGACCGGCGATTTCTCGCGGAGCGTTGCGGACGGGCGCCGGACGGAATCATGAGCCAGGTGGACGACGGGCTGCGCCTGGTGCTGCACCTCGGCTGAATTGCCATGGTACTGGACGGCAACAGGCTGGCGGCTGAATTCATCCGCGGCATTCAGTGGAACGACCTGCCCGATGCGGTGCAGCACCAGGCGAAACAGTGCCTGATCGACATCGTCGGCTCGACGGTGGGCGGGGTCCTGACGCCGGTAAGCGGCATCGCGGCGGCCTACGCGCCCAAGGCCTGGCCTGGTGACGCTGCGACCATCCTGCTGCACGATGCGCGCGCGACGCCTGCCGGGGCGGCCTTCGCCAACGCCTGTGCGGCCAACGGCCTCGACTGCGACGACGGGGGCGTCTATACGCGCGGTCACCAGGGGGCACAGGTTTTTCCGGCCGCACTGGCGCTTTGCGAGTCGAAGGGCCTGGGCGGGCGCGAGATGCTGGCAGCCGTTGTCGCGGGCTACGAGATTTCCCATCGTTTCGGCCGCTGCTGGCACGATCACCTGCACCCGGTCTACCAGGCCGACGGCTCCTGGGGATCGGTCGGCAGCGCTGCAACATCCGCCCGATTGATGGGGCTGGATGCGCCGACCATCGAACAGGCCCTGGGAATCGCGGAATACCATGCCCCCAACCTGCCGATGGAGCGCGACCTGGTCGATCCGGGGATGGTCAAGCACGGCCATGGGTGGGGCGTCATGACCGGGATTCTCGCCGCCGAGCTGGCCGCGCGGGGCTTTACCGGCATCCCGGGCCTGATGGGAACCGAGAAATACCGAAGCTGGATCGAAACGCTCGGCGACGAGTACATCATGGTCGATGGCGTCGATTTCAAGCAGCATTGCTCCTGCGGCTGGGGGCACACGGCCATTGCCGCGGTGCAGAAGCTCGAGGCCGAACACGACTGGAACGTCGAGAACATCGCCGCCGTCCGGGTTGTGGGGCATCACTGGGCGGCGGTGCTGCATACCGCCCATCCGACGACCACCGAGGAGGCGCAGTTCAGCGTGAGATGGCCGCTGGCCGCCTATCTTGTCGACGGCGAGGTGGGTCCCGACCAGATTCTGGAGTCACGTTTCGGCGACCCGGCGATCAATGCCCTGGTCGACAAGATGGAACTGGTGGAGTCGGAGGAATTCAACGAACTCTACCGGCCCGCATTCGAAGGCGGCGACGAGGGCTACAGCCCGGGCAGGGTGACGATCCGCTTCGCCGACGGCAGGATCCTCGACTCGGGCATCGTTACGGAGTCGTGCCGCATCGGTGCACAGGGCGACGAGGAACGGCTGGAGGAGAAATTCCGCTGGCTGACCGGGTATGTTCTGGACCAGGATCGGATCGAGGCGCTGCTCGAGATGTTGTGGGACTTCGAGGCGGTGGAAGACGTCGGCCGGCTTACCGCCCTGCTTGGGCGGCGCTGACGGTCGCCAGGCACTGTCCGGCCAGAGAAACGGCGGGGCGGCGTGAACGGAACGGGAAGGAGGACGCCAGCCCGACCTATCGGTGAATGAACGTAGCGAGGCTGGCAAGAGTGCTTTCGCTGCTATTGACGGCCGCAGCGGGTTATTCATGAATGGGCCGGGCCAAAGACATGAGCGGAATCAACATGGAAGCGGAGATCATCCTGGAACCATACAAGCCCGATGCCTTGCGGCGGGCACTGGAATACGCAGGCGACGACGGCTTCGTGGCTTCGATGCCGCAGCTCCTGCACGCCAGGGCGACCGCGGACTACGACAACATCATCTGGAATACCTGGTTCACCGCCAATTCCGAGGAAAGCGTCGTCACCACGCCCCAGGGCAATCATGTCGTGGTGGCGATACACGGCGGCGGCATTTACGCATCGCCGGAACGGTTCGAGAAGATGTTCTACGCCAGCGCGGACCCGCGCAATACACACGGCTATACCGACCAGCATGCCGGCAAGATCAGCCAACGGGAAGCCCGCGACGTACTGGAGGGCAGGTTGCCGGACGGTACGGAAGTGCCGGTCTACCCGTTCGAGGAATTCAGGCGGGGCATCGGCGATCTGCCGATTCGCTACGGTGTCGTTCTCGACTTCGAACTGGCCAGGCAGTCGCTTCGGGGTTACGAGGAGTTTGAGGTGCTGAAAGACGATCCGAACATGATCGTCCGGGCGGGCGGAGTCGCGGCGAATACCGCCTATCTCGACAAGTTCCAGGCTCGCCACAACACGAAACTGATGGGTCACTGGCACCCTTACAACCGTATCGATCCGGATCAGCCGCAGACGAGGGTCCTGTTCCTGGCCGGCAACCAGGGCGGTTGGGGAACGGAGGACCATGACTTCGGCGAGTTCGGATACGACAGCGAATACGGGCTGGGCGGCGATGCCAGCATGGGCGGGATGGCCCGCTACATCGCCGTCGCGCCGCCGGACGTTTCGAGCACCATACGGCACATACCCTTCACCAATTGAAAGACTTGCTTGAGCAGGCAAACGAAGAACCATGCAATGAACGACACCAGCAGAGAAGCCTTCCGGATGGAGGCGAAGATCTTTTTCGGTACATACCGGCCCGTCGTATTGAAGCGGGCCCTGACCTACGCCGGAGAGGATGGCTTCGTCGCATCGATGCCGCAGTTGATTCATGCCCGCACCAACGCGCCGTACGGCAACATACTGTGGAACACCTGGTTCAGTTCCTACTCCGAGGAAAACGTGGTCACGACGCCTCAGGGCAATCATGTCGTCGTCGTGATTCACGGTGGCGGCCTGTACGCAGCGCCGGAGCGATTCGAGAAGATGTACTATTCCAGCACGGACCATCGAAGCGAGCAGGGCTATACGGGGCAGTTCGCCGCCAAGATCAGCGAACGGGAAGCCCGCAACGCTTTGGCGGGCAAGCTGCCGGACGGCGCCGAAGTTCCGGTCTATCCGTTCGAAGAATTCAAACGGGGAATCGGCGACCTGCCGGTTCGCTACGGCGTCGTTCTGGACTTCGAACTGGCCAGGCAATCAAAGAGCGGTTACGTTGCCTTCGACGTGCTGAAGGACGATCCGAACATGATCGCCCGCACCGGAGGAGTTGAAGCGAATATCGCCTATCTCGACAAGTTCAGCGCCCGCCATGGCACGAAGTTGATGGGTCACTGGCACCCCTACAACCGCATCGACCCGGATCAACCACAAACGAGCACCTTGTCCCTGGCCGGCAACGAGGGTGGCCAGGGCAGCGATGTGGACGAATTCGACCCGACGACGCGAACGCAACGGGAGACCGGTTATGCCAGCGAAACCGGGCTGAGCGGCGGCGGTGGCGTGGGGCCCGGCCTGGCCCGATACGTCGCGGTAGCGCCGCGGGACGCGGCGACGGACGTGCGTCATCTGGACTTCGGCGTGTGAGCGAATCGGTCGGGCCAGGGATTTCACAACATGAAACATTGTGATCGAAGCGGCATCAAACCGGCTTTGCTCGTGGTGGCATCACTCGGCATTTGCGCCTGCGGGGCGGAGTTCGAAACGGAGGGCTCGGACATGGCTACCGCGGAATCAGGATTGGTGGTCACCATCACACAGACCGGTGCGGGCGCCGAGGCGGCCCCCGGCAACACAGTGAGCGTGCACTACACCGGTTGGCTCTACGACCCCGGGAGCGACGGCGGACGTGGCTCCAAATTCGACAGTTCCGTGGATCGCGGTCAGCCCTTCGGTTTTCCACTGGGCGCCGGCCGCGTGATCGCGGGCTGGGACGAGGGTGTTGCCGGCATGCTGGTCGGTGAAAAGCGCGAACTGATCATTCCTCCCGATCTGGCTTACGGTCCCCGCGGAGCAGGCGGGGTCATACCGCCGAATGCAACGTTGCTGTTCGAAGTCGAGCTGCTTGCTGTCGAATAGCGCCGGTTGCGGCGCGGGCCTTGAGCCTGCGGTGTATGCCTGGTGGCACGTTGCGAATCTGGATCATGCGGTTCATAAAAAAGCATGAAATCATGTTTTACGCATGCCAACGTCCTCATCCCCGCGCCACATGTGCAAGTGGGCTTGCCGGGAACGGTCGTCTACACTACTGCAGCGGATCGCATGGCGCGGTTTCCGATCCATGAAGGCAGCAAAGCGAGGAACCAGAACATGTCCAGAATCCTGCCGGTCGCGGTCCTTCTTCTCACTGTCTCAAACCCTGCTTCGAGTCTCGAACTCTCGGACTACCGGATCGTCGATCTCACGCATCCCTACAACGCGGAGACGATCTACTGGCCGACCTCTCCGTCGAAATTCGAATTGACGGAGCTCGCCTACGGCGAGACGCCGGGCGGATGGTTCTACTCCTCCTATTCGCTGTGCACGCCCGAGCACGGCGGCACCCATTTCGATGCGCCCATTCACTTTTCCGCGAGCGGCGCCCCGGTCCACGACGTGCCTCTGCAAGACGTGATTGCACCGGCGGTGACCATCGACGTTTCCGCGCAGGCGGCCGTGGACCCCGATTACCTGCTCAGCCTCGAAGACGTGCTCGGCTTCGAAGCGCGTCATGGGGAAATTGAAGACGGCACGATCGTGCTCCTGCGTACCGGCTGGAGCGGGCGCTGGCCCGACACCGCGGCCTATATGGGCGACGACACGCCGGGAGACGCGAGCGGGCTGTCGTTCCCGGGTTATGGGGTGGCCGCGGCCCGGCTGCTGGTGGAGCAGCGAGGTGTCGCCGTTCTGGGCATCGACACGGCGTCCATCGACCATGGGCCGTCGAAGGACTTCGCGGTTCACGTTCTTGCCGCGGAGAGCAACGTCGGCGCCCTGGAGAACCTGGCGGGCCTCGATCAGCTTCCCCCGACGGGCTTCACGGTGTTTGCACTGCCGATAAAGATCGAGGGCGGCTCCGGCGCACCGATGAGGGCCGTTGCACTGGTGCCCCGCGAATCGAGGTAGCTGCTGCCGCCACGAGAGGATTCTGCCGGCAACCGGGCCGGGTTTCAGGCCAGCGCCTCGTAGGTTGCCTGCTCGAACGCCATGTAGAGCGCAAAGGATTTCTCGTCGGCGAAGGGCAGCACCTGGGTGAGGTAGGCGCCGCCGATGCCCTTGGCCGGATCGATCCAGAAGAACGAATTGGCGAGCCCCGCCCACCCCAGGCTCCCGGCCGAACGCCCGGTGGGCGCCTGTTCGTTGTTGATCATGAAGCCCAGGCCCCAGGACTTCTTCATGCCGGGAAAGAACTCCGCATCATTGGACAGCGTTGGAATTGCGGTGGTGAGACCGCACACCAGAAGGTCTCCCATCTGATTGCGCGACATCGTTTCCACCGTTTCCGGTTTCAGCACCTGCTCGCCATCGGCCAGGCCCCGGTTGAGAATCATGCGAATGAAGCGCAGATAGTCGCCGACGGTGCCGTAAAGCCCGCCGCCACCCATCTGGAATTCCGGGTCCTGCGGAAGTTCGAGTTCCATCTGCGGCTCCAGCGTGCCGTCCTCGCCGCGCTGGTGAATCCTGGCGAGCCGGGTCCGCATCCCGTCGGTGATGCGGAACGCCGTATCGTTCATGCCGAGCGGTCCGAGCACGTGCTCGCGAAAATAGTCGCCCAGGCGCTGCCCGCTCGCCGTTTCGACGATTTTTCCCACCCAATCGATGTTGATGCCGTAGTCCCACCGATCGCCGGGGTCGAAAAGCAACGGAATGGTGAGGGTTGCGTCCTCACAGGTGATGATGCCGGGCGTGCCGGTCACTTCCTGATAGCGAACGATCGCATCGCTCCAGATCTCGTAGGAGAATCCGGCGGTATGGGTCAGGAGCTGGCGCAGAGTAACGGCGCTCCGTGGGCGACGGGTGCGGGGTTTGCCATTGTCACTGAAGCCTTCCAGCACCTGGATTTCGTCAAGGTAGGGAACGACGGCTGCGGCCGGAGCGTCCAGGTCGAGGCGCCCCTGCTCGACGAGCTGCATGGCCGCAGTGCTGGTTACGGCTTTGGTCATGGAGGCGATCCAGCCGACGGTATCGGGGGTCATTGCCTCGCCGCTGCCCAATACGCGTTCGCCAAAGCCGCCCAGGTAAAGATCGCCATCGGCACTGGTGACGCCGGCCACTACCCCCGGCACCGCACCTTCGGCCGCGGCTTCATTCAGGATCGGATCGATACTTTGGGTAAGGGACATTGTTTCCTTCCTCCTTGTCCCAAGTATAGCTGTCGAGACCGCGTTGCCGGGAAGTTTGACGTCAGTGCCCGATCCATGCGGGGAGAGTCCGGTGGCAGCGGCTTGCCGCGACCGGGCGCCGGTGGGAGCATGCAACACCTGAGCGCGATGACTCGGCAGGGAAACGACATTTTGAGAACGTTCCGGGACGCGGTTGCGGACGGAGACTTCACCGTGACCGGCCAACTCCGCCTCTACCAGGATACGGGCCGGGGCGACGTCATCCGGCAGGCGGAATGCCTGGCGGGCGCTGTAGATGCGGTTGCGGTGACGGATTGTCCGTATGGCGTTCTGCACATGTCCGGAGTGGCAGTGGCGGCCATCCTGTTGCAACAGGGGATAGACCCGCTGCTGCAGTTCTCCGCGCGTGACCGCAATCGGCTCGCCCTGAAGAGCGAACTGCTCGGTGCAGCCGCCCTGGGGGTAACCAGCCTGTTGCTGCAACGGGGCGAACGGTTGCCGGGCGAGCTGCAGCCGGAGATGACCCAGGTATTCGATACCGGGGCGAAGAAGTTCCTGACGGCTGCCCGGCAACTCGGCGAATTTCAGTCGGCCCGGGGTGAACCGGAATTGCTGCTGGGCACGATGGCGACGGTGTTCGACCCGGCGCCCGAATGGCAGCCGGCGGAGCTGAACGCGAAGCTCGACGCCGGCGCGCGCTTCGTGCAGACGCAGATCTGCCTCGACCTGGACCTGTTGCGCCGCTACATGAAGATCCTGGTGGCCGCCCAGGTGACCTGGCGTTGCCATGTGGTGGTTTCGGTGCCGGTGCTGACCTCCGCGGAATCCGCTCGCTGGCTCTATGAGAACCTGCGCGGTTCCGTCGTGCCGGAGGGCGTGGTCAAGCGCTTCGACGGTGCTCGGGACCCGGAAGCGATTGGCGTGGATTATTGCGCCGAGACTATTCGGGCCCTGCAGGAAATACCCGGCATCGGCGGCGTGAACGTGTCGACTACGGGTGATGCGGAATTGATAGCCGCTGCGGTTGACCAGGCAGCCGTAAGGTTCTCTCGACCTGTTCGTGAATAGGTCGGGCTTGATGACCCCGCTGCGCCGGAGGACGGATACCCGAGGCCGCTTCACCCCATCCGCATGCCGCCCGAAATCGGAATCGATTGCCCGGTCATGCCGTCCGACTCGCTGCTCGCGAGATAGACCGCCAGGTGACCGATCTCTTCCGGATGTACCAGGCGCCCCATGGGCACCCTCGAGACGATGGTCTGCTGCAACTGCTCGAGGGGCACGCCGAGTTCGTCGGCGGACGCCTGCAGGTTGTCGAACATGCCGGTCGAGACGAAACCCGGGCAGATGGCGTTGATGTTGATGCCCTGGGCCGCGGTTTCCAGGGCCGCGCAGCGCGTCATGCCGACCACGGCGTGCTTCGAGATGTTGTAGACGGCCTGGTTCGGGCTCTCCCACTTGCCGGCGGTGGAGGCGATGTTGACGATCTTGCCGCCGCCCCGTTCCTGCATGTGCCGGATCGCCAACTGGGAGAGTTGAAACACGGCGCGGACATTGACGTTCATGACCCGGTCGAGGTCGTCAAGCTCGTAGTTCACGAACGGTTTGCCGATGTAGATACCGGCGTTGTTTACCAGGATGTCCAGGCCCCCTCGCCACTCGACCGCCGCGGCGAACAGTGCCTCGACATCGTCCGCGTTGCTGATGTCCGCCGTATGCAGGCGGACCTCGATGGATCGGTTCGCCAGGTTCGCCCTGGTTTCTTCCAGCCTGGCGAGATCCGTGGCGGTCAGGAACAGGTTTGCCCCCGCGGCGGCGTAAGCCTCGGCGATGGCGCGCCCGATACCCCGGCTGGCGCCGGTGACAAGAGCCGTCCTGCCGGCCAGCCGCCCCGGGGCGTTCTTATCCGTCATGCGTATTCCTCCCGTCGGCACCCGCCGCCCTGACGCCGGATTCCTTCGCGAACCGCTCGACGTCTTCCTTGAAAGTTCCCAACCCGGCCCGCCGGGACGCTGACGCGCAAGGAACAGACGACCGCTGGGAGAGAGCAGGTGTGCGGTACGGGTATC
>JAPPHD010000117.1 GCA_028821125.1 Gammaproteobacteria bacterium
TCGTGGAATTCGAGGGCGCAGGGGTGCTTTAAAGGTGCCGGATACCCGTACCGCATACGTGCTCTCTCCCAGCGGGACTCTGTTCCCTGCGCGTCAGCGCCCCGGTGCTCGCGGCTATTCACGTGGAGACAGTTCGGATACCGCACGGTAGGCTTCTTCGATCGCGGCTTCGCTCATGGCGTTGGAGGCGGCGTCGGTGGCGGCGATGGAGATATTGCCGAACCGTTGGCTGGCTGTTTTCCAGTGGCGCTTGTCTTCCGGCCACTGGCTTGGCTCGAAGGCGACGCGGTCCGTTTCCTCGTCGTATCCGTAGGCGTACCCGTGGGGCCAGCGGTTGACGGTGAGGGCTGCGATATCCCGGGCCGCATCGAAGCCGCCGTCGCCGAGCATCCGGTTGAGCTGGTCACGCGTGTTCCGTTCGAACGTCTCGAACGGCATCGTCAGCAGTTCCCGCTTGCCGGCGTAGAACTGCTCCCGGGCGCTCTGCCCCGGTTGCAGGGGGGCGCGGATCATGTGTACGAGGATGGGGTGGTCGGGGTCTTTCGGGCACGCGTAGTCGCCGAGGCTGACGGGGAAGTCGAGAGTGGCGCGGTAGTGGAAGCTGCCGGCGCACCTTGCCCGCAGCAGCCCGAGGTTCACGAAACTGCGCCAGTTGCGGATCAGGGCGTTGGTGTAGACGAGGGGAGAGCGCAGCGAACTGGCAAGCAGCTTGCGCTGGGATTCTGGAATTTCCGGGCAGAGCAGGGGTACGACGGCGTGATAGCAGGCCATGACCACCTGGCCGCCCGTGACCGTTTTCGCCCGGCCGCCGCGCACGTAGGTCACCTCCAGCGGGTTGCCGAGACCGTCGCCGATGTGGCGAACCCGGACCGCCGTGCTGTTCAGGCGGATGCGTACCGGCGAGCGGGGCTCGTCCAGCCGGCCGTAGTCGAAGCGGGCCGTGACGATGTCTTCCATGTCGTTGCCGGGGGCCGAGCGGGGGATCAGGGCGCGTACGAGGAGCCGGGCGATTGTCGCGTTGCCGTCGGGAAAGTGGAATATCCTTGGTTCGTCCACCCAGCCCGAATCGTCGTAGATGTCGAGGTCGAGGTCCCCGAACCCCGGATAGTCGCTGGCCCAGGCGGTTCTCGCCGGCAGGGCGTCGATGCCGATGTTCCACACGCCGTGCGGCAGCGACTCGATGGCCTGCAAGGCTTCATCGCCGATGCCGGCCGCTTTCTTCAGGTAGGTGCGATAGTCGGTGTGCGCCAGGTAGTCGGCCATGGCCTCGGGGGTGATGTCCCCGAGATAGTGGCGCTCGTTCGCGTACAGCCGGGCGAGATCCCGCTTGCCCGCGGGGGATAGCGGAACGCCTTCCAGTATCTTCGGATCGCCCAGGCTGCCGATCGCAAGGTGGTCGGTGCCGAAAACCGACCGGTCGAAGAAGGTGCCCCGGGAGAGCCCGAGCGAGGAATACAGGTCGTGGTCGTAGGCCTCATAGAACCGCTTGATGTCGATGCCGAGTTCCCGGATCAGCCGTTTCGCGACCGGGGGATAGCCCGATGGCGCCTCCATCAGCATCGTGCCGCCGTAGCCGATGATGAGGCGGCCGTCGATGGAGAACTCGTTGCGCTTGGCGTGGCCGCCGAAGTCGTCGTGGTTGTCCAGAACGAGGATTTTCGCGTTGCCGCCCGCGGCCTCGCGGTAGAAGTACGCGGCGGACAGCCCGCTGATGCCGCCGCCGACGACGACCAGATCGTAGCTTTCGCCCGTGGCCTCCCCCGTAAAGCTCGCACCATCTCGCAGGGCGTGAGCGACCTCAAAAGAACCGGGGTGTGAACCCCTGAGGCCCGTCAGCGCCGGCGGATAGTAACCGGGGAGGTCCTGGGCGCCGATGTCGGCGGCCCGAGCGGTACCCGGCAACAGCGACGCGCCGATCGCGACACCCATGCCATCGAGGAAGTCGCGGCGCGTGATGGCCGCGTTCATGCCCAGTTCCCGATCCCGCGCTTTCATCGTCTTTTGGCGTAACGGTGAAACCGTAACTACCGCCGGTTGAACGGTACCGGCCGGGCGCCTACGACGCTGCCCGCGCCCGGTCTGCCGCGGCGGTTTGACCCGCTGCAGGGTTGCCGGCTCGCAGCAGCGCGACACCCAACAGGATGACGGCGAGCGACAGGAACGGTTCGAAGGGCCAGTAGGGCAGGTAGAGCTCCGGCGCCTCGGTGAGCGCGTAGCCGTACAGGTACTGCTCGGCTGTCCCTCGCCAGGAGGCGCCCATGGCCGCGGCGATGAGGCCGGCGCCCACCAGTGCGCCGGCGGCGAAACGTGCCAGCGGGTGAACGGACGCTTGCCGGGATTCCCGGGCCGCGGCCCGCGCGCGCTTGACATGCCAGGCAGCCGCCCGCAATACCCAGGCGGCAAGGCCCGCCACGTAGTAGATATAGTCGAGCGGAACGGGGTTCGAGTAGTAGAACAGCGACCACCAGTAGACGCTGAAGGCATAAGCCCACAGGAAATAGATGCCGCTCAGGTGCAGCATGCGCCACTGCCTGGCGTTCAGCAGCCGGCGGCCTTTCGGAAAGGATGTAACGGTCATCGCAAAGAGGAATGCATAGCCGCCCACACCCTCGATCGCATCGCGCAGCACGTACACTTCGTTGACGTAGTAGTCGGTATGAAGGGTGACCATCCAGAGAATGAACAGCCCCTGCCAGGCCATGGCCGCCGCGAAACACATGCCGAAATACTTGCGGTTGCGCAAAAGCCAGCGGCTGAAATGGCCGGGAAACAGCACCTGCAGCGAGGATGCGGCGAAAGCGATGTACAGCCAGGGCACGGCGCAGCGCACGGAGAGCTGGATCATGGAGGAGACGCCGGAACCCTTGGACAGGTCTTCGACGGACATGGCAATGACCATCGCGAGAGATATCGGCGCGGTGACGACCCAGAACAGCCCCCATTTGTTCAGGGCCCGCGATTTGAGCACCTGGTTCAGATCGTTGCTCATGTGTCCGCCACCTGTCAGGCAAGCCGGTGCCAAGGATACTAGAGACAGGCGCAAACAGGGGTCATCCGGTCGTATAGGGCACGCATCGAAGCGTGACGTTGCCGAGCGGAGACTGGTTGCGGACCATTCCGTAACGAACGCTGCTATGCTCGGTTCAGCCGGATTGCACTCGTCGGTCGTTGCGGGATTGGCATTGCGGAGCGAACTCTGACATGCAAGGAATCAACCGGAAGGAGCACTAGTGAAGCCCAGCAAAAAAAGGTGCGTCCCGTTGGTTTCGCCAACCCATTGGCAATCTCAAAACTTGCCGCCCGAACGGTTGCCGCTGTACGGACCGGGGAAGTACGTGGATCGGGTGATGTGTCGGATCACCGCCCTGCCGTGGTCCGGAACGGGGCAGGGGGACGCGCCCTGAGCCGATACCCGACCGGGCACCTGAACCTCAGGGACAGCGTGCTGTTCATACTCGGTGCGCCCGGCTGGCAGATCACCGCGACGATTGTCGTCTCGATCGGCATCTATTTTTACCTGCCGCCGGAAGGCGCGGGCCTCGAGGTGCAGGTTTCCGAGGAAATCTTCTTCGGTGTGCTGACGGCCTATGGACTGGCACGATTGATCGGCGGCGTCATCGACTCCCTGGCCGACCCGCTCGTCGGCCACTACTCGGACCGTTCCCGCTCCCGATTCGGCCGGCGCAAGATATTCCTGGTATTCGGCCTGGTCCCCATGGCGGTAACGCCGGCGCTGCTTTTCTTCCCGCCGGGAGAACCGGGCACGCACGGCGTATTCATCTACCTGACCGTCCTGCTCAGCCTTTACTACGTGTTTTTCACCGTTTACGTCGCACCCTACAACGCGCTGGTGCCGGAACTCGCCAACACCGAAGCGGAACGGGTGGAACTGGTGCGCCTGCGCTCGGCCATCGGCGGGCCGATCGCGATGGCCTACGGCATTCTCTGGCTGGCCGGAATCAAGCTGTTCCGCGAGCTCGGCATGGACGCCAACACCGCGGTGCAGGCGGTAGTCGTCATCTCCTGCATCGTCTCCTTCGTGTTCTGCGCATGCCCCCTGTTCGTGGTCAGGGAACGGGAGATGGACTACCGGCCGAGCTCGATGAACATCAACAGGGCGCTGGCGACGACGCTGAACAACGGGCCCTTTCTCACCTACCTGTTCGCACAGGTGATCTTCGTTCTCGGCATCACCATGAGCGGTCCGGCGATACCGTACTTTGCCCGCGTCATCCTGGGCCGGGATGAAGGATTTGCGGCAATTCTCTCCCTGACCATGCTTCCGGGCATATTGGTCGGCTTCGTTTTCATCGACAAGGTCGTCGACGCCATCGGCACCAAGAAAACCCTGGTCGCCTCCATACTGATCCTGGGGCTCGCGCACGTGCCGTATGGGCTGCTCACGCCCAGCGCCCCGGGCGATGCCCATGACCTGTTCATCCTGACGGCGGTACTCGGCCTGTCGGCTTTCAAGGGGCTGGCAATAGCCGGAATCATGATCCTGCCGACGGTCATCCTGGGCCAGTTGATCGACCTCGACCAGGCGCGTACGGGAACCGGCCGGTCAGCTATGTACTACGGGGTTCAGGGCCTGATGACGAAGTGGGTCTATGCCGCGTCGGCGGCGCTGATGAGCTTTCTGCTTTCGGCCTACGGACGAAGCGCGGCCGAGCCGCTCGGGGTGCTGCTGATCGGGCCGGTTGCCGGCGGGCTTTGCCTGGTGTCCGCCGGCTTTTACGCCCTCTATCCGGAAAAACGGGTTCGCGCCGAAGCGCAGAAGCTGCTCGGCGCCAAGTCCCACGACCATTGTAAAACCGGCAAGGTCTGACACAATCCGCGAGAGGGTCCCACGCGGTGGGGGCTCGGTTGCCTTGGCGGATTCGAGGGTATGGACATAGGGGCGCCGATCAGGGATCTGGGACGCGTGGAATCGGGGGCCCTGGCCGATGCCATCGTTGCCCTGGACGAGCCTGCCTGGCGCGAGGAAGAGATACGCCAGAAAAAATACGAGGACGTCCACTACGATACCGAGTCGGTGATCCTGATCTTCTGCGATCACGACAAGTGGCCGAACATCGACCTGGTCAAGGGCGCCGGCTGGGAGCGGCTTGCGCCCCTGGCCGTGCCGCTGATGCACGACATCATCGGCCGTTTCTACCCGAAAGGCGGCACCATCATTCGCGCCATGGCGGCGAAGCTGATTGCCGGCAAGGCCATAACGCCGCACACGGATCATCACGTCTCGTTCCGCAGGAGCCACCGCATCCATGTGCCGATCACCACCAACAACAAGGTGCGCTTCATGATCGAAGGGCGCCCGCACCGGCTCAAGGTCGGCAACGCCTACGAGATCAACAACCAGAAACGCCACAGCGTGCTGAACAGCGGCGCCGAAGACCGGATCACGTTCATATTCGATTACGTGCCGGGTCTCCGAATGGAAGCGGATTCGCACTGAACGAATCTCGATGACGCAACCGATCCGTTTGGCGCCCCGTTCGAACAGCGTACTTTGGGCCAGTTCACCGATCTCCCTCTCACTCCTGGTACGACTGTCGTTCTTTGTGCCTGCGGGCACCGAATCCGTGAGGGCGCTTGCCGGTTTGGGTTGTATCGGGATGGTTTCATGGCGAACCTGATCGCGACTTCCGCCGTGCGCGGCGGCAACCCCGGCGAGCCTCGAGGTGGCGTGTACCTGATCAATCTCGACAGCGGCCAAGTGCTGAAGCCCCTGGACTCGGGCACCTTCGATGTAGACCGGGAAGGACAGGACCGTGAACGCGGCCTGAGGGGCGTTGCCTGTGATCAGGACAGGATCTACATCGCGACGAGCGAAGAGTTGCTGGTTTTCGACCAGGCCTTCAATGCGGTTGCTTCGTTTCGCAATGCCTACCTCGAGAACTGTCAGGAGATCTGCGTTTTCGAGCGCCACCTGTTTCTGACATCCGCCGGGTACGACGCCATCCTCGGATTCAACCTGGAAACGGAATCGTTCGACTGGGCACTCAGGATCGTTACCGACGGGAGAGTCTTCGGGGCGCGACGATTCGATCCGAACGGCGACGAAGGCCCGCTGTTGATCGACAAGCTGCAATTGAACAACGTGCATTGTGAAAAGGGCGGCATGTATGTGAGCGGCAAGCGCACAGGCGCCCTGCTCCGCTTCGGGGGCGAGCGTGTCGGCATTGCGACGACCCTGCCCCAGGGTGTCCATAACGCGCGCCCCTACCGGGACGGCGTGCTGTTCAACGACACCGAAGCCGGCGCGATGCGGTTCGAAAGTCCCACCTCCCGCCAGGTACTCCCCGTGCCTCGCTTTCCCGCGCACAAGATGACGCACGCCGGTCCGGATGCCCTGGGCGGCGCGCGGCCGGGATTCGGACGCGGACTTTGCGTGATCTCCGACAACGAAGTGGCAGCGGGTTCGGCTCCAGCGACGGTTTCGATCTACGACCTCGACGCAGGGAAGGCGGTCAAGGTGGTCAACCTTTCTCTCGATGCCAGGAACGCGATTCACTCGGTGGAGGTCTGGCCATACGCGTGGCCGGACAGATGAACAGGGGGGGTGGCCGACGTGACGCTGATTGATGGTTTGGTGTTGTATGGAACATCAATTGCGGGCTAGCGGTTCATGAGTGATTTCGGCCGTTGATGCGGTGGGAGCTTGAGCAGCACGGGCTCGAGATAGTCGATCAGTTCCCCCAACTCGTCTTCGTATCGGCGCCACAGGTTGACTGAACCCGAATAGATCGGTTGACGCACCTGTTCGGAACTCGCGGTTTTCACGGCGCGTTCCGTTTCATGGTAGCGGAGCATCTTCTCTTCCCACTCGAGTCCGCAATGGGCTGCTATTCGCCCGGCCTGTTTTTCGAGATCGCCAACCACGTCTTCGTAATGGACGGTAAGAACTTTCCCCGGCAGCACCGCGTTCCAGTGATCCATCAACCGCATGTACTGAATGTAGCAGTGAGCCAGGTCATAGAGGTCGTAGGTAAAGATCTGGCCGCGGGCGAAGAGCTGTTTGAACGATCCCAGGCAACTGTCCAGGGGATGTCGCCGGGCATCGATGACCTTGGCGTTCGGAAGGATCGCCTGCAGGAATCCGATGCCGGTGAAGTTGTTCGGCATCTTGTCGGTGAAATAGCGCGCGCCGGAGCGGTGGCGCTCGGTATTCTCGATGTACTCCCGACCGAGGTCCCGGAAGTGATGGGACTTCATTTCGAGCATGCATTCCGGATAGCGGACGCCGTCGGAGCGTGTCATCCCGGTCTCGGTGGCAAGCCGCAGCAGATAGTGCAACTCCGCGGTTCCCTCGACCTGCGAGTGGCTGGCGAGGATCTGCTCGAGGAGGGTCGAGCCTGACCGCGGCAGGCCGACGATGAGGACCGGCGAATCGTCTCCGCATCCCTGGCCGGCGCGCGCCTCGAAAAACTCCTTCGTGAACACGTCGATGATCCGGTCGTTCGTCCGCTGGAACTCGATCGGGTCGTAGTTGAGCGTGGGGCGTTTCCTGCCGTTGCCCCGGGAATAGTAGTCGAACGCCTTGCCGTAGTTTCGACGGTCCTCGAATGCCTTGGCCAGCGCGAACGAAAAGGCGATCTCGGAGTCCTCTCCGTCCGCCTTGCCGGAAACCGCCTCGAGGTGTTCTTCCATCTCCCGGACTTCCGCACCGCTGAACCGGAACGTCTTCAGGTTGGCCAGGCTCCAATAGGCCTCCCCGAAGTCCGGCCTGGCCGCGGCACAGCGCCGGTAAGCGTCTATGGCTTCGGTTTGCCGCCCGACGGTCTTGAGCACATGCCCGAGGCAAAGCAGGGACGGGAAGTGCGCCGGGTCGCGTTCGAGCGCCGCATCGAGCCAGTTGACGGCGTCTTCGTGGCGGCCGTCGAACAGGCTGTTGGCGCCGAGCTTTTCGAGGGTGAAAACCGATTGCGGCTTGAGCTTCAACGCCTGTTTGTAGGCGGTGTCCGCCTCGTCGAACTTCTGCTGCTCATTGAGTGCGGCGCCCAGATTGATCCATGCCAGCCAGAAATCCGGAGCCAGGTCGACGGCGCGGCGAAAGAACGCCTCGGCATCGTTGTAAAGCTCCTTCCGGGCGCAGTGCACACCCATCAGGCGCAGCGCGTCGAGGTGCTCGGGATTGCGCCGCAGGATATCGCGCAGGATCTTTTCCGTCTTCCTTGTCTCGCCGGTGCGGTTCAGTTCCATCGCTTCGACAATCGCCGCGCGGTCGGGGTCGGCTTCCAGCGAATGCCGGAAGGCTTCGTCCGCCTCGCCCCCGTGGCCGGTCAGCGCCAGAACTTCGATGAGCTTGCGATTGGCGGCATCCGATGCCGGGTTGTGCCGGATTGCGGTCTTGAGCGATGCGGCCGCTTCATCCAACCTGCCCTGCTGCATGAGCGCATCGGCGAGGTTCTCGTGAGCGAGCGCGAAGTTGGGCACGAGGCGGACCACCCGGGACAGCGTCTTTTCCGCCTCGGCGTTGTGGTTCTGCCTGGTCAGCGATACGCCGAGCAGCCGCAACAGGTTCGGGTCGTTGGGTGCGCGGTCCAACGCGGCTTCCAGGATCGCTTCGGCTGAGGCGAAGTCGTTCGCCTTCATCAGGTCTACCGCCCGATCGAATGCGCGCAACGCCGCCGGCATCATCGGCTCAGAAAACAGGAGTGGGCCGACCGGGAGGGGGGCCGGTGAACCCACTCGAAACCATGAATTGCCGGATGGTCAGAAGGCCTTGTAGATCCCGATCCTGAATTCCCGTGGCCGTATGGTGAAGGCGCGATCGTCCGCGAACCGCGGATAGATGTAGGTGATGGCGCGTTCGTCCCAGATGTTGTTGACCGACAGCCAGGCCTCCCAGCCGTTGTCGCCCTTCACCCCGAAACTCAGGTAGCCGGTCTGGTAGGCCGGCTGGTGGGCGGGCTGGGAGCGCTCCGCGCCGAACAGCAGCACCGATGCGTTGGTGGCGTTGACGGACTCGTCGGTGTGATAGAAATCGAACCGTGCGTAGCCCTCGTACCCGGCCCAGGGCAGCTCTTGCGAATACAGCACGCCTGCGGCCAGCTTCCATTCCGGCACCGCCGGCAGCGCATCGCCCGCTTCCCCGGCGATGATGGTGCCGTTGTTCAGCGAGATGTCGTCGTCGATGCGGGCATTGAGCCAGGTCAGGGCCAGGGAAAACTCCCAGTTCACCGTCGGCTTGAAGGCGAACTGCCCCTCGAAGCCGTCGATGGAGGCGTTGCCGGCATTGACCGTCGTGGCGCCGGCGATCGGCAGGGCCACCCGGATCTGGTAGTCCTCCCAGTTCATGATGAACGCGCTCAGGTTGGCGAGCAGGCGCCCGTCCGCCCAGGTCGACTTGACCCCGCCTTCGTAGTTCATCAGCCGGTCGGAATCGAATGTCAGGGGAGCGCCGAGGGCGCGGGACGCGGGCCGCTGGGATACGGCGCCGTTGCGGCCGCCGATGCGCACGCCCTCCGAGTAGGTGAAATAGGCCAGGATGTCGTCGTTGGGCTGCCAGGTGAGGTTGACCCGCGGGCTGAAGTCCTTGGTGTTTTCCGTGACATCGAAGTTGTCGAAGATGTTGTCGATCCAGTAGGAATTCTCGTTGACCCGGCGGTCGGTGGAGAAGTATCGCCCGCCGACGGAAACCCGCACCGTATCGGTGAAGTCGTAACTGAATTCGGCGAACGCGGCGATCGATTCGATGTCCTGGTGCTGGCCGTTGAAGTCGTTGCCCTCGTAGCCGTTGTAGGTCCAGCCCTCGCGGAACCCCTGGTCGAACCATACGTCCGTGGGGGCTACGCCGTAGTAGATGAAAGCCGCCCCCTGGCCCCCGTTTTCGGCGAAATCGTCGACGATGGTGATGTAGTCCCAGTCGTTGTGGGTGCGCTCGTAGAAGCCGCCGAGCAGCCAGTTGAAGCGGCTCGAGCCGTCGTCCTTGGAAGTCAGGCGCACCTCTCCGGCGAACGAGCGGATGCGCTGGTCGAGGCTGATCCGCGAGGTGGGGTCGGCGCCGAAGTCATAGGTGGTGATCCACTGGTAGCAGTAGGCCGTGGCGTAACAGGTGGCGTAGTCCACGAACATCGGGGAGCCGACATAGTAGGTGGCGATCTGCAGCCCGTTCTCCTTGTAGGTGGTCATGTACGCGGTGGCGTCGATGTCGTAGTCGATGTTGCGGTTGTGCCAGCCGCCGGCGACGGTAAGGTCCGCGAAGCCGAGGTCGCCCTGCAGGGTGATCGAGAAGTTGTACCACTCGTCCTCGTCGTTCTCGTCCTTGAACTTGATGGTTTCGAGGTCGCCGAACCCGGGATTGAAATCGAACATGTAGTCGAGTTGCGATTTCTGGTAGATGACGCCCGCGTCGATGGTCCAGTCCTCGTTCGGCTGGAAGCGGATCAGTGCCCGCCCGCCGCGGCTCTCGTAGTCGTTGATGTTGTCCTCGACGACGTCCGCGTTGTCCCGGTCGCCGTTGTATTGCGAATAGGCGCTGGTGGTGCCGAGCACGTTGTCGATGTAGCCGCCCTCGAACTCGTAGAAGCCGACCAGGCGGACGGCCAGCCTGTCCTCGGCCAGCGGCACGTTGACCACCGCGTGCGCGTCGTAACTGCCCTGGCCGTACCTCGTGGTGCTGCCGCCGAGCTGGTAGTAGCCGCCGAATTCCGAGGTATCGGGCTTGTTGGTGACGATCCTCAGCACGCCGGACTGGGAGCCGGCGCCGTACAGGGTGGGCTGCGGGCCGGACAGCGCCTCGAGCCGCTCGATGTCGATCATGCGCACGTCGGCGTTCTGACCGTCCCGGGTGATGGGGATTTCGTCGACGTACAGGGTCGACGAACTGATCGTGTCGAAGCCCGTCGGCTGGGCGAGGGTTCCCCGGAAGGCGATGGTCGTCGCGCCCGGCGATGCGGTGCCGAACGAGACGCTGGTCAGCTCTTTCAGGTAGTCCATGAACGTCTTCAGGCCCTTTTCGCGGATCGCCTCCGTGTCGAATGCCTGAATGGGGAGCGGCGCGTCCTGGATGCTCTGCTCGCGTTTGCGCGCCGTGACGATGATCTCTTCGATCTCGCTGGCTCGCTCGGTCTCTTCGGCCTGAACCGCCACGGGCGCGCCGGTTCCCGCGAGTGCGGTCAACACGCCCAGCGAAACGGGGGTTCTCAGGAACAGGCGATCGTCCTGCTGCGACATGTTCACTCTCCCAAACTAACCGCCTCCCGATCATACTCCAGCAAGGTTACCGGGCTTCCGGGCCTATAGGGGCGCGCCGGACATGGGACGCCGGATCACCGGAAAAGGCGCGCCCTGTGCGGCGGATCTGTACCATGTTCATAACAGGAGGATCCTGTTCGCAGCTTGCCTGGAGGGAACGGCTGCTGGCGCGGCCTGGCTGGAGCAAGGAACATGAATGGAACCACCGACCTCTGCTTTCTCGCCGCGGTGGAACTGCGCCGATTGCTCGAGGCCCGGGAGGTGTCCGCGCTCGAGGTGCTCGATGCCCATATCGCCCGCATCGAGAAGTATGACGGTATCCTCAATGCGATCGTTACGCGATGCTTTGAGGAGGCGCGGGAACGGGCCACGTCGGGGCGTCTGTCCGGCCCGCTCGCCGGGCTGCCCATCGCCCACAAGGACCTGACGGAGACAAAGGGATTGCGCACGACGTACGGCTCCCCGCTGTTCGCGGACAATGTGCCGACCGAGGACTCGTTACTGGTGGCTCGCATCAAGTCATCGGGCGCGGTGACCATCGGCAAGACGAATACCCCGGAGTTCGGGGCCGGGTCGCAGACCTTCAACCGGGTCTTCGGGGCCACCCGCAACCCCTTTGACGCCTCGCGGACTTGCGGCGGTAGCAGCGGCGGCGCGGCGGTGGCGCTGGCGGCGCGCTTTATGCCCATCGCCGACGGCAGCGACACGGGTGGTTCGCTACGCAATCCGGCAGCGTTCTGCAACGTGGTGGGGTTCCGCCCGTCGCCTGGGCGCGTACCGTTTGGCTGGCAGGAGCACGGCGCCTGGACGGACCTCAGCACCCAGGGGCCGATGGCGCGGAGCGTGGACGACCTGGCGCTGCTGCTGTCTGCGATTGCCGGGCCGGACTACCGGGTCACCAACGCATTGCCGGATGCAGGAGCAACCTTCCGCAGCGTGGCGCCGGCGCCGCTGCGCGGTTTGCGGGTCGCGGTGACCGAAGACTTCGGCGGCCTGCCCGTGGCCTCGGCGATTCGCACCACGCTCCGCGCGCTCGGCGACACGCTTGCCGATGCGGGCGCCATCGTCACCGATGCGGCGCCGGATCTGCGCGATGCCGACCGCATCTTTCACGTTCTGCGCGCCGCGGGATTCAGGTCCCGGTTCGGGCCGCTGCCCGACGATCAGAAGGCAGAGCTGAAGGAAACGATTCGCTGGAACACGGAAGCGGGCGAGCGGCTGACACACGTCGACCAGGATTGGGTGGCCGGCGCCCGCTCGGCGCTGGTGGCGCGGGTGGCCGGCTTCTTCGAGGAGGTCGACCTGTTGATCGGACCCACCACCCAGGTGCAGCCGTTCGATATCGATACGGATTGGGTGCGTGAGATCGAGGGGCAGGCGATGCAGACCTACATCGAATGGATGCAGAGCTGCAGCCGCATCACGGTAACCTGTTGCCCGGCGCTGTCACTGCCCTGCGGCTTCGCCGGCGGCCTGCCGGTCGGCGCACAGCTCATCGCGCCCATGCGCCAGGATGCCTTCCTGCTGTCTGCCGCAAAGGCGGTGGAGGCGGTTGCCGGTTCCGCGGCCGTCGCGCCGGACCTGGACCGCATCCACCGATAGTCATCCGGATGCGTGCGCCGGTTGTCAGGGCTACACCGGCGGATGCAGGTCGTGCCACTCCGTGGCCCGTTCGTAGGCGCAGCCGATCCGGCAGAGCAGCGGCTCCTGCAGGTGCTTGCCGACGAATTGCAGGCTGAGCGGCAGGCCGTCGGTCGAGAGCCCGCAGGGCACGGAGAGCGTTGGCGCGCCGTTGAAGTCGAAGGGTGCGGTGAAGCGCAGCAGGCCCATGTCCAGGCCCTCTTCCGGCAGGGGATCGAAAGGCGCCAGGTCCGCGACGGGGAATGCGCGGCTGGGCATGGAAGGGGTCACCAGCACGTCTATGCCGGAGAATGCGTCCCGAATGTGCCCGTTGCAGGCGGCGCGCAGGTTGTTTGCCCTGGCGTAGTCGACGCCGGTGACGGCTGCGCCCTGGTCGAGCCAACCCATGAACCAGGGGCCGTATTCGTCCCGCCTGGAGGGATAGGTGGCTTCGTGGGCGAGGGCGGCTTCCGCCGTGCAGAGCACCGGCCACGCGGCCAGGTATTCTTCCAGTGCGGGCAGACGCACCTCGACGATTTCGCCGCCGAGTTCTTCGAGCAGTTTCACGCTGTCCTTGACGGCCTGGGCAAGTTCGGGGTCGACCTCATCCGTTGCGTATCGCTCATCGAAACCGAACCGGAGCCCGGCAACGCCCTGGTCATTTGATTCGAGCATGTCCGGAACCGGATTGGGCAGCGAGGTCGGATCGTTGGGGTCGGCGCCGGCGATGGCCTGGAGCACAAGGCCGGCATCGGCGGTGCTGCGGGTCATGGGCCCGACATGGTCCAGCGATTCGGCCAGGGCCAGCACGCCGTAGCGGCTCACCCGGCCCCAGGTGGGCTTGATGCCGACGACGCCGCAGGAGGCGGAGGGGAACCGGATGGAACCGCCCGTGTCGCTGCCGAGGCAGCCGTAGCACAGGCCCGCGGCCGCGGCGACGCCCGAGCCGCTGGAGGAGGCGCCGGACCACGCATCGGCATTCCAGGGGTTCACCGGCACGCCCCTGTCGGGGTTGTAGCCGGCCATGGCGCCCTCGGTCAGGTTGAGCTTGCCGAGCAGCACGGCACCCGCCGCGGCGAAACGGCTGACCACGGTAGCGTCGAAATCGGGCACGAAGTCGGCCATGACCCGGGTGCCGCCCATCGTGCGCACTCCGGTGGTGAAGCAGAGATCCTTTACCGCGATCGGAACCCCGTGCAGTGGGCCCCGGTAGCTGCCGCCGGTGATTTCAGCTTCTGCGTCCCTGGCCTGGGCCATTGCGGCATCCGCCATGACGGTGGCGTAGCTTTTCAATTGCCCGTCCAGCGCTTCGATGCGGTCGAGCTGGGCGCTCGTCGCCTCAACGGGGGAAAGCTCCCCGGACTCGATCAGCCAGGCAAGCTCGGAGATGGTTTTGTAATGCAATGACTCGTCAGCCATGGTGTGCCTCCCAGTAAGTGTCTCGCTACGTTCGGCGTGGCAGCCCCTCCCTGGCTACGGCCGTGAAGGTTGACGGAAGTATAGCCGATCCTGAATTGGCGAAGGCCCCGCGAAGCTGTGCTTGACCTCACGTATCGTATTGCTCATCTTGCTCCCTTTCATTGACGGTCGCTGCGATCGACCGAGTCCCTTCGACCGTGCATTGGAGAGAATTGCTTCGGAAAGAGCCATGACCCGCGAAGAAGAGGCGCTGTTTGCCAACGAGTCGTTCTATCTCGCGTTCACGCGGAAGGATTACTCCGCAATGGAGCGCCTTTGGGCGGCGGAATACGCTACGCTCTGCATCCACCCGGGCTGGCCTGCGCTGAGTGAACGCGATGCAATCCTCAAGAGCTGGCGGCAGATACTGGAAAACCCGCAACAGCCCGGCATCGATTTCTACAATGCGTCTGCCGTTGCTTTCGACTCCGTGCTGATGGTGACCTGTTACGAGGAACTGCCGGGCTCCGTCTGCGTCGCCACCAACGGCTTCGTGAGGGAAGGCAGCGACATGCGCATGTTCCATCACCACTCCGGGCCCTGCGCAAATCCGCCCCCGCCCCTGGCGCAGGATTCAGGCTAAAGGTCTGCCGAGGCGATGTACTGCCCGAAGCTCTCGCACCAGATGGTGACGGCGCCTGCGTCGGCGAACAACTCCGCCTCGGCGGCGTAGACCTGGGAACCGGTGAAACTCTTCAGCTTTGCGATGCGTTGCCGGCCCTCGTCGGCCTCGAAGTCGCCCTCATCGTCGATCTCGCTGCCGGTGTTCAGATACACCCAGAAGTTCGGCCCGGGGCCGACCTCGAAGTCCTGCTGCATTTCGATGAGCACGCCTCCGTCCTGCGCGCGATAGGCGTGCACCCCGCCGCGGCCCCAGTGCGCGGCGTCCTGCCCGGATACGCCTTCCCGAAATCGGGTTTCCACGAGAGCCGTCACCTCGCGGCCGGCAATTGCCGCCACCGTCTCGTTGACCTCCGGCGGTGGAAACAGGAACGGATACGCCAGCAGCATGCCTCCAGCGCCGGCGAGCGCGCCGAGAACCCCGCCGGCGAGGAAAACGGGAAATGCCTTTTTCATGTGGTCTACCCATGACGCGGAGGCTGCAATGAAGCACTTTCCGTTCAGTCTGACAAGAAACGGCCGGTCAAACCGCCTTTTCGCCGCTATTCCGCGCCTGCTTTTGCCAACCGATGACGCTTGTACGAGAATTCCCACGTTCGACAGACACCTTTCGAAGCACCGGAACTCCATGTGGGAAGCGTGCTGACGGAACTGGATGGGCCAGGTCGCGACAGGGGAGAGCCATGGAACCGAGAAATTTCCCGATCGAACGTTTTGTGACCCAGGGCGGCGAGACGCTCGATATCAACCTGGTGTACACGGTACAGGGGGAACTCAATGACAGGAAGGACAACTGCATCCTTGTCATGACCTCCTATTCGGCGACCCATGAAGATGCCGGGGACCTGTTTGCATCTTCCGATGTGCTGGATCTCTCCGACTATTGCGTGGTGGTCGTCAACATGCTGGCCAACTCGGAATCTTCTTCGCCGAGCAACACCCCTGCGCCGTTCGATGGCCCGCGGTTCCCATTGATGACCGTCCACGACAATGTCCGGGCGCAACATCTGCTGGTGACGCAGGAACTGTCGGTGGACCGCCTTCGCCTGGTGATGGGATTCAGCATGGGCGGCCTGCAGACCTTCGAATGGGGCGCCCAGCATTCGGACATGGTGGATGCGATTCTTCCGATCTGCGGGGCGGCGAAGATCTCCACCCACAACTGGTTGTTCGTGGAAGGCGCCAAGGCAGCGATGCTGGCCGACCGGGACTTCAATGGGGGCGACTACGAAGCGACGCCCGAGGTCGGCATGGAGGCGTTTGCAACAGTTTATGCGGGTTGGGTGTTCTCCCAGGGCTTCTTTCGCGAAGAGCTGTACCGGGAAATGGGCATGGATTCGGTCACCGACGTGATCGAGTTCATGAAAGGCTATTTCGGGAGGCGCGAACCCAATGACCTGCTGGGCATGCTCGCAACCTGGCAGGCGGCGAATATCGCCGACAACGACAGGTTCAACGGCGATTTCGATGCGGCGCTGCAGGCGATCACAGCCAGGGCGATCGTGATGCCCGGCGGCACCGACCTCTATTTCCGCGTTGCCGACAGCGAATACGAAGTCAGCCGCATGCCGAACGCGGAACTGCGCGTGATCGAATCGAAACTGGGCCATGTCGCGGGAAGCGGCCTGGACCCCATCGGCAAGGCGGCCATGGATCGGGCCATCGTCGATCTGTTGAACGGCTGAGCCGGGGCCCTTGCAGGCAGCCGGTTTTCCGGAACCGCATCCGTTAGCGGCTGGTTCGGGGTGACGGCAATCAGGTTGCCGTACAGCGGCAATCGTTGTTAAGCGTATCGAAAACAACGGAGATCATTCGGCATAGCGTTGCGCAATGCCGGCCAACCCCGCCTGCCGCTCTTTTTCACCGAGCCATCTGCCGCGCACCATGACGCCGCGAATGCCGGAAGTGTTGCGGATATCCTCGAGCGGATTGCCGCCGAGCAGCACCAGGTCGGCAGCGAGCCCGGGGGCGATGCGGCCGAATTCGTTCTCCATTCCGAAGAAGCGGGCCGGGCTCACTGTGCCGATGGCGATTGCCTCGAGGGGGGACAACCCCGCCGCGACCATGGACTGCAGCTCGCGGTGAATGGAGAATCCGGGCACGTTGAATACCTGGGGAGAGTCTGAGCCGAGCAGCAGTTCCACGCCTCCCTCGTGCAGGGCCAGCGTGATGATCCTGCGCAGTTCCAGAAGCCTCGACGCCGCATCGTCGTTTTCGCGCCCGGAGATGGCGCGCTCGTAGCGGGCGAGCAGTTCAGGGGGAATGAAGCGGACCTCCGGCCGGCCGAGCATTTCATCGAGGTCGCCGGCGAAGTTCTCCAGGAGCGTCTCTGTCGGCACGATCCAGGTGCCGGCCCTCCGCGTCGCGTCGACCAGCGGCGGCAGCCGTTCGAGATCGACCTTGTCGACGAGCCCCACTCCGAACCCGGATCCGAATCCCGGAGTCGCAGGCGTCAGTTCCGGAACCAGGGCGTGCACGAAGCCATCGGTGTGATCGATGCTCGCCTTTCCCAGCTCCAGCGCCCGAATGAGGCCGACGTCGACCGGAATGTGACCCGCGAACGGCATGCCGAGTTCCCGGGCAGTTTCCGCCATGGCGCGGTATTCGGAAAGCGTCAGGCCGGGATGGATCTTCAGGAAGTCGAAGCCGGCCGCGTGTTGTTCGCGCACCATGCTCGCGGCCTGCTCGGGGCCTGAAACGGAATTGCCGTTGAACGAGGGGCCGGAGGTGATCAGCCGGGGACCGAAGGTTCTGTGCGCCCGAAGGTCCTCGCGCAATGCCAGATGGGTGGCGTGCCCCAGCATTCCCCGCGCCGTGGTGATGCCGTGCGCCGCCCAGAGGAAAAGCACGTCCTCGGTGTAGGCGCCGTCCCGGCCGGGTTGGGGAACGTGCGCGTGCATTTCCGCCAGTCCTGGCATGAGGTAGCCGCCGGCCATGTCGATTACGGTCAGGTTGTCCTCCGCGACGTCCGGGACTTCCCCGACGGCGACGATCCGCTCTCCCTGGACGAGCACCTCGCCGTCAACGAGCGCGTCGCCACTCATGGTGAGCAGGTTGCCGTTGGTAAAGAGATAGGACTCGGCCGCGGCAGCGCCGGCGGCCGATATCGTCAACAGTACGGCAAGGACTTTCCTGTGCATGATTGTTCCCGCTTTGGCCAGTAACCACAGGGTAGCTCTGGCACCCGGCTGAGCCGGTGTGTAACTATGAGCCCAAGTATCCGCCGGAAGCGCGATGAACGCGAACTCGAAGCTCTGCCCCGTTGCGGTCATCGGCCCGATTGCAGCCGTCGCTCCGGCCGGGCAGTGTGCATCGGGCGGCTTTCAGGTTCCGACGATTGCGCGCCGGCCTGGGACCACAGGGGCTTCTGACGACTTTTTGCCGCCCGGTAGGAGAGACAGGGTGAGACGGATTCGTTCGTTGACGCGGGGATGATGGCCGGTCAGTCGAAAAGCGGCAGGTTGAGGGTCTGGCTGATCGCCGTTTGCCTGTGCCTTGCGACCGCATTCGGGCTCGGCTGGTACAAGTACAGCCAGTTTCGTACCGCCATGGCCTTTGCCGCCGCCTTTCCCGAACCGGTCGAATCCGTCGAGGGGTTCACCGCCCGGGAATCGCTGTGGCAACCCACCACCCGTGTGACCGGAGAGGTGCTCGCCATCCGCGCGGTCATCGTCGCAGCGGAGGAGGCGGGCGCCATCGTTGAAGTTGGCGTCGAGCCGGGCGGCCGGGTGGCCGCGGGCCAACTGCTGGTGCGCCTTGACACCAGTGAAGAACGGGCGGAACTGGCGGCGGCGAAAGCCGAGTTGGAAATCGCCCGCCTGGCACTCATGCGCAGCGAACGCCTGCTCGAAGCCAAGCTCGGTACGGCCGAGGCCCGCGACGAGGCCAGGGCGCGGTTCGACGCGGCGGAGGCGGCAAGGCAGCGCATCGCGGCGGTCATCGCCAAGAAGAGCCTGAAGGCTCCGTTCGCAGCCACCGCCGGGCTGCACGAACTCGATGTCGGCCAGTTCCTCGACAGGGGGGACGAGGTCGTCAGGCTCATCGGGTCCGAGGGCTCGCTCTGGGTGGACTTTACCCTGCCGCAGCAGGATGCCCGGCTGGCCGAAGGCGAGTGGGTGGATATTTTCCCGCACGGCGGAGACAGGAACCCGGTGCGGGCCAAGGTCATCGCCAGGGACAGCTTCGTCAACCGGCTATCCCGCAACGTACGCTACCGGAGCCTGGTCGACAGGGAGGTTCTGGGCCAGGACCCGGGCGCCGTCGTAACCGTACAGGCCCCCCTCGGATTGCCGCAGTCCGCCACGCTGGTGCCGGCCCCCGCGGTTCGGCGCGATGCGTTCGGCGCCAAGCTGTTCGTGCTGCGCCCATCGGAGGAGGGCGCACGGGCGCCGGAACGGGCCGAGCGGCGGGACGTTACCCTGGGGCCGCGGCACGGCGAATTCATCGTGATCGCATCCGGCCTGCAACCCGGCGAACGGGTGGCCGCCGACGGTGCGTTCAAGCTGCGCGACGGTGTGCTGGTGAGCGCGACGGGCAGCGCAAGAGGCCGCCATGGCGGCTCCTGATCTCGGCCAGGGCGCCGCCGAGCCGCGCTTCACGGACATCTTCGTGCGCCGCCCCGTGCTGGCGACTGCGCTGTGCCTGAGTCTCGTCCTGATCGGCGTGCGGGTGGCCATCGACATGCCGGTGCAGCAGTTCCCCACCGTCGAGAGCGCCTCCCTGACGGTCACCACGCCGTATGTCGGCGCTTCCGCCGAAACCGTCCAGGGGTTCATCACCGATCCCATCGAGCGGGTGGCGGCCACCATCCCCGGCGTCGATTTCATCGACTCCGAGACGCGCGCGGGCATGAGCACCGTCACGGTCTACCTCAAGCTGAACGAAGACAGCGCCGACGCCCTGGCCGAACTGTCCACCCGGCTCGGCCAGATCCGGTTCGAACTGCCGCCCGGCGCGGAAGATCCGGCAGTGGAGGTGGAGCGGGCGGACCGGCCCTATGCGGGGTGGTACCTGGGCGTCCGGCTCAACGAGCGCATGAGCCGTGCCGAGGTGACCGACTACCTGCGCCGGGAGGTGTCTCCGCAGCTTGCGGCGGTTCCGGGCGTGCACAAGATCTGGCTGGGCGGCGGCCGGCTGCCCGCCATGCGCATCTGGCTCGACCCGGAGCGCATGGCCATGTTCAACGTCAGCGCCCAGGACGTCGTGGCGGCGCTGACGCGCAACAACATCATCGCCACCATCGGGCAGGCGGAGAACGCCAACCAGCGCGTCGACCTCCTGGTCAACACATCGCTCACTCGTGCAACGGAGTTCGAACGGATGGTCATCCGCGAGAGCGAGGGCTCGCTGATTCGCATGCGCGATGTGGCCCGCATCGAACTCGGTGAGGAAGAAGGCACCGTGCTCGGCCGCATGAACCATGACGAGACCGTGTGGCTGGGGGTTTACCCGCTGCCGGGCTCCAACGAGATCGACGTCGCCGACGCGCTCTACCTGGCCGTTGACGAGATCAACGCCGACATGCCCGCCGGACTCGAACTCGAGATCGGCGAGGACGTGACGGTCTACATGCGCGATGCACTGGTGGAGATATTCACCACCCTGGGGGAAACGATCCTGCTGGTCGGCCTGGTGGTGGTGGTCATGATGGGGTCGGTGCGCACCGCGTGCGTGCCCCTGGTGACCATTCCCATATCCCTGCTGGGCGCGATCGCCGCCATGTCGCTGATGGGATTCTCGCTGAACCTGCTGACGGTGCTGGCCGTGGTGCTGTCGGTGGGCCTGGTGGTGGACGATGCCATCGTGATGGTGGAGAACGTGGCGCGGCACATGCGCGAGGGCGCTTCCAGGACCGCGGCGGCGCTCGCGAGCGCCCGGCAACTGGCGTCGCCCATCGTCGCCATGACCATGACGCTGGCCATGGTCTATATCCCCATCGGTTTCCTGTCCGGCCTGACCGGGGTGATGTTCAAGGAGTTCGCGTTCACGCTGGCCATAGCGGTGCTCATCTCCGGCATGGTGGCGCTGACGCTCTCGCCGGTGATGAGCAGCCGCGTGGCGCCGGAGCAGGGCCGGGAGGCGGGCATGACGCGGCGGGTGAACGGGGTTTTCGACGACGCCCGCCACGGCTACCGGCGGTTGCTCGACGGCCTTCTCTCCAACAACGGGCCGGTCATCTTCTGCGCCCTGTTCTTCGCCCTCTTGGCCGTGCCCTTCTTCATGTTTTCGCAGAAGGAACTGGCGCCCACGGAAGACCAGGGCGAGATGAACATCGCCTACACGGCGCCGCCGGAGGCATCGCTCGAGTACACCGAGCGGTACATGACCGACGTGGTGAACGCCATGGAAAGCCTGCCGGGCAGCGGCAGGATGTGGCAGATGGTGCTGACCAACGCCGGCTTCGGCGGCATGAAGTTCGCGGACTTCGACGAGCGGGAGCAGAGTACCCGGGAACTGCTGACCATGGCGTTTCAGGGGCTGTCGGATGTGCGGGGGCTCACGGCGTTTCCCGTGTTGCCGTCCGCGCTGCCGAGCGCCGGCCGGTTCGACATGGAGTTCGTGGTGCTTTCCTCGGACAGCGCCGAAGAGATGCTCCCCCATGCCGAGGCGCTGATGGAAGGCGCCAGGCAGACGGGCCTGTTCATGTTCGTGGACACGGATCTCAGCATCGACCTGCCCCAGGGCCGCTTTCTGCTCGACCGCGACCGGGTCGCCGACCTGGGCATGGACCTTGCGGCGGTGAGCCGCCAGCTCGGCACCTTCCTGTCGGGCAACTACGTCAACCGCTTCGACCTCGACGGCACGGCCTATCGGGTGATTCCCATGGTCGAACGGGAGGGCCGGCCGGATGCGGATGCACTGCTCGACCTCAAGCTCAGGACACCGGACGGTGCGCTGGTGCCGCTGTCGGCCGTGGCGCGGCTCGAGGAAACGGTGGCGCCGCGGGTGCTGACCCGGTTTCAGCAGAAGAACTCCTTCCGCATCCGCGGCGGGTTGATTCCGGGGCGGACCAAGGAACAGGGTCTTGCCGCAATGGAGGAGCTGGCGGCCGATCTGCTGCCGGGCCACTACGATATCGACTACGCCGGCGAGTCCCGCCAGCTCCGCCAGGAGGGCAATACCCTTGTGGGGGTGCTGGGCATTTCGCTGGCGTTCGTCTTCGTGGCGCTGGCCGTGCAGTTCAACAGCTTCCGGGACCCGCTGGTGGTGCTGCTCGGGTCGGCGCCGCTGGCGCTCTCGAGTGCGCTGCTCTTCACCTACCTGGACCTTACCACCATCAATACTTACACCCAGATCGGCCTGATCACCCTGGTGGGCCTGATCTCGAAGAACGCCATCCTGATCGTGGAATTCGCCCGCAAGCTGCAACTTGCGGGGGCGACCAAGTTCGAGGCCATCAAAAGCGCGGCGGCGGTGCGCCTGCGGCCGGTGCTGATGACCGCCGGAGCCACCATCATGGGGCACATGCCGCTGGTGTTCGTCACCGGCCCCGGCGCCGAGGCGCGCAACAGCATCGGCATCGTGCTGGTGGCGGGAATGCTGCTCGGCACCCTGTTCACGCTGTTCGTGCTGCCGAGCATCTATTACCTGCTGGCCGGCGAACGGCGGTCCCCGGAGGCAGCGGTGGCGGCGCAGCCCGCGGCGGCATTGAGGTAACGCCGCCGTTGGGCGAAACTCGTTCGGTGATGCTCGAACCGTACAGGGTGCTCGATTTCACCGATGAACGCGGTGAACTGGGGCCCATGCTCCTCGGCGACCTCGGTGCGGACGTAGTTCGTGTGGAGCCGCCGGAAGGCACCCCCGCCAGGCGCGCGGCGCCTTTGACCGGGGAGAGTTCGCAAAGCCTTCAGTTTCTCGCGTTCAACCGCAACAAGCGGTCCATCGCGGTGGGGCGGGAGGAGCGGGGCCTGCTCGAAGCGCTGATCGCCGACGCAGACTTTCTGTTTGAATCCTGGCCGGCGGGGCTGCTCGAGGCGTACGGATTGGACTTCGATGCCGTGCGCGACATCAACCCCGGCATCGTGCACGTATGCGTTTCGCCCTACGGCCGGGACGGGCCTCGCGCCGGAATCGCCGCCGACGACCTGACGATCGCCGCAATGGGTGGGCCGGTGTCGCTGCAGGGGACACCGGACCGGGCGCCGGTGCGGCTCAGCGTGACCCAGGTGTGGCGGCATGCCGGCGCCGAAGCGGCAGTGGGGGCCATGGCCGCGCACGCCAGGCGGTTGCGCACCGGCAAGGCGCAGTTCGTGGATCTGTCGGCACAGTGCGCCATGACCTGGACCATGCTGAACGCGATGGACGCCTATGCCATCCAGGGCGCCGACTTCGAGCGCAACGGTTCCGAGATGGGCGCGGGAAGTTCCGGAATCGAACTGCTCTACGCGACGGCCGACGGTTACATCGTCGCGCTGCCCATGTCCGGGGTGATTCAGGGCTGCCTGGCCTGGATGATCGAGGACGGCGTTGCCGACGATTCGCTCCACAACGTCGACTGGGAGACCTACGACGCCAACGCCCGAAATCCCGATGCGCCCTCTTTCAACCTGCGCGATGGCACGGCCTTGTGTCAGCGCTTCTTTCGGCGGCACACGAGCGAGGAATTGTATCGGTTCGGCCTGGAGCACGGCGTTTCCCTGGCGCCGGTGAACACGCTTGCCGAACTGCTGGCCCTGGACCATCTCGAGGTGCGCGACTACTGGCGTGATGTGGCGATTGGAGAGGGCGTGAAGGTGCGGGGCGCCGGTGCCTGGGCGAAGCCATCGAACGGGGCCCTGACCTTGCGTTCCGGGGCGCCGGCGCTCGGCGAGCACAGCGAAGATATCCGTGCGGAACTCGCTGCGGGCGGAAGCCGCAAACGGACGCGCGTTCCGGTTGAGTCGACCGACGGCGAACTGCCGTTTGCCGGGCTCAAGGTGGTGGATTTCGCCTGGGTTGGCGTGGGCCCGATCTCCACCAAGTTTCTCGCCGATCACGGCGCGACCGTTGTCAGGGTCGAGTCGGAGTCGCGCCCGGACGTGCTGCGCGGCTCCGTTCCGGCCAAGGACGGAGAGCTCGGTTTGAACCGGTCGCAGTTCTTCGGGGATTTCAATACCTCGAAGCTCAGCATCACCCTGGACATGAAGCGTGGCGAGGCCCGTGACATCGCGCGGCGACTGGTTGCCTGGGCGGACGTGTTTGTGGAGAGCTTTGCCCCCGGAGCCATCGGGCGCATGGGCCTTGGGTATGAGGCGGTGAAAAAGCTGAACCCCGGGATCGTCATGGTCAGCACCTGCCTCATGGGGCAGACCGGGCCCGCCAGGTCGCTGGCCGGCTACGGTTACCACACCGCGGCCATCGCCGGTTTCTACGAGGTTACCGGCTGGCCCGACCGGCCGCCTTGCGGCCCCTGGATTGCCTACACCGACACCATAGCGCCGCGATTCGTGACGACAATACTGGCCGCGGCGCTGGATCATCGACGGCGTACCGGCGAGGGCTGTTTCGTGGATCTCGCCCAACTGGAAGCCTCGCTGCACTTTCTGGGCCCGGAACTGCTGGATCTGCAACTGAATGGCCGGATGGTTAAGCGGCTCGGCAACCGCAGCCCGCACGCGGCGCCGCAAGGGTGCTACGCTTGCGCGGGCGACGACCAGTGGGTGGCGATCGGCGTGGATAGCGACGGCCAATGGCAGAGCCTCTGTGCCGCCATCGGCCACGCCGAACTCGCGCAAGATCCCCGACTCGCGACGCTCGACGGGCGGCAGGCTGCCCATGACCGCATCGATCGCGCGATAACGGCCTGGACCCGCGAGCGGACGCCGCAATCCGCCATGACCAACCTCGTTGAGGCGGGAGTGCCCGCCGGCGTCGTGCAGCGGAGCAGGGATCTGTTGAAAGACGGGCAATACGAACATCGCGGGTTTTATCGCTACCTGGATCATCCGGAAATGGGACACATCCCCTATGCCGGGCATCAATACCGGATCAGCGATTACGACAACGGGCCGCGCGGCCCGGCGCCGCTGCTCGGGCAGCACAGCTTCGAGGTGTTGACCGACATACTCGGCCTTTCCGACGAGGCCGTCGGCGCGGCCTACGCGAACGGCGCCGTGTCATGAGTTGGGCGCGATCAGCGTGCGAAAACAAGGAGGCTCCCATGCACGATGGGTCTGACCCCTGCATCGTCATGACCACCTGCAGTACGCAGGATGCACAGCGGCTCGCGATGGCGTTGGTGGAACGGCATCTGGCCGGTTGCGTGCAGCGCATAGACATCGACAGCACCTATCGCTGGGAGGGGGCGATTCAGAACGACCCCGAGACCTTGCTGCTCATCAAGACGCGGCGAGACCGCTACGATGCGGTGGCTGCGTTTCTGGCCGAAGGGCACCCCTACGACGAACCGGAAGTGCTGATGCTCCCGGTGTCGAACGCCAGCGCCGGCTATGCCCGGTGGCTTGCCGATGAAGCGGCGCCTGACCCGGCATCAACGGTTTCCGGGCCGGCGGAAACCTCGGCCGAATAATGCCGTGATGTGGTCGAACGGGTAACGGGTAGAGGAGCCGAATGATCGAGCAGGCGGATGCCGTGGAAACCGCCCTGCGGCGCATCTTGCGGTCGGGCAGCCTCGAGGCCTTTCCGACACACCCGAAAGACCTCGATGCCGTACTTGCGGTGGCCGCGGTCACCCTGATGCGCCGCCGTCCGTACAGCGAACAGGAGATCAATGCGGCTCTGGTGGAGTGGCTGGAATCGGTTCACGGCTGGATGGATCACGTGACCTTGCGTCGGCGATTGGTGGATCTCGACTTTCTGAAGCGGACGGTAAACGGCTCACGCTACTTCATGAACTATGGACGGGTCGTCGAAGTGCTCGGCGACCCCGCGTTGGAACTTGATGCCGGAGCGATCGTTCAGGAAATACTGCGGGAACGGAAGGAGCGGAAACGAATGTACACATCGGGGGGTTGAGGACGCCGTCCGGCCAGGCCGACATTATCCGTCGTGCAACCGTGGGCCGGCATCCTGACGCTGCCGCCGGGAGGCTGCCGGGCGCAATTGGCATGCGAGGCCGGAAAGCTTTAATCTCACGCGCCTCTCCGCGAGGGTTAACCGAAGGAACATGCAAATGAGAGTGAAGGACTGTCTGACGGGCACGGGTCTGGTGCTGGCCCTGGTATGTAGCGCCGCGGCGAAGGCCGATACCGATGCAATCATGCAGCGGCTGAAGTCTCTGGAAGGCGAATGGATGGTCGTCGACGAGCAGGGGGAGGTGTTGGACCAGGTAGGGTCGGAGTTCCGGCTGACGGCCAATGGCTCGGCGCTCAGCGAGCACATGTTTCCCGGCGACGCCCACGAAATGCTTAACGTCTTTCACGCCGACGGCGACCGGGTGCTCATGACCCACTACTGCGGCGCAGGCAGCCAGCCTCGGCTCGAGGTGGTGCCCGCCGAGGAGGGCGACGGACTGCTGCTCAAGTTCGACAGCATCACGAATCTCCCCTCGCCCGATGCGCACTTCATGCATCACGCCGAGTACCGGTGGGATGGAGCGGGCCGCCTCACCACCACCTGGTACGACAGCGCGAACGGGGAAATTCTGGACGAGACAACGGTGATCCGGCTCGCGCGTCGCCAGCAATAGGCTGCGGATGGCGCGGTGTCTCGCGGTCGAAGGACGTATCGACTAGCGGTTTTGCTTGTTTTTCGCCCCTTTCTTGTTCGATGATCGTCGTAGCCACCAAATTGTAACGAATTGGCCGAATCCGCTGCCGATCACGCCACATGAGACGATGTTGTATCGCTCGGGGAACAATAGCCAGCCCAGCAGCGCACCAAAAACGGCACCCCCGATCATGGCGGCTGCCACCTTCAGGTCTTTAGGATCCAACTGTTGTGTTTCCGCAACATTTAATCAGCAGGGTTCATCGTTCTGACGACCCGTTCTGCTTGTCCGACCGGGGCCTTGATTTCAGTGTGCGGTGCACCCAGGCGATTGCGAAGTAGGCACAAATCAGGGATGACATTAATAGAGCAGAGCCAACGACGCCTTCTAGGCTGACACCGTCGATGTACGCAGTGAGCAGACCGATGGTGATGCAGGATGCTGCCCAGATGCTGAATTTGTGATTACGAATACTCATGTTGCGATTGCTCGTAGTTTGTTTCTCAGATGTCACGGCTTGCGGAACTCAAGGACTGTTACCACCTCCGCGTCAGTGCTGAACTGAAGGGGGCTCCAGCGAAGCCCCCAAATTAGCCGCACGAGCGAATTGCTTCACTGCTGGCTGTTGTTGAGGTTGCCCAGGTAATTGGCTGCCTCGTAAGTCGCGAGGACCAAACTAGCAGAACCGACCGCCCAGCCCGCGACCCCGGCCGACCCGCTCAGCTTGCCGGCCAATGCCAGCCCGAACCCGATCAAGGGCAGGATGCCGCCGCTGGCCTGTTCCAGTTCCTGTGTTGTGAGTGTCCGCATGTCAATGCCTCCTGAAAGTTGATGGAAAGGCGACACTTGCATTGCGGTTCCAGCCGGTCAACGCTGCATGGGTTACCTCACTGATATCTTCATAATGCAATGTCACTACGAGGGCAGTTTTTGAGATCTGGCGCACAAACTGTCGAGATTTACGAGGTGAAGGCGCACCCGAGCCCGGGCGTCCCGCTTGCAGATATCCGCTGTTTCGTCCTCTGGAAACCGTTTCCATTCTCATGAAGCCCCTGCACAGCTATCTGTTGGGCACCGGATCCTGGTTCCTCGCCGTGGGGATTCAGGCGGTGCTGTTCGCCTGGCTGGTCACCATGGTCCTGCGCGAGTCGCCGGAGATGGTGGGCGTTGCCCAGATGACGCTGCTGCTGCCCGGCACGCTGCTCATACTGGTCGGTGGCAGCTACGCGGACCGGTTCGGCGGCCGGCGCATGGCGGTGATCGGTCAAACGGTCGCGGTCGCCGCGCCGCTCATCCTGCTGGGCCTGGTTGCGATGGGCCGCCTCACCTTCGGTGCGATGTTGATCTACGCACTCGTCATGGGTTGTGCACAGGCCATCGTCACCCCGGCCCGCGACGGGCTGCTCAACCAGGTGGCGGCCGGCAGGGTGCAACGTACCGTGATGCTGGCGAGCCTGGCCCAGTTCGGCATGCAGGTTCTGGGATTTCTCGTGGCTTCGCTGGCCGACCGGTCCGGCCCGGGCCCGATTCTCGGCTTCCAGGCGCTGGTGCTGGCGCTCGGCGCCTGGGCGCTGCACCGAGTCCGTCCCGGTACGGAGGAGCCGGCTGCAACGACACCCACGGCGCTGCTGCAATCGATGCGCGAAGGCGCGAGGACCGTGCTGCGGCATGCGGAAATGCGCATGGTCGCGCTGGTGAACGTGGCCATTTCCATCTGCTTCATGGGCGCCTATATCGTGACGCTGCCTCTGCTCGTGCGCGAGGTGTTCGACGGCAGCGCCAGCGACCTGGGCCTGATGAACGGCTGCAATGCCGCCGGCCTGGTAACGGCCCTGCTGCTGGTGCTGCGCTTCGGTGACGTCGCCCACCAGGGCCGCGCACTGCTGCTGTCGCTGATGTTCGGGGCTTTTGTGCTGGCCGGGGTGGCGCTGGCGCCGAATTTTGCGGCGCTTCTGGTGATCCTGTTCTTCTGGGGCGCCTGTGGCGGTGTCTCCATGGCGATGGCCCGCACCATCATGCAGGAACGGGCCCCGGAGGGTCAGCGCGGCCGGGTCATGGGCATCAGCGCCTTCTCGTTCATGGGGGCGGGGCCCATCGGGGCGCTGGGCAGCGGCTTCCTCGTCGAGGAGTTCGGGCCCCAGGCGGCGTTGGTGATCGCGGGCGCCGGTATGGCGTGCGTTGTGCTGGTGATAGGATTCCGGTCTTCCCTGTGGCGAATGACGAGCAAGTGGGCCAGGACATGAGCGGCGTGCGGGTCGCGGCAGACATTGGCGGCACCTTTACGGACGTGGTCCTCGATGACGGCGGCCGGCAGTATTCCAGCAAGGTCCTCACCACCTACAAGGACCCGGCCGACGCGGTGCTTGCGGGGCTCAAAACCGTTCTCGACGAAGCGAATCGGCAGCCGGGCGACGTCGGTCTCTTCCTGCACGGCACCACGCTTGCCACGAATGCGCTGATCGAGCGCCGGGGCGCTTGTACGGCGCTTTTGACCACCGAAGGCCACCGGGATGCCCTGGAGATGGCCTTCGAGAACCGTTTCGAGCAATACGATGTCAACATCGACCGGCCGGCGCCCCTGGTGCCGCGGCACCTGCGGATACCGATACGGGAACGCCTGGCCGCTGACGGCGAGGTGCTGATACCGCTCGATCCGGTGTCGGTTGCAAACGCTGCGGAGGTGCTGGCGGAAGAGGGCGTGGAGAGCGTCGCCATCGGTTTTCTGCACGGCTATCGCAAGCCGGATCACGAACGGGCGGTGGCCAGGACGGTGCGGGAACGGTTGCCCGGCGTTGCGGTGACCCTGGCCTGCGAAGTCTGCCCGGAGATTCGCGAGTTCGAACGGTTGTCCACAGCCTGCGCCAACGCCTACGTGCAGCCGTTGATGGCGTCCTATCTGCAGAGCCTGGAAGACCAGTTGACCGGTCAGGGAGTGCGGTGCCCGATTCTGCTGATGACCTCCGGCGGCGGGCTGACCGATCTGCCGACGGCCGTGCGCTTCCCGATCCGGCTTGTCGAGTCCGGCCCCGCGGGCGGCGCGATACTTGCGGCGGACCTCGCCGCCCGCTGCGGCCTGGACGAGGTGCTGTCGCTGGACATGGGCGGCACCACCGCCAAGATCTGCCTGATCGACGGGGCCGAGCCGCAGTTGTCCCGGCAGTTCGAGGTGGGCCGCACCTACCGTTTCAAGAAGGGCTCGGGCCTGCCGATGCGGATTCCCGTCATCGAGATGGTGGAGATCGGGGCGGGCGGCGGCTCCATCGCTTCGGTGGACAGCCTGGGGCGCATCCAGGTGGGGCCGGAAAGCGCCGGCTCGGAGCCGGGCCCGGCCTGCTATGGCTTGGGTGGCCGCGACGCCACGGTGACGGATGCGGATGTGGTGCTCGGCAAGATTCGGCCGGAACACTTTGCCGGCGGGTCCCTGCGCCTGGATGACGACGGAGCGGCAGCGGCCGTCGAGAGCGGGGTTGCGGCACCGTTGAGCCTCGACCGGCTGGGCGGCGCGGTCGGAATCTGCGAGGTCATCGACGAGAACATGGCGGCGGCGGCCCGGGCCCATGCCATCGAATGGGGCAGGGAAACGGCAGGCCGCACCATGATCGCCTACGGCGGCGCGGCGCCGCTGCATGCGTGCCTGCTGGCAACGAAACTGAAGGTCGACCGCATCCTGGTGCCCCGGGGCGCCGCGGTGGGTTCGGCCCTGGGCTTCCTGCTCGCCCCGGTGAGCTTCGAGGTGGTGCGCAGCCGGTACATGATCCTGGCGGACCTCGACCCGGCCTGGCTCGGGGAACTGCTGGACGGGATGCGTCAGGAGGCGGCGGTGGTTGTGAGCGGCGCCACCTCGGAGCCCCTCGAGGAGACGGCCCGCGCGCACATGCGCTACGTCGGCCAGGGGTTCGAGATCTCGGTGGAGGTGCCGAGGCTCAACGGCGACGACGAAGTCCGCTCTCGCCTGGGGCTGGCTTTCGAGGCCGCTTACCGCACGCTGTACGGCAGAACGATACCGGGTGCGGACGTGGAAATACTCAGTTGGACGCTGGCGTTGAGTACCCGGCGTCAGGTACCCGAACCCCTGGAATCGCCGGAGCGCATGCACGAGGCATGCCCGGACAGCCGCGTCAGCCTCTACGATCCGGTCCGGCGCGCACTGGTGGACGGCGCGCTGTATCACAGGGATTCCCTGGCACCGGGCGACACCTGCGCGGGCCCGGCCCTGATCGTGGAAAGCCAGACCACCACGGTCGTCACGGAAGATTTCCACGCAACCGTCAACGGTCTGGGCCACCTCTATCTCGAGCGGGTGTCGCATGAAAATTCCCAACCCGCCCCCCCGGGACGCCGACGTTGAAGGAACAACACCGAATCTCGGGAAAGAGTTCGCATGCGGCGCTTCCCTTTCGGCGCGTTAAGCTC
>JAPPHD010000028.1 GCA_028821125.1 Gammaproteobacteria bacterium
GGAGCACGCCCAGTGATTTCGCTGCTATTGACGGCCGCAGTAGTTTATTCATGAACAGGTCGAGCTGTCCCTCCCGGTTGCTTATCTAGCATAACGTCCCCATACTTTCCAGCAGATTCAGGGGGGTCATCGGGACCCTTTGCCCCACTACAACGGGCGGGCAGAGGAACCATTTGTATGGGCAATCAGGCGTCGGCCGGCGAACGCAAGACAACAGATTTCGTCGAGGATCTCGTTCGCGCCAATCAGTCCACACTCACCGCCTACATGCGCCGGAGGATTCCCTCGGCGTCCGATGCCGCGGACGCGTGCCAGGAGGTATTCCTGCGCATGTGCCGGATAGACCGGCCATCGCGCATCAAGAACCCCCGCGCCTTTCTTTTCCAGACGGCCCAGAACATCGTCCAGGACTATTTCCGCAAGCGCAGGATCAGCGAAGTACCGCTCGGCATCGACGCGTTCGGGGCCGAGCCGCGCCTGACCAGCCCGTCACCCGAGCGCGCGCAGTACGCGAAAGAGTGGGACGACGCCTACCGGGCCGCCATCGACGAACTGACGCCGAGGTGCCGCAGGGTGTTCGTTCTGTGCAGGGTCCGGAACTGGCCCCATGCGGAGATCGCGCGGGAAATGGGCATTTCGACGAAAATGGTGGAGAAGTACATGACAAAGGCCCTCGCCCACCTTACGGTGAAGCTCCAGGAGTTCCTGGTCGACGATTTCCACTGATTTAGGAGTTGCCATGCAGAACGCGCTGACCGAACCGAAGGTCATCAATTTTTCGGACGACGAGTTCTCCCGCGAGATCGTGCCCGGGGTGGCTCACATGAAGCACACGTTCGGCAACGATACGAGCGTCGCCCTGTTCAAGGTCGCCAAGGGCAAGGGAACTTCGTTTCCGAACGTCAAGCACAGCCACGGCGAGGAGGTGGCCATCCAGCTCAAGGGAACCTCGATGCTCTATGCCAACGGCAAGGAATACATCATCCGCGAGGGCGAACTCATCATCGTGCCCGGGGGGCTCGAGCACTCAGGAATCTTCTCCGACGACGAGGAGTCCCTGCTGCTGGCCATCGCCACCCCGCCCCGGGAAGATTACGGCAACCCCACCTGGTAAATCCCGGCATTCGTACGGGTTCGCGGGCGCAGATTCGGAAAGCGGGAAGGGAAAGCATGAACGTTCAGGCACGCAAACGGCAGCACTCGGAGCACGATCAACTGCTCGGGCTCGAGCCCGTGGCCGTGGAGCCCTGCATATCCCGGGATTATTTCGAACTGGAGTGCGAACGCATATTCCGGCGCGTCTGGCTGAACGTCGGGCACGCCACGCAACTGACCGGAGAGAACAGCTACTTCGTCCACGAAATCCCCAACATCGGCGCCTCGGTCATCGTCACCCGCGACAGCCACGGCGAAATCCGCGCCTTCCACAACGTCTGCGTGCACCGCGGCAACCGGCTGGTACGCACGCAGCGGGGCCGGCGGCTGCGCTTCGTGTGCGGCTACCACGGATGGACCTACGACCAGGCCGGGCGGCTCCTGAAGGTGCCCGACGAGGACCAGTTCCCCTGCCTGAACAAGGCCGAACTCGGCCTGAAGCCGGTGGCGGTGGACTGCTGGAACGGGTTCGTCTTCATCAACCTCCATCCCGAGCCGGCGCAGACGCTGCCGGAGTCTCTGGACGGCCTGTACAACGCGCTTGACGGCTTTCCGTTCGAGCATTCGCAGTTGGCGAGCCGCAGCGTCGCCCGGGTCAAGGCGAACTGGAAAGTGTGCATGGACATCGGGTCGGAGGGCTATCACGTAGCCTACGTGCACCGCTCCTCAGCGCCCGATTCCCATATTTCCAAGGACAACCCCCAGGGGCACCTGCCGAGCGTGCGCCTGTTCGGGGCACACCGCTCCACGGCGTTCCGCGCCAATCCCACGCACAACCCCACCCCGGCGGAAGGCTTCGTCATGCGCCACGCGGCAACCGTGCTGCAGGGCACCGAAGAACCGGAGACGCCCGCCGGGCTGAACCTGCACAAGACCGAGAACTGGGGGTTCGACACCCACATCCTGTTCCCCAACTTCGGCCTGCTGATGGGGCCGGGCTGGTTCGTCACGCACCGCTACTGGCCGGTGGCGGTGGACGAGACCATCTGGGAGACGAGCCTGCATTCGCTGCCGCCGAGAACCATCGGCGAGCGGCTGAGCCTGGAATTCTCGGCGGTATTCACCAGGGACCTGATCCGCGAGGACTGGGCGCAGGTGCAGAACGTCCAGAAGGGGCTGGCGACCGGGGCGCTCACCCATACCCAGCTTTCCGACCAGGAAGTGATGGTGCGCCACGCCTACAAGGTCATCGACGATCACGTCCGCACGCCCTGAGCAGAGTGGCATCGGCTACCCGCTTCTATGGAACAAACGCCAGCACCGGGCAGCGAGTTCGTATGCGGGGCTTCCCTTTCGGCGCACGGCCACAACATCCTGCCAGAACGAAGGTTTTCGGACGAGCTTAACGCGCCGAAAGGGAAGCCCCGCATACGAACTCTTTCCCGAGATTCGGCGTTGTCCCTTCAATGTCCCCGTCCCGGGGCGCCGGGGAACTTGCATAAATCAACTAGATACACCTCTATCTCCGTTTCCCATACACCCCTTCATACCCTGCCGGCTGTTTCCTGAACCGCTTGTACTCCCACTGATACTGCGCCGGATCACGCCTTACGAGCGTCTCGACAGCCCCGTTGAACGCCTCCGCGAAAACTCGTGGGTCGCTGGCCTGAAATTCGTCGCCCAACCGCTCGTAGCAAAGGTCGAAACCACCGGGCACCCGCCGCGCGCTGCCCAGCATCACGGTGGGATGGCTGCGCTGTATCAGGCGGTGCGCGAGCGTCGCCGTCAGCACCGGGCGCCCGAAGAAGGGCGCGTAGACGCCGCTGTGCTCATCGGGCACCTGGTCTGCCAGCAGGCAGGCCAGGCCTCCCGCATCGAGTTGACGGTAGATCGCCCGAACCCCGCCCGCACCGGTGGGATACATCCGGGCGCCGAACCGTTCACGGGACCGGCGCAGGTTCCCTTCCAGCGAGCGGATCCGGGGCGGGTTGTAGAGCGTGGCGAACCCGGTGTCTCCCAATGCGAAGCAGAGAAACTCCCAATTGCCGAAATGCGGCACGAACATCAACACGCCGCCCGCCCTTAAACCGTCATCGAGCGTCTTCCGGCCCGTCTCCGACACGATCAGGCGCTCGAGGCGCTGCCGGGGCCAGTGAGACAAGAGCCCGCTCTCGAAGAGCAGGCAGGCCGTGTGCCCCAGGCTATGGCGCGCGAGCCTTTCCCGCTCCCCCTCGTCCATGCAGGGAAAACACAGCAACAGGTTGGTGCGCGTGACCCGGGCCGGGCCGGTGTCCAGACGCATCATCAGCCACCCGAGCACGGCGGCGCAACGCCGGCTCGCCTGCAGCGGCAGCCAGCCGAGCAGCCGGGTGACTGCCGTTGCCAGCCATTTCATCTTCCCAGGGCGGCGCACCTGGCGTGCGCGGCGCAACCGACCAGGTGATCGTTGACCAATCCGGCACTCTGCATGAAGGCATAGCAGATGGTCGGCCCCACGAACCGGAAGCCGCGGCGCTTCAGCGCGTCAGCCATGGCCCGGGAAGCGGGTGTCGTCGAAGGCACTTCGGAGAGCGCTCGCCAGCGGTTCTGAATCGGTGTTCCCCCCACGAACGACCAGAGAAACTCCCCGAAAGGCTCCTGCATCTTCAGCATGGCCCGCGCGTTGGCCAGGAGCGCCTCGAGTTTTCCGCGGTGGCGGATGACGCCGGAGTCCTTGAGCCAGTTTTCGATGTCCCACGCGCCCGCGACCGCGAGGCGAACGGGGTCGAAGCCATAAAAAACCGACTGCATGTGCGCCCGCTTCGCCAGTATCGTGCGCCAGGACAGGCCGGCCTGCATGCCTTCCAGCGCAAGCCGTTCGAACAGCGCCAGCGATTCGCGCTCGGGTACGCCCCACTCCTCATCGTGATACCGGATATAGAGCGGGTCTCCCTCGCACCAATCGCACCGGCCGGGCTCCTTGTCCTGTTTTGACCCCGCAGTCACCATCCCTTATGTTCCGGCCGCTACCGCAACCGCTTTATTGTAATGGCCGTACCCGACGAAATCCGACCCGGCAGCGACTTCGCCCGCCTGCCGGACCTGTGAACGGAGGAAATTCCCGTGTTCGGCTCCATTCGAGCGTTCGTTTTCTACTTCGTCTACGTATTGACAGTGGGCATCTGGGGCGCGGTGGTGCTTCTGGTGGGCTGGGCGCTGCCTTACCGGGCGCGATTCGCCTTCGGCGTCGGTGTGTGGTCCCGTTTCGCCATCCTGTGGCTGCGGCTGACCTGCGGCGTGAGCGGGCGAATCACCGGCGTGGAGAACATACCTGACCGGCCCTGCATCGTGTTTTCCCGCCACGAGAGCAGTTGGGAAACGCTGGTACTGCAATCGGTGTTCAAACCCCAGGCCACCCTGATCAAGCGCGAACTCCTGCGCATTCCCCTGTTCGGCTGGAGTTACGCCATGATGAAACCCATTGCCATCGACCGGAGTTCGCCGCGCGCGGCCCTGAAGAAACTGATATCGGTGGGCAGGAAAAGGCTGGCCGACGGGATCTGGGTGGTGCTGTTCCCCGAGGGAACGCGCATGCAGCCCGGCGAATTCCGCAGTTTCCAGGCCGGCGGGGCCGCCCTTGCCGCCGCAAGCGGCGCGCCGGTGATCGTTGTGGCACACAACGCCGGCACCTTCTGGCCGCCTCACCGGTTGCGAAAGTATCCGGGCGTTATCGAGATGAGGATCTCGCCACCGATCGCAACGGAAGGAAGATCCTCGAAGGAGATAAACCGGGATGCCTACGCCGTCATGACACGGATGATGGATGAGCTGGCCGAGGCAGAGGGCAAAGCTTCGGAAATTTTGTAACCGGCTGGTTACTAATATCGAAAATCTCTTTAAATATCGAGGTTTACGACAGACAACGCGTTCGACTGGATGAAATCCCGGCGCGGCTCCACATGATCGCCCATCAGGGTGGTGAACATCTGGTCAGCCGCTACCGCATCGTCCACCGTCACCCGCAGCATGCGGCGCACCACCGGATCCATGGTGGTATTCCAGAGCTGCTCCGGGTTCATTTCGCCGAGCCCCTTGTACCGCTGAATGTCGACACCGCGGCGGGCTTCCGCGGAAATCCACTCAACGACCTCTCCGAAAATCAGGACCTCCCGGCTCCTGTCGCCGCGCTCGACACGGGCGCCTTCCTCGAGAAGACCGTCGAGCGACTCGGCGAGATCGGCGATGGCGCGGTAGTCCGGGCCGGCAAAAAAGCTCCTCGGCAGCAGCACGCGCTCCGTCATCCCCCGGTCGACGATCTCTATGACCGGGCAATAGGCCCGGTGTTCCAGGTCGAATTCCATGTCGACTTTCGCCGCTTCACCCAGAGCCAGGTTCAGCTCCCGGCACCAGGCCGCGACGGAACCGGCGTCTCGGAGCATGTCGAGATCCACGATGGGCAGGTCGATCAAGGGCCTGGTGACCGCCACGGGATAAACCTGGGACAGCGCGTTCAGACGCACCAGCAGCGCCTGGTACCGCTCGGCCAGCGCTTCGAATTCGGCATGGTCCATCTCCGGCGCCGCGTGGCCCGCGAACAGCCTCGAACCTTCCAGTGCCAACCCAAGGAAATAGTCGGCCAGTTCGCCGTCGTCCTTGACGTAGGTCTCCCTGCGGCCCTTTTTCACCTTGTATAGCGGCGGTTGAGCGATGTAGATGTGGCCCCGGGCAATCAGCTCCGGCATCTGGCGGAAGAAAAACGTCAGCAGCAGGGTACGGATGTGGGAACCGTCCACATCCGCATCCGTCATGATGATGATTCGGTGGTAGCGGAGCTTTTCGGGCTCGAATTCATCGTGACCAATCCCGCAACCGAGGGCGGTCACCAGTGTCGCCACCTCCTGGGAAGCGAGCATCTTGTCGAAACGGGCCTTCTCAACGTTGAGTATCTTCCCTCGCAGCGGCAGGATCGCCTGGGTGCGGCGGTCGCGGCCCTGCTTGGCGGAGCCGCCGGCCGAATCGCCCTCGACGAGATAGAGTTCCGAGAGCGCCGGGTCCTTTTCCTGGCAGTCGGCAAGCTTTCCGGGCAGCCCGGCCACATCGAGGGCGCCTTTGCGCCGGGTCATCTCACGGGCCTTGCGTGCGGCTTCCCGGGCCCGGGCGGCATCGATCATTTTCGTGACAACCGCCTTCGCTTCCTTGGGGTGTTCATCCAGGTAGGCGTTGAAGTATCGGCTAAGTTCTTGTTCTACGGCCGATTTTACCTCGCTGGACACGAGCTTGTCCTTGGTTTGCGAAGAGAACTTCGGGTCGGGAACCTTTACCGAAACCACAGCGGTCAACCCCTCCCGGGCATCGTCGCCGGTGGTGGCGACCTGGTCTTTCCTGAGCAGGCCCTCCCGTTCGATATAACTGTTGAGCGTTCTCGTCAGCCCCGCCCGAAAACCGGCCAGATGGGTTCCTCCGTCGGCCTGGGGAATGTTGTTGGTGTAGCTGAATACCTGTTCCTGGAAGCTGTCGTTCCATTGCATCGCCACTTCGACGCCGGTGCCGTCTTCCCGCTCCGTATTGAAGCTGAATACATCGTTCAACGGCGTCTTGTTGCGGTTCAGGTAAGCAACGAAAGCTCTCAAGCCTCCGTCGTAGACGAAACGTTCGTCCTTGCCGGTGCGCTCGTCGGCAAGGCGAATGCTGACGCCGGAATTGAGAAACGCGAGTTCCCGCAGGCGTTTCGCCAGGATATCGTAGTGAAACTCGATGTTGTTGAAGGTTTCGACCGAAGGTTCGAAATAGCATTCCGTGCCGGTGCTGTCAGTCTCGCCGACAATTTTCAGGGGCGCGGTCGGCTCGCCGTCGGAATACGTCTGCTCGAAGACGTTGCCGTCCCGCCTCACCGTCAGCCGGAATTCGCTGGACAGGGCATTGACCACCGAAACGCCTACCCCGTGCAGGCCTCCGGAGACCTTGTAGCTGTTGTCGTCGAATTTTCCGCCCGAATGCAGGGTGGTCATGATGACCTCGGCCGCGGAAACCCCTTCGTCGGGATGGATATCGACCGGTATCCCGCGGCCGTTGTCGCGCACCGTCACCGATTCGCCGGGATGCACAATGATCTGGATGTCGTCGCAATATCCCGCCAGGGCTTCGTCAATGGCGTTGTCCACCAACTCCTGAACCATGTGGTGCAGGCCGGTGCCGTCGTCCGTGTCGCCGATATACATGCCCGGACGCTTGCGAACCGCATCCAGGCCTCGCAATACCTTGATATTGCTTGAATCGTAGGTGTCTTCCGACATCACTGTTCCCGTTAAGGCTATTCCAACCGTCCGGCTTGCCCGGACTGTGCCGGTGATCAGGCAACGGCGTTGATCTGGCCCTGTTTCACGTGAAACATCGCGAAGTTCCCGCGACCAAACAGGGCGACAAACTCTTCGCTTGGTGGCCGTGTCGACGTTGAAATCACCTGGCAACCACTCGAACGCAGCAAGGTCAGCATTCTCGCGCCGTGAGCCCCGTCCAGTTCGGCGCCCAGATCGTCGATCAAGAACACACTTCGCTGCCCGGTGCGGTCCTTCAAAAGTTGAGCCTGGGCCAGTATCAGGCCAATCGCGACCAGTTTGCCCTGCCCGCGTGATAGCGTGACACCAGCATCCCGGTCCGCTACCTTCAACGACAGGTCGGCCCGGTGAGGACCCGCTCCGGTGGACCCCAATTTTACATCGTTATCCAGGGAATCTCCCAGAACTTTAGCGAGTTCTTCCTCTCCCCAGCCGCTTTTGTAGGCCAATTCGATGGCGAAGCCCGCTTCCAGACCGGCAAGGGCCGCCTGAAAGTGGGGGATCAGGCCGGAAACGTACTCGCAGCGATAGTCGTGAACGGTTTCCGCCTCGCGACAGACCGTCTCGGTCCATGCATCGATCGCAGCCCTGGAACCCGCTTCGTTCCAGGATTTCAGGATGGCATTCCGCTGCCTCAGTGCCGCCAGGTACTTCCTGTGCGCGGACAGGTATCCCTGTTTCACGTGAAACATGCCCCAATCCAGACACTGGCGACGTTCGCCGGGGCCACCGAATATCAACTGGCTGACATCCGGCAGAATCAGGTGCACCGGCAGCAGCGCGGCGGCGTCCGACAGCCGGCGCGCTTCCGCGCGGTCCACATGGAGTTCCGTTTTGCCGGAACGATCCCTCGATATACCCAGGGAGTGCCCGTCCGCCAGCTCCGCCCTCACCAGCAGGCTTCGTTCGCCAGTCTGAATAATCGGCGCGATACGGCGGCCGCGAAACGACCGGCCCCGTGCCAACAGGTGCACCGCTTCCAGCAAGGCGGTCTTGCCGGCGCCGTTCTCGCCGTACAGGTAGTTGAACTGCTGATTGGGGTTGATGGAGACGGAAGTCAGGTTTCGGACGTGCAGGACCTGCAGTTCATTGATAATCACGAAGCCGGGCGCCCCGTATCATGAGGCAGGACACCAGTCAAAGCCGCATCGGCATCACGACATAACTGGCCAGATCGTCGTTGGATGCTTCAATGAGCGCGCTGTTGTTGCCGTCCGACACGCCCAATCGCACGTTTTCGGAGGGCAGCGCGTTCAGTACATCCTGCAGATAGCCTACATTGAAGCCGATCTCCATCGGTTCGCCGTCGTAGCTCACTTCGACAATCTCTTCCGCCTCTTCCTGCTCCGGATTGTTGGCCCGAACGGTCAACTGCTCTCCGTCGACCACCAGCCGCACCCCGCGATACTTCTCGTTGCTCAGGATTGACGCCCGCTGAAAGGCGACCTTCAGGGTGTCGCGATCGCCAACGATCGTTCTGGTGACATCGGCCGGAATCACTTTCTCGTAATCCGGAAATTTTCCGTCGATCAACCTGGAGGTAAGGGTGTAGGCCCCGTGGCCGACGCGCATGTGGTTTTCGCTCACCGAAAGCCGGACTTCTTCTCCGGCTTCATCGAGTAACCGCGCGATTTCATGAACGCCCTTGCGCGGCACGATCACCTGCAGACGCTCCGCTCCGGAGACACCCGTTTCCAGGGTGCACATCGCCAGCCTGTGGCCATCGGTGGCCACGGCTCGCAAATGATCGGTCGTCACTTCGAGCAACATGCCGTTCAGGTAATAGCGCACATCCTGCTGCGCCATGGAAAAACTGACCTTGTCGACCAGCCGGCGCATGTCGCCGCTGCCGAGTGAGACCTGTAATTCCTCGTCGCCGCTTTCGACCCTGGGAAAGTCCGCCGGCGGCAGCACCGCCAGCGAAAACCGGCTGCGGCCGGAGCGGATCACGGCGCGTTCTTCCCGCACGTCGATGGACACGACCGCCGATTCGGGCAATGCCCGCCAGATATCCGCCAGCTTGCGCGCTGGAATCGTGGCTTCGCCTTCCTGCTCTACCGTTGCCGAGTCGAGGCGAACCACAAGTTCCACCTCAAGATCCGTCGCTGTCAGCGTAAGCTGCCCGTCACTCTTCGCCTGAATGTGCAGGTTGGCAAGTATGGGCAAGGTCTGCCGGCGCTCCACAACGCCGGTGGCCAACTGCAACGGGCGCAGCAACAGTTCACGATCTGCACTGAATTTCATGAGCCTAACGGGGCGATGCCACGGCCTGAAGGGGAAGCGCGGAGAGGGTGGAAACTCGACTCATCTGACAACCTGATCGGCCAATACGAAGCCTAGTTTACCGTCTTGTCGATGACAGCGGGCGATCATCGTCTCAATCAAACAAACCCTAATAAAATCAATGGGTTAATTTAAACCCACTGTACGGCGGGGGCCGTCGGCGGCTGTTTGTTCCGACGGCACCGCCACCTAACTCGACAAAAGGCGGCTCAGATTTCGGTGATCCTCCTCCAGTTCCGCAACCCCGTCTTCCATCAACCCCTTGATTCTCCGGCAGGCGTGCAGAACGGTGGTGTGGTCCCTCCCCCCGAAAGCTTCGCCGATCTCCGGCAGCGAGTGGCTGGTCAACTGCTTCGACAGGTACATGGCCATCTGCCTCGGTCGGGCAATGTTCCGGTTGCGACGTTTCGAAAGAATGTCGGAGTTCTTGATCTTGTAGTACTCGGCGACGGTTCGCTGGATGTTGTCGATGCTGATCTGGCGATCCTGAATGGCGAACAGGTCCCGAAGGGCCCGCTTGACCTGGTCGATGGTGATGTTGCTCCCGGTAAACCGGGCATTGGCGATGACGCGCCTGAGGGCCCCTTCGAGTTCCCGGACATTGGAGCGGATGCGTTCCGCGATGAAGAAAGCAACCGCCGGGTCGAGCTGCATTCGTTCCGCTTCCGCTTTCTTCATGAGAATGGCTACCCGCGTCTCGAGTTCGGGCGGCTCCACCTCAACGGTCAGCCCCCAGACAAAACGGGACTTCAACCGTTCCTCCAACCCGTCGATTTCCCGTGGATACCGGTCGCAGGTGAACACCATTTGGTGCCCTCTTTCCAGTAACCCATTGAAAAGGTGGAAGAATTCCTCTTGGGAACGCAGCTTGTTGGCAATGAACTGGATGTCGTCGATCAACAGGGCTTCAGACGAGCGGTAGAACTCCGTGAATTGCCGCATGGTGCCTTCGCGCAATGCATCGACCATGTCCTGCACAAAACCCTGGGAATGGACATAGACCACATGGGCACGAGGAGACAGCAACTGAATGTGGTTGCCGACCGCCTGCATCAGGTGCGTCTTGCCGAGGCCGACGCCTCCGTAGAGCAACAGCGGGTTGTAGGATTGGCCCGATTGAGCGGCTACCTGCAGGGAGGCGGCCTTGGCCAGCTCGTTGGACTTCCCCTCGACGAATGTATCGAAAGTGAATTCCTTGTTGAGTGCCTGCTTGCCTCCCCGGGTTTTCTCCAGCCTGCGGTTCTTCTTTTTCTTTTTTCCGGTGCCGTCCGCCCGCAGCGGCTCCCTGGGCGCCAGGCCGACATCGTCGATCTCCACCTCTGCCGCCATCGGTCTGCCGGACTCTCCCTGCTGGTCGAGCAGTTCGTTGATGCGCGCAAGATACGCCACCTTGACCTGGTCTCTGACGTAGCGATTGGGCGCCAGCAGTTCGAGCCGGTTCCCGTTACTGTTCCGACGGGCCTGCAAAGGCCTGATGCAGGTATCGAATTGTTGAGTTGACAATTCCCCCTGCAATTGATCGACACACCTCTGCCATACCGTCCTTCCCACGTCCCTCGCCCCCGACTGGCTGATTCAAACTTGATGGGATCAGGCAGCATTCTACTCACCGTCAATCTCGCTTGGGAACAGCCGGTCAAACAAATCCTCCAAAAAAAGCAATGCCTCAATAAATTCATAAACTTAAAGGCGGACTGCACAATCCGCACAGGCCCAGGGAACGCCCAACGATGTGGGCAATTCTCTGAAATAGCTGTGGATAACTCTGATTTGTTTGATGAATTCAATGCATTATCGACATACCCCCTGACGGGCGCAGGCATCCCGTCCGAATCCGCACTGGCACCTGCCTTTCCTGGCAGTTTCCTGTGGACAGAATCTGGATACCCGGTCATCCCCATGAAACTTGCCCACGACACCACGGGTTTTCAACAGCTTCATACCGGCTGCGAGCCCTTGTCTGCTGTGCCCTTGGTCGGGTTTTGCACAGATTTCCGCCATGCCAACAAACAACAACAAGATTTATAAATAGTTTGACCTTGTTGTCTCCCCTGTGGATAGCGGAAAAAACCGGCCTTTTGCGTGCGAGTTTTGCTCGCATTGACACCCCAGGACGCCCTCAATAGAATCGCGCCCCCTTTCCAAAGGGCGTCGGCGCGACGTGAAAAGGACATTCCAGCCCAGTAACCTGAAACGGAAACGAAGACACGGCTTCCGGGCGCGGATGTCGACGCGGGCCGGACGCAGGACGATCAATGCCCGCCGGGCCAAGGGCCGCAAGCGGTTGACGGTGTAGCAGCCCGCGATTCCGGGTCGATGGCCTGCCGCCCTGCAGGGGCCGCTTTTCCGATCCGCGAGGACTCGAGTTGCCATCGGAATCATACGGATTTCCGAAACGATACCGGCTGAATCGACCCGGTGAATACAGCCGGGTACTGCGCACTGCGCGCGTGCGAAGGAATCGCGGGCCGTTACGAATACTCGCCGTTGCGAATACAATGCCGGGCGCCCGGCTCGGTCTGATCATCGGGAAACGGGCGGTTCGCCGCGCACACGAGCGCAACATGCTCAAGCGTGTCGCCAGGGAAGCGTTCAGGGCAGCCCGGGGATATCTGCCGGCCGTGGATGTTGTATTGCACTTGCGCGGACCGATGGGCCGAAGGGAGTTACGAAGCATGCTGGAGGAAGAATTCGGCGCAATGGCGGGAACGGCAGGCGGAGCGCCGGGTTCATGATCGGCCATTGCCAGGCGCATCGCCAGCGCCCGAAGGACCCGGCAGCGTTCGGCAACGCCCCTCCGGCCCCGGCGGGGCGCCGGAACGAGTACGGGCTCCGTGCCGTTGTGGGCCGGCTGAGCAACACATTGGCCCGCGTGATGATGGGCCTTGTCCGGCTTTACCAGGTTCTCCTGAGCCCGTTCCTCGGCGGTCAGTGCCGTTTTCACCCCACCTGCTCGAACTACGCCCTGCACGCGCTGGAGAGTCATGGCCCGTTGGCGGGCGCCTGGCTGGCTCTCAAACGGTTGCTGAAATGCCATCCCTTTCACCCGGGCGGATTCGATCCGCCGCCGCGAAAAGAGAACTGACCGCGATGTTCGCACCGGAAGTTCAGCGCATCGTTCTCCTGATCGGCCTTGCGGCCGCGGGTTATCTGTTGATCCTGGCGTGGAACGAAGACTACATGCAGCCGGAGGCACCGGTCGCGCCCGCCGAAGCGCCGGAACTGGGTGGCGGCCCCTCGGTGCCGGATATCGTTGCCCCGCAGGCAGCGGGCGAGACCCCAACCGGCGCTGTGCCGGCAGATTCCGATATTCCGGACGCCTCGTTGATAGGCACGCGGGCGCCGGATGACGCCGGCCGGCCGGCGCAGGCCGAGACCGTTCCCAACCGGCTGGTGCGGGTAACCACCCCGACCCAGGATGTCTGGATCGACCGACTGGGTGGCGATGTGCGCCGCGTGCGCCTGCCGAAATATCCGGTTTCGCTCGATCGGCCCGACCGGCCCTTCAACCTGCTCGATGTGGGCAATGGGCGCGTGTACATGGCGCAAAGCGGCCTGATCGGGCCCGACGGCCTGGATTCGGGCACGGACCGGCCCCTGTTCGACTCCGGCGGCGCCGATCATCACCGGGTGGAACCGGGCGAAGTGCTCGAACTCGTCATGAGGGCAAACCATCATGGGGTTCAGGTAAGCAAGACATTCACGTTCGATGCCGACGACTATCTGGTCGACGTGGCCTACCGGGTGGAGAATCCGTACGACCGGCCATACCAGGCGAGCCTGTTCGCACAGATCAAGCGCGACGGCGGGCAGCCGGAAGATGGCGGCGGCTTCAGCATGGGTCCGCAGCCCTACGTGGGAGCGGCACTGACCACCTCGGAGTCTCGCTACGAGAAGCTCGAGTTCGAAGACCTGGACGAAGGCCCGTTCCGCAGCACGGAACGCGGCGGCTGGATGGCATTGCTGCAGCACTATTTCCTGAGCGCCTGGATCGCCAACGAGGAAGAAGAGAACACCTACTACGGGCGCAAGCGCGCGGACGGAACGTACACCGTCGGCTTTACCGGCCCGTTGCTGTCCGTGGCGCCGGGCGCGAGCGGGGAATGGCGCACGCGCCTCTATGCGGGGCCGAAGGACCAGAAGCGGCTTGAGCAGATTGCCGAGAACCTGAACCTGACCGTCGACTACGGCTTTCTGTGGTGGCTGGCGGTGCCGCTGTTCTGGATTCTCGATTGGCTGCACGGCTTCGTCGCCAACTGGGGTGTGGCCATCATCCTGCTGACGGTGCTAGTCAAGATGGTGCTGTACCCGCTCTTTTCGACCAGCTACAGGTCCATGGCGAAAATGCGCCGGGTGGCGCCGCAAATGAAGCGGATTCAGGAACGCTACGCGGGCGATCGGCAGAAGCTCTCCCAGGAGATGATGAGCCTCTACAAGAAGGAGGGCGCCAACCCCCTGGGCGGCTGCCTGCCCATGCTGCTGCCCATGCCCATCTTCATCGCGCTCTACTGGGTACTCTACGAGAGCGTCGAATTGCGCCAGGCTCCGTTCATGTTCTGGATCGAGGATCTCGCCGCGAAGGACCCGTTCTTCGTACTGCCGCTGCTCATGGGCGGCACCATGTACCTGCAGCAGCAGATGTCGCCCGCCATGGGCGACCCGATGCAGGTGCGCATGATGAAGATGATGCCGATCATATTCACCGTGCTGTTCCTGTGGTTCCCCGCGGGCCTGGTGCTCTACTGGCTGGTCAACAGCGTTCTCTCGGTGGCGCAGCAGTGGTACGTCATGAGAAAAGCCGACGTTGCCGCCGAGGTAAAGAGCTGACCCGGGTTCCGCATGCCCTCAACGGCCCGGGCCAATGACACCATAGCGGCGGTCGCCACTCCGCCGGGCCAGGGCGGTATCGGGATTGTGCGCATTTCCGGTCCTCTGGCGGCGCGCATCGGCGCCACTGTCACGGGCGCTGAATTGCCGAGGCGCCGCCCGGCGCTCAGAAACTTCGTACGCAGGGGCGAGTCTCTTGACCGGGGCGTCGCACTCTACTTTCCGGGCCCGGGCTCCTTTACCGGCGAAGATGTGGTGGAACTGCAGGGCCATGGCGGCCCGATGGTGCTGCAGATGGTTCTGGAAGCGGCGCTCACCGAAGGCGCCCGGCTGGCCCGGCCCGGAGAGTTCACCGAGCGGGCTTACGTCAACGGCAAGCTCGACCTGGCCCAGGCGGAAGCGGTGGCCGACCTGATCGCCAGCACGTCCGCGGCCGCTGCTCGGGGCGCCTTCCGGTCTTTGGAAGGGGCCTTCTCAACGCAGGTGCATGCCCTGGACGAACGCATTACCCGGCTTCGGGTCTATGTCGAGGCTTCGATCGATTTTCCCGACGAGGAGGTGGAAATCCTGGCAAGCGGCCAGGTGGCGGAACGGATCGATCGTCTCGTTTCGTCGGTTCGGGCATTGCTCGAGCAGGGGCGACAAGGCGTGCTGATGAACCAGGGTGTGAACATCGCGCTGGTGGGCCCCCCGAATTCCGGCAAGTCGAGCCTGTTGAACCGGCTCACGGGGGAGGAGACGGCGATCGTCACCGACATACCCGGCACGACCCGTGACCTGCTCAAGGTCGATCTCGTGATCGACAACCTGCCGCTGCGCCTGGTGGACACCGCGGGCCTGCGCGAAACCGAAGATCGCGTGGAGGTCGAGGGTGTGCGCCGGGCACGCCGGGAAGCGGGGCGTGCCGACCTGGTGCTGGCCTTGAACGACCTGGCGGATTCCCGGGCCGACGACGTTGCATCCGCCTGGCCGCACGCCCTGCCGGTCGACAACAAGATCGACCTCGTCGGAGTGGCGCCGGGCATGGACCGGTCATCGACGCCCGCCAGGGTACGGATCTCGTGCCTGACGGGCGCGGGAATCGACAGCCTGAAGGAGGCGATCAAGGAGAGGGTCGGTTTTGCCGGTGCCGAGTCGGCGTTCAGTGCCCGGCGCCGGCACCTTGTGGCCCTGGGCCAGGCGTCCGAGGCACTCGAGACATCGCGCCGGCGCCTGGAGGAGGGCGCTGCCGGCGAGATCGTGGCCGAGGAACTGCGGCAGGCGCACCTGGCCCTGGGCGAGATCACCGGGCAGACGGCGCCGGACGATCTTCTGGGCGAAATTTTCAGTACGTTTTGTATCGGCAAATAGGCGCTGGCGTAAGCCGCAGGCAAGATTTCGCCCGGCGCGCGGATGGGATGTTCGTCAATTTGCCGGTTTGACAGCTCGGGTCGTCAGGCAGAACGGTTCTGGGGCATTGGCGTTATAATCCGCGCCCCGATCCGCCTCGCTTGCCTCGATTTGCGAGGGGGGGGCCGGCGCAACGACCGGCGCTGAATACCGGAAAGAAGATGCTCGATCACCGGGAACAATTCGATGTAATCGTGGTGGGCGGCGGCCACGCCGGAACCGAGGCTGCCCTGGCGGCGGCCCGTGTGGGCGCCTCGACGCTGCTGCTCACCCAGAGCATCGAGACGATCGGGCAGATGTCCTGCAATCCCGCCATCGGCGGGATCGGCAAGAGCCACCTGGTGCGGGAGATCGATGCGCTTGACGGCGCCATGGCGCGTGCGGCGGATGCGGCGGGCATTCAGTTCCGGATCCTCAATGCCAGCAAGGGCCCGGCGGTGCGCGCCACCCGCGCCCAGGCTGACCGGACGCTGTATAGGGCCGCGATCCGCGGCATTGTGGAGCGCCAGGAAAACCTGCGTATCTTCCAGCAGCCGGTGGTGGACCTGGTGGTTGAGGGCGAAGCGGTGGCGGGCGTGGTTACGGCCATGGGCCTGCGTTTCCGAGCGCCCGCCGTTGTCATGGCCACCGGCACTTTTCTCGGCGGCAGGATTCATGTGGGTTTCGAGACTCAACCGGGCGGACGGGCGGGAGATGCGCCTTCCAATGCGCTCGCGAAACGCCTGCGCGCCCTGCCCTTCCGTGTGGGGCGCCTGAAGACCGGCACGCCGCCGCGCATCGACCGGCGGGGCGTGGAATTTTCAGTGCTGGCCGAACAGCCGGGTGACGACCCCGCACCAAACCTCTCGTTCCTGCCGCAACCGCACCCGGAACAGGTTTCCTGTTTCATCGCGGAGACGAACCCGCGCACCCACGAGATCATCCGCGAAGCACTGGACCGGAGCCCGCTGTTCACCGGCGCCATCGAAGGCCCGGGGCCGCGCTACTGCCCGAGCATCGAGGACAAGGTGGTCCGCTTCGCCGAGCGGCAGCGCCACCAGGTGTTCGTCGAACCGGAAGGGCTGGAATGCGCGGAACTCTATCCGAACGGCATTTCCACGAGCCTGCCCTTCGACGTACAGGTTGCGCTGGTGAATTCCATCCGTGGCTTCGAGAAGGCACACATCACGCGCCCGGGCTATGCGATCGAGTACGACTTCTTCGATCCGCGGGACCTGGAGTACTCGCTGGAGACGCGGTCGCTGGCGGGGCTCTTCTTCGCAGGCCAGATCAACGGCACCACCGGTTACGAGGAAGCGGCGGCCCAGGGTCTGCTGGCCGGGCTTAACGCGGCCCGCAAGGTACAGGGAAGCGCGCCCTGGTATCCGCGGCGGGACGAGGCCTACATCGGCGTGATGATCGACGACCTGATCAACCTCGGCGCCAGCGAGCCGTACCGGATGTTCACCAGCCGCGCCGAGTACAGGCTGCGCCTGCGCGAAGACAACGCGGACATTCGCCTGACCGGGATGGGGCGCGACCTGGGGCTTGTGGGTGACGAGCGGTGGCGGGCGTACGGGCGCAAGACGGCGGCGCGCGACCGGCTGATGGGGCGTCTCAAGGACAGGCTCGTCAGGCCCGGCAGCGATGCCGCCCGCCTGCTCGAGGCGGAATCCGGCTCGAAAATCGGCAGCGAAGTGCGGCTGATCGACTTTCTGAAGCGCCCGGAAGCGACCGTTGACCAGGCGATCCGGGTTCTTGGCGACACGGACGCGGAGCGGGAGTTGTTGCGTGGCGTCGAGACCGAGGTGAAATACGAAGGCTACGTCAAACGTCAGGACGCGGAGATCGCGAAGATCCGCCGCAATGAGAACATCGCATTGCCGGACGACATCGACTACCACTCGATACCCGGCCTGTCGATGGAATTGCGGCAGAAGCTGGAAACGGTGCGGCCGGGAACGCTTGCCCGCGCGGCGCGCGTCCCCGGCATGACCCCGGCGGGGCTGTCGGTGCTCCTGGTCCATGCGACCCGGGGCAGCGCAGGGAAGAAACACGCCGTCTCTTCCTGAAACGGGGGAACTAGAGCGCCTTGGGGTGCCGCTGGCGGATCCCCAGTTGCTCAAGCTCGAGGCGTACAGCGCACTCGTCGCGCGCTGGAACGGCGTGGCCGGGCTGGTGTCGAGGGACGACCTTGGCCGGTTCTCCCAACGTCACCTGCTCGACAGTCTGGCGCTGGCGCCCCTGCTCCGGCAATGTGAGGGCTTCGATTCCGCCTCGAACAGCCCCGGCACTGAAGTTGCAGAAACGCCGCTGCCCATCGCCGACTTCGGTTCCGGAGGCGGGCTGCCGGGCGTTCCGCTGGCGATCGCCCTGCCCTGGTTGACGTTTGCGCTCGTCGACCGCAGCGAAAAGAAAGCGCGCTTCTTGCGGCGGGTGCGGGACGAACTTAAATTGCCGAACGTGCGGGTTCTCTGTGCTGACGTGCGGCAGTTGCAGCGGTGCAGTTGCAAAGCCGTTGTGGCACGGGCGGCGATGCCGGTCCAGGCGCTGTGGCGTCATGCGCGGTCAGCCCTGGCGCCGGGGGGTTATCTGTTGGTAATGGACAGGATCGTTCGCGCGGCGCAAGCGCCGCCGGCCGAATCCCCCGGCGGGTGCGAAGGCGCAACGGTCAGGCGCCACTGGACGCAGATGCCCCGATACGGCGCCTGGCATGGCGTTCTGGAGGTAAGGGAGATGGACCCTTGACCCGGGTGATCGCGGTCGCGAACCAGAAAGGCGGCGTCGGCAAGACGACGACCAGCCTGAACCTCGGCGCATCGCTGGCCGTCTACGGCAGCAAGGTGCTGATGATCGACCTGGATCCCCAGGGCAACGCGACCACGGGCGCCGGTGTCGAGAAGAACAGCCTCAAGCGCTCGGTGTACGACTGGCTGATCGACGGTGCCGGCCCGACATCGATAATCTGGCAATGCCCCGGCTCCTTCGACCTAGCGCCGGCCAACGGCGACCTCACCGCCGCGGAAGTGGCGCTGCTTCGGGAGAATCGCCGGGAAATCCGGTTGCGCCAGCGCATCGCCGCGCTTCGCACCGCCTATGACTATGTGTTCATCGACTGCCCGCCGTCACTCAACATACTGACGCTGAATGCGCTGGTGGCCGCAAATGGCGTGCTGATTCCGATGCAGTGCGAATACTACGCGCTGGAGGGCCTGGCGGCGTTGCTGGAGACCATCGAACAGATCCGCCGGCGCTCCAACCCCAGGCTCGCCATCGAGGGTGTGCTGCGAACCATGTACGACCCGCGCAACAGGCTGACCCTGGAGGTGTCCCGCCAACTCCTCGAACACTTCGGCGATTCGGTGTTCCGAACCGTGATCCCCCGCAACGTGCGGCTCGCGGAAGCGCCCAGCCACGGCCGGCCGGTGATCTTCTACGACCGGCATTCCCGCGGGGCGGTCGCCTACCTAGCACTGGCGAGCGAGCTTGCGCGCAGGCATGCGGATCCCGGGCCCGGCTCCCGGTAGGCGCGGGCCGTAAAGACGGCTATTCTTGCCGCGTCGAGGAAAAACCAGGCCGCATCCAATGGTGAAAAGGCGTAGCGAGGTGGGCAATAGCCGGTGTAGCTTGTTCACCGTCAGGTGCGGCTAGAGGCGGGGCCGGAATGAGCAGCAGGCGTTTAGGCAGGGGGCTCGGCGCACTGTTGAGCCCGGATCCGGAACCGGCCTCGGAGCCGGAGGGGCAGACGACGGTTTCCCTGGAAGAGATCCACCCCGGCCGCCACCAGCCGCGACGCTCGTTCCATGAAGAATCCCTGGCGGAACTGGCGCAGTCGATAAAGGCCCAGGGCCTGATGCAGCCCGTGCTGCTGCGGCCCCGTCCCCAGGGCGGTTACGAGCTCGTCGCCGGCGAACGGCGCTGGCGCGCGGCGGGGCTCGCCGGGCTTCGTTCGGTGCCGGCGTTGATCAAGGAGGTGACCGACCAACAGGCGTCGGTCATGGCGCTGATCGAGAACATCCAGCGCGAGGACCTCAAGCCTCTCGATGAAGCGGGCGCACTGCAGCGGCTGCATGACGAATTCGGGCTGACCCACCAGGAAGTCGCCGATGCGGTGGGCAAATCACGCACCGCGGTCACGAACGCCCTGCGCCTGCTGAGCCTGGAGCCGGCGGTCCGCAACCTGCTGAACGACGGCGCCCTGGAAATGGGCCATGCCCGCGCCCTGGTGCCGTTGCCGGCCGGCACCCAGGCGTCCGCGGCGCGCACCATCGTGGCCAAGGGCCTGAACGCGCGCCAGGCTGAGGCGCTGGCAGGTCGGCTGCTCCGGGGCGATGGCGCCAGCAGGCCATCGCCCACCAAGGACGCGGATACGCTCGCTCTCGAGCGTTCCCTGACCGAGCGGATCGGCGCGCGCGTATCGATCAGCCACAACGCCAAGGGAAAGGGAAAGGTGACCATCAGCTATGCATCGCTCGATGAACTCGACGGCATTCTGGCCCGCCTCGAATAGGGCCTGTTGACGCTACAGACATCGACGCGCCGGAAGCCGTTTTTTCGCCGATCGAACAACAACGCGCCAGGGAGAGCCCGAACGTGCTCGATGTGATACTCGCCGGGGGAGAGGTTTTCGATGGATCGGGCGGCGAACCGTTGCACGCCGATGTAGGCATTCTGGACGGCCGGATCGCCCGCATCGGCGACCTGTCGGAACAGCAGGCCGCGGAGCGCATCGAGCTGGATGGCCTTGCCGTCTCCCCGGGATTCGTCGACATGCACACGCACTCGGACTTCACGCTGCTGGTCAACGGCAGGGCCGAGAGCCAGGTCCATCAGGGTGTCACCACCGAGGTAGTGGGCCAGTGCGGGCACAGTTGCGCACCCGTCGCCAGGGCCGGGGACGCCCGGCACGGTGCACTCGGGTACTCCGAAGACTGTGCGGTCGACATGGGCTGGACGAGCTTCGGCGAGTACCTCGAACGCCTTGACGCCACCGGCCTGGGCGTGAACGTGGCGGCGTTTGTCGGACACGGCGCCGTGCACAGGGCGGTGCTGGGCGATGCGTTGCGTACGCCGGAAATCGATGAAACGCGGCGCATGGCGGAACTGCTTGCCGAGGCCTTCGACCAGGGTGCATACGGTTTCTCCACCGGGCTGGAATACTGGCCGGGCAGCATCTGTGCCCCGGAGCACATCGTTCCCCTGTGCGCGGTGGCGGCGCGTCACGACCGGCTGTACGCTACCCATGTGCGCAACCGCGACGCCTACTACGACCTCGGCTTCAGCGAGGCGCTGAGTACGGCGCGCAATGCCGGTGTCCGCTTGCAGATCTCCCACATCCAGCCCAAATACGGGGCCCCGCCGCATGCCATGGAGCACAGCCTGGAGATGATCGAGGGAGTGCGCAGGCAGGGCGTCGACGCCGCCTTCGACGTCATTCCGCACGACTGGAGCCACACGCTTGTGCAGGCGATCCTGCCGCCCTGGGCGCAGGAAGGCGGCATACCCGGAATTCTCGAACGCCTGAAGGACCCGGCAACGCGCGAACGGATGAAACGCAATCCCAGGCACATGTGGTTGCTCGTCACCGACGGGCATTGGGACGCCATCGCACTGTTGAACAGCGAGGAGAACCCGCACCTGGTGGGGGAGACGTTCGAGGACATCGGCCGGATGCGCGACACCTCGCCCTTCGATGCCGCCCTCGACCTGCTCGCCGAAGAGGGCGAGCGCATGGGCGCGCTGTTGTGGACGTCGCACAGCTTCAGCGATGACGACATCGAGCTTTGCCTGGGCCAGCCCGACTGCGCGGTGATTTCCGACACGCTGGCGCTCGCGCCCTACGGCGCGCTGGAAAAGTACGTGGGGTCAGTGTCCGGTTACGGCTGGGCGGCGCGCTTCCTGGGGCTGTACGTGCGCGAGCGCAACGTCCTGCCGCTTCAGGAAGGTATCCGCCGCATCACTGCACTGCCTGCGGAGCGCCTGGGGCTCAACGATCGGGGGCGGCTGAAGCGCGGGCTTGCCGCGGACATCACCGTATTCGACAGGAACGCCATCGAGAGCCGCTGCACGATCAGGGAACCCCGCACCTATGCCGACGGTATCGTCCACGTGCTGGTGAACGGCCGCTTCGCCATGCGTGACGGTACGCGTACCGATTTCGACAGCGGCGCCGTGTTGCGCCCGTAGACTGTAGTGAGTATCCGCCGTTTGAGACGGATCGGGAGGACGTTCCATGCGAGTCGGCAACCCGGCGCGCCGGGACGAGGACGTGGAAGGAACAACGCTGAATCTTGGGAAAGAGTTCGTATGCGGCGCTTCCCTTTCGGCGCGTTAAGCTCGTCCGAAAACCTAGCGTACGGCAGGATGATGTGGCCGTGCGCCGAAAGGGAAGCGCCGTATGCGAACTCGCTATTGCGAATGACGATATCATGTCAAATAAGTTTTTATCTAAAATCAATGAGTTGCGTTTTGTTCCATGAAAGTTGAGACGACTACGGCCGGGCGCATTACCCTGGTCACCATCAACAGGCCCGAAGTCCGCAATGCCGTGGACCGGGAAACCGCGGACGGTCTTGCCGACGCATTCAGCCGTTTCGATGCGGACGAGGGTGCGGATGTGGCGGTACTGACGGGAGCGGATGGCGTGTTCTGCGCCGGAGCGGACCTGAAAGCCGTGGCCAGCGGCTCGAATGCTCCGTCATTGCGTCCCGACGGCAACGGGCCGCTGGGCTGCACGCGCATGCTGCTGTCGAAACCCGTGATCGCGGCGGTGGAAGGGTTCGCCGTGGCCGGCGGCCTGGAACTGGCGCTGTGGTGCGACCTGAGGGTCGCCGCCGATGACGCTGTATTCGGGGTCTACTGCCGCCGCTGGGGCGTTCCCCTGGTCGATGGAGGCACCATCCGGCTGAGCCGGCTGATCGGGCACAGCCATGCCCTGGACCTGATCCTCACCGGCCGGGGGGTGAGCGGCGGGGAAGCGAGGGCGATGGGCCTGGCCAATCGGATAACGCCGCCCGGAGAAGCGCTGGAGGGGGCCATGGAACTGGCCCGGAGCCTGGTCGCCTTTCCCCAGCTCTGCATGCGTAACGACCGTCTTTCCTCTTATCGGCAATGGGGCCTTTCTCTCGCCGAAGCGCTCCGGGAGGAAACCCGCCTGGGCATGGAAGTGATCGATTCCGGCGAAACCCGCAGTGGTGCGTCGCGCTTCGCTGCGGGGAAGGGCCGGCACGGGGATTTCGAGTCGATCTAGCGGTGTAAGGCGCTCCTTCCCCTACCACGAAGATCCGCGTTGAATGCGCCGGGGCGCGTCCCTATAATACGCGCCGCCTCCGGCCCGCCTTGACTCGGATTCCGATCGGTCCAGCGCAACGAGCCTCAAGTGGCCCGAGGGTATTGGTCTGGCTTATCGAATCGTTATCGCACAGGTTGCCGCGGCGTTTGCGGCGGTGCTGCTGCTGTCGCTGCTGGCAGCCGAGCAGGCGATTGCGGCCCTGCTGGGCGGCCTGGTCTGCATCGTGCCGACCGCCGGATTCGCGGTCTGCGCGACGCGCTGGCGGAAGCCCGTGCCGATCGTCCTCGCCGGGGTTTTGAAGCCGGTGACGATCGTCGGGCTTATGGTGGCGGCGTTCGTGATTGCGAAGCCTCTGCCGTTGGGCTTCTTTGCCGGGGTGGTTGCCGTGCACCTGGCGTACCTGGCGGCACCGTTTCTTGACAGGGGCGGGGGCGAGGCGAAGGCCGTAAGGCCGCGAGACTCGAATCATTGAAGTCCGGCCCCGGATTTCGATGACCGGAAGTCTCGATGAACGACTGCGGATTGACAGATGGCATCGGGTGAAACCCAGACAAGCGTCGAGTACATCAGGCACCACCTGACGAACCTCACCTATGGCCAGCATCCGGACGGCACCTGGGGCTTTGCCCATTCCGCCGAGGAAGCCCAGGCCATGGGGTTCTGGTCGATCCACGTCGATTCCATGGGCTGGTCCATCGGGCTTGGGCTCATCTTTCTCTATCTTTTCCGGCGCGCCGCCAAAAGGGCCACGGCGGGCGTTCCGGGCGGCTTGCAGAACTTCGTCGAGATCATCGTAGACTTTATCGACGACACCACCCAGAGCATCTTTAATCACAAGAACGACCTGGTGGCGCCCCTGGCGCTGACCATCTTCGTCTGGGTGTTCCTGATGAACCTCATGGACCTGGTGCCCGTGGACTGGATACCCATGCTCTCGGCCTCGCTGGGCGTGCATTACATGAAGATCGTGCCCACCACCGACCCCAACATCACCATGTCCATGGCGCTGTCGGTGTTCGGCCTGATCCTGTACTACAGCGTGGCGCGCAAGGGCCTGATCGGCTTCCTGGCGGAGCTGTCGCTGCACCCCTTCCCCTCGAAGCTGGCCATACCCATCAACTTCGTGCTGGAAATGGTGACGCTCATCGCCAAGCCGCTGTCTCTCGGCCTGCGGCTGTTCGGCAATCTCTATGCGGGCGAGATGATTTTCGTGCTCATCGCGCTCATGTTCACCGGCGGCATCGTCTTCGCGCTGGCCGGCGGCGTCTTCCAGTGGGTCTGGGCGGCGTTTCACCTCATCGTGATCACCCTGCAGGCATTCGTTTTCGCAGTGCTCACGGTCGTCTACCTGGCGCAGGCACACGATACGGAGGAGCACTGACCGGGGTGCACAGGAGTATTTTTAACGGGGCAGTCGCCCGGCGCATGGGCGGCAACAACACTCGAAACTTGGAGCGACAATGGAATTAGCAGTTCTTCTTTACGTAGCGGGCGGCCTGATGCTGGGCCTCGGCGCCGTGGGCGCGGCCATCGGCGTCGGCGTTCTCGGCGGCAAGTTCCTGGAGGGCGTTGCCCGGCAGCCGGAGTTGCTGCCCATGCTGCGCACCCAGCTTTTCATCGTGCTCGGCCTGGTCGACGCGGTGCCCATGATCGCGGTGGGCATCGGGCTCTATGCCCTGTTCGCCGTAGCCTGAACGCACGTCTGGTCAAACCGATCGGGAGGAAACGATGAACCTCAACCTGACCCTCATCGGCCAGAGCCTGACGTTCTTCCTGTTCGCCTGGTTCTGCATGAAGTTCATCTGGCCGTTCATCAAGAACGCCATGCGTGAGCGGCAGGAGACCATCGCGCAGGGCCTGGCGGCGGGCGAGGAAGCCGAACGGAAACTCGCCGAAGCGGAAAGCGGGGCGGAAGAGGAACGCGCCACGGCGAAGGCCGAAGCCGCCCAGATTATCGAGCAGGCCCGCCAGCGCGCCGGCCAGATGATCGAAGACGCCAGGGCCGAAGCCCGGGAGGAGGGCGAACGCCTGGTGGAGGCGGCGCGCTCCGAGATCGATCAGGAAGTCAATCGTGCCCGGGAAGCACTGCGCGCGCAGGTTGCGGCGCTGGCCGTAAGCGGCGCCGAGAAGGTGCTTGGCGAGACCATCGATGCGAGCCGCCACAGCCAGATGCTGGAACGCCTGGCGGCAGAGCTGTAGACAGGGCACCAGGGGGAGCAACACGCAAATGGCGGAACTCGCAACGCTTGCCCGGCCCTACGCCAATGCGGTGTTCGCCCTGGCCCGGGAGAACGACGCGCTGGATCTCTGGGCGCGGCGGCTCGGCGTCATGGCCGCCGCGGCGGACGAGGAACGGGTGCGCACACTGATGGAGTCGCCCGAGGTGCCGGCGGAACGGAAGGCGTTTCACCTGGCGGAAATTTGCGGTGACGAAGTGGAGGAGCGCGGGCGGAAATTCCTGCTGGTGCTGGCCCGCAACGGGCGGCTTGGGCTGCTCGGGGAGATCTCCCGCGGGTTCGATGAACTGAAGGCGGCGGAAGAGCGGAATCTGGACGTGGAGGTGCTGTCCACCTATCCGCTGACCGAGGCCCAGGCCGAGCGCCTCAAGGATGCGCTGCAGATGAAGTTCGGCAAGGAAGTGAGGCTGTCGAGCGATGTTGACGCAAGCCTGCTCGGCGGCGCCATCGTGCGCGCCGGGGACACGGTCATCGACGGTTCGGTGCGCGGCAGGCTCGACAAGCTCGCCGAGTCGCTGGCCAGGATGTAGCACTGGGCGTAGCGCTCGGGGCGAGGCAGGCCGGACAAGGCAACTAAGGCAATTAAGGCAGTTTAGGCAAATCGATCGAGACGATGCGATCCAGACGATCAGGAAGTTAGGACATGCAACAACTGAACCCTTCGGAAATCAGCGACATCATCCGCCACCGGATCGACAGCCTCGACGTGCGCGCCGAGGCGCGCAACGAGGGCACGGTGGTGAGCGTATCCGACGGCATCGTGCGGATTCACGGGCTGGCGGATGCGCAATACGGCGAGATGATCGAGTTTCCGGGCCCCCTGTACGGCATGGCGCTCAACCTGGAGCGCGACTCGGTGGGCGCGGTCATCCTGGGCGACTACCTCTCCCTTTCGGAAGGGATGACGGCACGCTGCACCGGCCGCATCCTGGAAGTGCCGGTGGGCCGCGAGCTGCTCGGCCGGGTGGTCGATGCGCTGGGTAACCCGGTGGACGGCAAGGGCCCCATCAACGCATCGAGCACGGCGCCGGTGGAGAAGGTGGCGCCCGGCGTCATCGCCCGCCAGTCGGTCAGCCAGCCGGTGCAGATCGGCCTGAAGTGCATCGACGCCATGGTGCCCATTGGCCGTGGCCAGCGGGAACTCATCATCGGCGACCGGCAGATCGGCAAGACGGCCATTGCCGTTGATGCCGTCATCAACCAGAAGAACAGCGGCGTCAAGTGCGTGTACGTCGCCATCGGCCAGAAGATGTCCACCATCGCCAACATCGTGCGCACCTTCGAGGAGCACGGCGTCATGGACAACACCATCGTGGTCGCCGCCAGCGCCTCGGACCCGGCGCCCATGCAGTACATGTCGGCCTATTCCGGCTGTTCCATGGGCGAGTTCTTCCGTGACGAGGGCGAAGACGCGCTCATCATCTACGACGACCTGACCAAGCAGGCCTGGGCCTACCGGCAGATCTCCCTGCTGCTGCGACGCCCGCCGGGCCGCGAGGCCTACCCGGGCGATGTTTTCTATCTGCACTCCCGCCTGCTCGAGCGTGCTTCCCGAGTCAATGCCGAGTACGTGGAGAAGATCACGGACGGGCGCGTCAAGGGTCAGACCGGCTCGCTGACGGCCCTGCCCATCATCGAGACCCAGGCCGGTGACGTATCGGCCTTCGTGCCCACCAATGTGATCTCCATCACCGACGGCCAGATCTTCCTGGAAACCGACAACTTCAACGCCGGGTTGCGGCCGGCCATGAGCCCGGGCATCTCGGTCTCCCGGGTGGGCGGTGCCGCGCAGGTGCCGTTCATGAAGAAGATCGCCGGCGGCATCAAGCTGGCGCTCGCGCAGTACCGGGAACTGGCCGCGTTCTCCCAGTTCGCCTCGGACCTCGACGATGCCACCCGCCGACAGCTCGAGCACGGCCAGCGGGTAACCGAACTCATGAAGCAGAAACAGTTCGAGCCCATGTCGGTGGCCGAGATGGGCTTGGTGCTTTTCGCCGCAAACGAGGGCTACCTGGAAGACATCGAGGTGGACAAGGTACTCGACTTCGAGGCGGCGCTTCTGGCCTACATGCACGCCGAGCACGGCGAGTGGATGAAGAGCATCGACGAGACCGGCGCCTACGACGATGACATCGAGCAGACGATGCGCGATGCCATTGAAACCTTCAAGAAGACCCAGACCTGGTAGGTCAGAGGTGTAGGCAATGGCCGTCGGCAAGGAAATCCGGAAAAAGATCGGCAGCGTCGAGAACACGCAGAAGATCACCTCCGCCATGCAGATGGTGGCGGCCAGCAAGATGCGCCGCACCCAGGAGAAGATGCGCGAGGGCAAGCCCTATTCCGAGAAGATCCGCCAGGTCATCGGGCACCTGGCGAACTCCAACCCCGAATACCGCCACGTGTTCATGACCGAGCGCGAGATCCACCGTATCGGCTACATTGTCGTTTCCACCGACAAGGGGCTCTGTGGCGGGCTGAACGTCAACCTGTTGCGGGCGCTGGTGCGGGACATGGCCGAGTGGCACGGCAAGGGCATCGAGGCGGACCTGGCCCTTATCGGCAACAAGGCCGCCGCCTTCTTCCGCTCCGTTGGCGGCAACGTCACGGCAGCGGTGAACAACGTGGGCGAGTCGCCGGTGCTCTCGGAGTTGATCGGCAGCATCAAGATCATGTTCGATGCCTACGAGGAAGCCCGCATCGACCGGCTCTACATCGTCTCCAACGATTTCGTCAACACCATGACCCAGAGGCCCCGGATCCGGCAGCTTCTGCCGCTGGACCCGGAACAGGACGAGCACCTGAAGCGCCGCTGGGACTACCTCTACGAGCCGGAAGCGCGGCAGCTCATCGACGGGCTGGTGATGCGTTTCATCGAGTCCCAGGTTTACCAGGCGGTGGTGGAAAACGGCGCCTGCGAACAGGCGGCCAAGATGATCGCCATGAAGAACGCGACGGAGAACGCCGAGCAGCTCATCGACGAGCTGCGGCTGATCTACAACAACGCCCGCCAGGCGGCGATCACCCAGGAGATCGCGGAAATCGTCGGTGGGGCGGCGGCGGTGTGACGGCTGGCGCGCCGGTCGAACGGATTTGAGGAAGGCCGTGTGGCGAGACGCTCAGCGGCCGAACGGAATCAAGCACAGAGAGGCACAAAGAACATGTCGAGCGGTCGAATCGTACAGATCATCGGGGCGGTGATCGATGTGGAGTTCAATCGGGAAGATGTCCCGAATGTGTATGACGCCCTGAAGGTGACCCAGAGCGGCACGACCCTGGAAGTACAGCAGCAGCTGGGCGACGGCGTGGTGCGCACCATCGCCATGGGTTCCAGCGACGGACTGTCCAGGGGGCTCGATGTGGCCAATACCGGCCAGCCGATCTCCATACCCGTGGGCGAGGAGACGCTCGGGCGCATTATGGACGTGCTCGGCAACCCCATCGACGAGAAGGGCCCCGTCAACGCCCGGGAACACATGCCCATCCACCGCAAGGCGCCCACCTACGAGGACCAGCTCGGCGGCAACGAACTGCTGGAAACGGGCGTCAAGGTCATCGACCTGATCTGCCCCTTCGCCAAGGGCGGCAAGGTGGGGCTGTTCGGCGGCGCGGGCGTCGGCAAGACGGTGACCATGCTGGAACTGATCCGCAACATCGCCATCGAGCACTCGGGGCTGTCGGTATTCGCCGGCGTGGGCGAGCGCACCCGGGAAGGCAACGACTTCTACTACGAAATGGAAGAAGCCGGCGTGCTCGACAAGATTTCCCTGGTGTTCGGCCAAATGAACGAACCGCCCGGCAACCGGCTGCGGGTGGGCCTCACCGGCCTGACCCTGGCCGAGCAGTTCCGCGACGAAGGGCGCGATGTGCTGCTCTTCATCGACAACATCTACCGCTACACGCTGGCCGGCACCGAGGTCTCGGCGCTGCTCGGGCGCATGCCTTCAGCGGTGGGCTACCAGCCCAACCTGGCCGAAGAGATGGGTACCCTGCAGGAGCGCATCACCACCACCAAGACCGGCTCCATCACCTCGGTTCAGGCGATCTACGTGCCGGCGGACGACCTCACCGACCCGTCGCCGGCGACCACCTTCGCCCACCTCGACTCCACGGTGACGCTGTCCCGGGCCATTACCGACCTCGGCATCTACCCGGCGGTGGACCCGCTCGACTCCACCAGCCGCCAACTCGACCCCAACGTGGTGGGCCAGGAGCACTACGACGTGGCCCAGGGCGTGCAGCAGACCCTGCAGCGCTACCAGGAACTGCGCGACATCATCGCCATTCTCGGCATGGACGAGCTGTCTGAGGAAGACAAGCAACTCGTCTACCGGGCGCGCAAGATGCAGCAGTTCTTCTCGCAGCCCATGTTCGTGGCGGAGCAGTTCACCGGGCAGTCCGGCAAGTTCGTCACCCGGGAAGATACGGTGCGCAGCTTCAAGGGCATCCTCGACGGCGAGTACGACCACCTGCCGGAAAACGCCTTCTACATGGTGGGCAACATCGAGGACGCGGTGGAGAAGGCGAAGACGATCTAGCCGCCGCAGGAGATCAGATCAATGGCCACGATGCACTGCGATATTGTCAGCGCCGAGAAGGCGATTTTCTCGGGCGCCATCACCATGGTGAGCCTGCGGGGCAGCATCGGCGAGCTGGGCATTCTGCCCGGCCACGCGCCGCTGTTGACCGGAATCCGTCCGGGCCCAGTGCAGTTGCGGCTGGAAAACGGCGAGGAGGAGGTATTCTACGCCTCGGGCGGTTTTCTGGAGGTGCAGCCGGGCATGGTGACCATCCTGGCGGATACCGCATCCCGGGCCGAGGATATCGACGAGGCAGCGGCGGCTGAGGCCAAGGAGGCCGCGGAGCGCGCGCTGGCCGAACAGGCCGCGGATTTCGATTTCTCCGTTGCCGCCGCGAAGCTTGCCGAAGCGGCGGCACAGCAACGCACCCTCGAGGAGTTGCGCAAGCGGCGACGCTGAGTATCCGGAATCCGGGTCCCGCCGGGCAGGCGGGCCGGGTCCGGCAGCACACGGCTCGCGACCCTTCCGCAAGAATTCCAAATCAACCCCTATTTGTAAGACATTGTCCATTGCGCCCCCGGTTCCGCCGACCTAGCCCGCATCGCTCACCAACTCGATGGAGCCCATCGAACGGGCAGGGTGAGG
>JAPPHD010000076.1 GCA_028821125.1 Gammaproteobacteria bacterium
AATCTTGGGAAAGAGTTCGTATGCGGCGCTTCCCTTTCGGCGCGTTAAGCTCGTCTGAAGGCCTTGAGTTCCGCAGGATGATGTGGCCGTGCGCCGAAAGGGAAGCGCCGCATGCGAACTCGCTGTTGAGACTGAAGAGATTATGTCAAGTAACTTATTCTTTAAAATCAAAGAATTAAGTTCTGTTCCATGAAAGTCCAGCCAGCCGCGCAATCGGGGCTCCGTTGGGAGGCCGTCGCACCATGGTGAGCAATTACTTCGAGGCAGCGGGCATTGACGCCCTGCTGGACAATCACCCGATCGGTGCCGATTTCGAGAATCTCGCCCGCAAGCTGAGCCGCGACGAACTCTTCGCCCGCCAGAACCACCTGTTCCGGCGTTGCGTGGAGCGGGCCTGGCAGACGGGCTTTTACCAGCGTCTCTGGAGCCGGGCAGGCGCCGAGCCCGGGGACATCCGCGGCCTGGCCGACATCGAAAAACTGCCGGTTTTCGACAAGTCGGACCTGATGGACAGCATCGCGGCCCATCCGCCGTTCGGCGATTTCGGCGGTTTCGACCCGCGGGATGCGGATCACGAGCAGGTGATCTTCCACACGACCAGCGGCACCACGGGGCGGCCCCAGCCGCTGCTGTTCGGCGCGAAATCCAGGGAGGTTCAAAACCTGCTGCTCGGCAGGATATACCGCCTGCAGGGCATCGCCGGCAGCGATGTCGTGCACTCCGTGTACGGCCACGGCCCCATCAACGGCGGGCATTACGTCCGCGAGGCGGTGCTGCACTGGACCAACGCCATTTTCCTTTCGGCGGGCACGGGCGTTGAAACTCCATCGAAGCGCCAGGTGGAACTCATGCGCGATTTCGGGGTGACGGTGATCGTCGGCTTCGCCGACTATCTCAAGCGCCTGGCGGACGTGGCGGCGGAGCAGGGGCTGGTCATGGGCGAAGACATTCGCGTGCGCATGATCAGCGGCCAGATGGGTCGCGAGAACCGGGCGGCCATCACGGATCTCTGGGGCGGCGCCGAGTGCTACGACTGGTACGGTGTCGGCGACACGGGGATCATCGCCGGCGAGGGCCCGGACCGGGACGGGCTCTACGTGATGGAAGACGCCCACTACCTGGAACTGCTGGACGTGGACACCGGGGCTCCGGTGGGAGCGGGGCGGCAGGGCGACATGGTCTGCACCTGCCTCTTCAAGGACGACATCTACCCGATCATTCGCTTCAATACCCACGATGTCACCATGGAGCGGTCCGGATCCTCGGCGCTCGGTTTCAACCTGCGCCGCATCGAGGGCTTTCTGGGGCGCAGCGACAACATGGTGAAGATCAAGGGCATCAACGTCTTTCCCCAGGCCGTGGGGCCGTTGCTCGACGGCGTGCCGGAGTTCCTGGGCGAATTCGTCTGCCGGGTTGCGCGGGACGGCGGGTTCGCGGTCGTGGCCGAGGTGAGCGCCGCCGGGCCGGAGTTGCCGGGTCTAATGCGCGAGCTCTTGAAGAACAAGCTGGGCATCGCCGTGGATGTCGAACTGGTTAAACGCGGCGGTACGGCATCGCTGACGCAGGTGGACCGGCGCCAGAAGCCCATACGGCTGGTGGATGAACGCGGCTGAGGCGTCCGGCCGGGATGCCCGTGCCTGGGCCGCGGCCTTCGCCGACGGGCGTGCGCGGCCGGCGGAACTCCTGGAGCGCTGCCTGGGGCGCATCGGCCGGTACGATTCGGGCCTTGCGATCTGCAACCATGTGGGCGAGCGCGAAGACCTGCTGCACCAGGCAGCCGCGTCCCAGGCGCGCTGGCGGCGCGGGGCGCCGCTGTCCCCCCTGGACGGCGTGCCATTCGGGGTGAAGGCCAACGTTGCCGTCGAGGGCTATCCCTGGCATGGGGGAATCTCGGCGTTTCGGGAGCGGCGGGCGTCGACGGACGCGGATTGCGTGCGCCGGCTGCGTGCGGCAGGGATGATTCCCATGGCGGTGTTCAACATGCACGAGGCGGCGCTCGGGGCAACCACGAACAATCCGGCGTTCGGAACCACCCGCAATCCACACGATCGCGCCCGCATTCCCGGCGGTTCGTCCGGCGGCAGCGCCGCGGCGGTGGCCGCGGGATTCGCGCCGCTTGCGCTTGGCACGGACGACCTGGGTTCCGTGCGGCTGCCCGCGGCCCTGTGCGGCGTGGTGGGATTCAAGCCGGGCCGGGACGAGATTCCCGCGGGAGGGGTCATGCCCCTTTGCCGCCGGCTCGACCACGTGGGTGTGCTGGGGCGCAGCGTCGGCGATGTGGGTGCGGTTGCCGGGTTGTTTCGGCAGGACTCCGAACCGGCGGATCACACTGACCGGGCGGCGCGGCGCGTGGGTGGCATTGCCCGGCTCGCCCGGTGGACCGTTACGATCCGGGAGCCGGCATGTGGCGCGATTGATGAAGCCTTCAATCGCCTGGTTGCGGATCATGGGGTCTCCCGGGATGTCGACTGGACGGATGTCGACCTGTCGGCCCTGCGCCGTGCCGGGCTTCTGCTGTGTGAGCGCGACGGTGCGGAACTGTTTTCCCGGGCGTTGAGCGACAACCCCGATGGATTCAGTCGGACGTTCCGGCGGCTGGTGGAGTGGGGTGCCGCCCAGCCACCGGAAAAGGTGCGGCGCGCCGAGCGGGTGCTTGAGGATGTCCGCCGCCGACTCTGCGCGGACCTCGGTGAAAACCTGCTCGTGAGTCCCACCACACCGCATCTGGCGCCCGCCCTTGGCGACGAGGTTCCGGTCACGCTGGCGGACCTGACCGCGCCGGCGGCGATCGCGGGCGTTCCGGCCATATCGGTTCCCATGGAAACGTCGGGCAAGGGGTTGCCGATGGGATTGCAGATCTCGGGTCTCGCCAGTACCGATGTGCTGCAGGCGGCCGGAAAGTTGTTCCCCGGCGTTGCCGGGTGCGTTCCGTGAGCAGCGGGGCGATGCCGGACATGACCGGCGGACGGGGCCGCATTTGTGGCGCAGCCCCCTTTTAGCGGAGCCAACAACGATGGATATCGATCAACTGCCGCGCATCGAGACCCGGGAATTCATGAACGGCACTGTGCTCGCGGTCGACGATGCGGGCGAGTCGGCCACGGTGCGCTTCCTGCCGCCGGCCGGCATGACCAACCCCCACGGCGGCGTGCAGGGCGGGTTCGTGGCCGCCATGATCGACGATGCGGTGAGCCTTGCCACCTGGTTTGCCGGAAACGAGCGCGCCTTCGTGACCACCAGCCTGATTTGCTATTACCTGCGGCCGGTGCCCGCCGGTACGCCGCTGCTGGCGACCTGCCGCCTGGTTCGGGCCGGGCGGCGGCAGGCGGTTTTCGATGCCTTCGTAACCGTGGAAGGGTCCGACGAGATCCTGGTCAAGGCCGTGCAGACACAGCAGTTTCTGTAGTGCCGAATCTCCTTTACCGCCATGGCCTGTTGGCCGGACTGCTGGTTGCGGCAGCCGCTGCTCCCGTTCAGGCAGCCGCGGACGTCCTGTATGGGCGCGCAGTGGCGTTTGCCCAGCCGAACTCGGTATGGGACAAGGAGTGGCAACGCACCAGGGAGTTCCTGGCGGAACAGGAAGCGGTGCACCTGGATTTCTTCACCCGCGGTGAGCGGGGCAGCGAGGAACAGATGCTGCACGACCTGCGGCGGGGGCGGGCGCACCTGGGCGGCATGTCGCTGCAGGGCCTGGCCTCCGTGGTGCCGGAACTCAACATTCCCATGGCCCCCTACGTGTTCGACTCCACCGCGGAGGTGGATTTCGTCTACGACAACTATCTGTTCGAGGTGTTCGACGCCCTGTTCGCGGAGCGCAACCTCGTGCTGCTGCAGTGGGTGGAGGTGGGCTGGAACGGCATCTACTCGAATACGCCGGTACGGCTGCCGGAGGATGCCGCCGGCCTGCGCCTGCGCGGTTCGCCCAATCCGGCGACCCAGTTGTTTCTCAAGGCGATCGGCGCCGACTCGATTCCGCTCGGCAGCGCCGACCTGGTGCCGTCGCTGCAGACGGGCCTCATCGAGGGCGGCGTCTCGTCGGTGATCTTTCACTTCTTCGTGACCCGGCGCTACGCGAGCCATCTGACGCTGTCGCGGCACTCCTACGACACCGGGGCGATCGTGGCGAACAAGGCCTGGTTCGACGGGGCCGATGCACAACAGCGGGAGGTGCTGCGCCGCGCGTGGAGCAATGTCGCGGACGCCCGGGCCGCGGTTCGGGCGCTTACCGGAACGGCGGTCGCGCGGATGCGTGAAGAGGGAATCGTGGTTCACGAACCGGGCGAGGCGGAACGGGAGCGCTGGCGAGAGCGCGTCCAGGGCATCGTTGCTGAGCTGGTCGCGCGGATCGGTGGGAATGCAGAAGGCGTACGCGATGCGGTGTTCGCGGGCAAGCGGGCCTTTTCGGGGGGTGCCGGAGGCGGGCCGTGACCGGGCTTGCCTGGCTGGCGCGCCTGGAGTCGGCCCTGTGCATGACGGGTCTCGCCGTCATGGCCCTGGCGCTCATTGTCGATGTGGGCGCGCGGCTGACCGTGGGCCACGGCGTGGTGGGCGCGGCGCAGCTCGGCCTGGTGGGAATGCTGCTGACGGCGCTGTTCGGGATCGGACCGGCCGCGGATGCCGGGGAGCATCTGCGGCCCCGCATCCTCGACAGGTATTGTCCGCCTTCCTGGGAGCCGGGGCTGGAACGCGCCGGCCATGCACTGACCGCTGGATTCTTCGCGCTCCTGGCCTGGATTGCGGCCGGCGTCGCCATCGAGTCGCATCGGCTGGATGACGTTACCAGCCTGCTGCGCTGGCCGGTGTGGTTGCTGCAGACGGTGTTCGTCGCGGCGTTTGGGCTCAATGCCCTGCGCTATGCGCTCTTCGCGGCCCGTCCTGACCTGTCGCCGCGCAATGGGGCTCGCGCCGAAAGCCTGCCCGGGCCTGGCCGATGATCTGGCTGCTCGTCATGCTGCTGCCAGCGCTGCTCTGGCTCCGCCAGCCGGTACTGGTGCTGCTCGGCGCCGCGGCGCTCTTCACCTACACGGTGTTCGACGGCGGTCATCCCGAATACGTCGTCTACGACCTGTGGGAGGCGTTCAACAAGGAGGTGCTGCTCGCCATTCCGCTGTTCATGTTTGCCGGCGCCGTGATGTCGAAGGGGTCGATCGCGCGGCGGCTGATCGACTTCGCGGTGGCCGTCACCCGTGGCATGCCGGGGGGGCTTGCGATCGCCACCGTGGTTGCGGCGGCGGGCTTCGCCGCGATTTCCGGGTCGGCTACGGTGACGCTGCTCGCGGTGGGCGCCGTCATGTACCGGGCGCTGCTCGAGAACGGCTACGGCCGGCATTTTTCCATCGGCATCATTTGCGCCAGCGGGGTGTTGGGAATTGTCGTTCCGCCCTCGATCCCGCTCATCCTGTACGGGGTCATGACGGAAACGTCGATCGCGGACCTCTTCATCGCCGGCATCGGGCCGGCCCTGGTCATGATCGGGGTGCTGGCGGCCTATACGCTGGCGCGGCACGGGCGGCGCACCGCCGGCGCCTGGAATGCGGCGGAGGTGAGGGCCACCGGCCTGCGCGCGCTGACCGCGGTACCGGTGCCGCTGGCCGTGCTCGGCGGCATCTACGGCGGCATCTTCACGCCGACGGAAGCGGCGGCGGTGTCGGTGGCCCTGGCCGTGTTCGTAGAGCTGGCGGTGCATCGCGACCTCGACCTGCGCGGCCTTCGCGACGTTGGCCTGGAGACCAGCCGGCTGATGGGCAGCCTGTTTCCGGTGCTCGCCTTCGCCGTCTCGATAAACATCTTTCTTACTTATCAGCAGACCCCGCAGAACATGCTGGAGGCCATGGAAGGCATGATCGACTCGCCCGTGGAGTTCCTGGCGCTGGGCAACCTGCTGCTGCTCGGGGTGGGCATGGTTATCGATATCGGGTCCGCGGTGCTGATTCTCGGCCCGATGCTCGAGCCGCTGGCCAATGCGCTGGGCATCGGGTCGGTGCACCTCGGCATTCTGATGATCGTCAACCTGGGAATCGGCTACCTGACGCCGCCCATGGGCCTGAACCTGATTGTCGCCATGGGTGCGTTCCGGGAGGATTTCGCCACGGTGACCCGGGCGGTGCTGCCGTTTGTCGGGCTGCTGCTGATGGCATTGGCGCTGGTGGCGGTGTTCCCGGCTATCAGTACCTTTCTTCTATAGGAAATTTTCCGTCTGATCCGGGAATCTTTGGGGTGTTCCCTTGTCAAACAAAGCTGGCCGCATGGCTGACAGGTTCTTATCATGGGGAAAACCCTGCCGATTTTCGAATGTTCCGCGCCGCGCCCGCAATCTTCGCGGTTTGCGGCTCCGTCAAAATTTGCCTGGGGAAACAATCGACATGACTGTTGTTGGAAAAATCTGTAATCGCAGCCGCACGGCATCCGTTCTTGGAAAAGCCGCCTTGCCGCTATTGGTACTGAGTGCCGCGCCGGCCGTCGGCGCTGCTGAACCGCAAACCGCCGCGGCGGAAACGGAAATCGAGGAAGTCGTGGTAGTCGGCACCCGTGCGCTGCCCCGCTCCGTAGAGGACTCATCCGTTCCCGTCGACACCATCAGCAGCGAAGATTTCGAGAACCAGGGCGGCAGCGACATGACCAACCTGGTCCGGGCGCTGGTGCCGTCTTTCCACGTCAGCGACAACCCCTCCCGCGACCTGGCCGCCTTGTTGCGCCCGGTGAACCTGCGCGGCCTCGCGCCGGACCACACCCTGGTGCTGACGAACAACAAGCGCCGGCACCGGGGCTCGGTCATCCAGTGGATTTCCAACGGCGCCTCGAACGGCGCCCAGGGGCCGGACATCTCCGCCATTCCCGCCATCGCCATCAAGCGCATGGAAGTGCTGCGCGACGGCGCGGCCGCCCAGTACGGCTCCGACGCCATTGCCGGGGTGCTGAACTTCGTGCTCAAGGACGATACCGACGGCATGGCCTTCGAGGCGAAGTATGGTTTCCGTACTGCGGATTCCGACGAGGACATGACAAGTGTTGCCGGCAATGTTGGCCTGCCGCTTTCCGACCGCGGTTTCGCAAGCCTGAGTTTCGAGTACGCCGATTCCGCGCCCACCGACCGCAGCGTACAGCACGGGGACGCAACGGCCCTGATCGGCCTCGGCATTCCCGGTGTAGGCATGCCGGCCAAGCCCTGGGGCTCGCCCAAGGTCAGCGACAGCATCAAGGCGGCGGCCAACATCGGCATCGATCTTGCCGACGGTCATCAGCTCTATGCGTTCGGCAACTATGCGAACCGCGAGGTGGAGACAGCCTTCTTCTTCCGCAGCCCCATGAACCGGAACGGCGTCTACAAGACCGGCAGCAATATCTTTCTGGTGGGCGGCGACGGTTGTCAGGCGAAGTACGACATTCCTTCCACGGCCGGCAACCTGCTGGCGTTCCGGGATGCTGTCACGGCCGATGCCGACTGCTTCTCGTTCGTCGAACTGTATCCGGAAGGGTTCACGCCCGTGTTCGGCGCTGAAATGACAGATTACTCGTTCGTCGCAGGATTCAAGGGCGGCCTGGCCAACGGGTTGCTCTACGACGTCTCCGGCAGCATCGGCGAGAACAACATGGACGGTTTCCTCGACAATTCGCTGAATCCGTCCCTCGGCCCCGGTTCCCAGCGTGATTTCGATATCGGCGAGTACACGCAGACCGAGACCAACTTCAACATCGACCTGTCCTACCCGGTCGATGTAGGCATGGCCTCGGACCTGAACGTCGCCGGCGGTTTCGAATGGCGGGAGGAAGAGTTCGAGATCTCCACCGGCGAGCAGGCCTCCTGGGAGATCGGGCCCTACCAGCAGTACGGCTTCGGTACCGGCTCCAACGGTTTCGGCGGTTTCAACCCGGCATCGTCCGGCACCTGGGACCGGTCCAACATTGCTGCCTACCTCGACCTGGAAGTGAATGCCACCGATGCCTTGCGAATCGGCGGCGCCGTTCGCTGGGAGGATTTCGACGGCTTCGGCAGCACCACCAATTTCAAGCTGGCCACCCACCTGCGCCTCACCGATGCGCTGGCCCTGCGAGGCTCTTTCGGCACCGGTTTCCGGGCGCCGACGCCGGGGCAATCCAATGCCCGCAACGTCTCTACCGTGGTCAACGCCGCCACCAACGCCTTCGAGGAGCGGGGCACCATCGGCTCAACCCACCCGGTGGCCATGGCCCTGGGCGGTCGGGAACTCGAGCCCGAGGAGAGCGAAAACCTCTCTCTCGGTGTGGTGTTTGCGCTGGACAACGGGCTCAGCCTCACGGCGGACTATTTCCGCATCTCGGTGGACGACCGTATCGCGCTATCCGGCCTCTTCAGCGTCACCGACGAGATCAAGGCGGCGCTGATTGCCGACGGCGTGCCGGAGGCCAGCGAGTTCACCTCGGTGCGCTATTTCACGAACGATTTCGATACGAAAACCGAAGGCGTCGATGTCGTGCTTACCTACGGTTGGGAGTGGGAATTCGGCAGTACCGACCTGCTGTTTTCCTTCAACCACACGAAAACCAAGGTACGGAACTTCCGCGAAGGGTCGACCATCGCCGATGGCGACACCATCGACAATCTCGAGCGAGGCGCGCCGGAGACTCGTTTCAACGTGACCGCGACGCACAGCATCGATCAGTGGTACCTGGTGCTGCGCTACAGCTATTTCGGCGAGTGGTACGACGACCACAGCGCCGCCGAGTTCGATGGCTATGGCCTTGCAGACCTGCTGGTGCAGTACAGTTTCGCGAGCGGCCTGTCGCTTGCCGTGGGCGCCGAGAACTTCCTGGACGAATACCCGGACAGGGCCATCAACTTCGGCAATGGCCGCAAGTATCCGCGTTATTCCCCGGCGGGGCACAACGGCGCGCTGGTCTACGCCAAGGTCAGCTATTCGATGTAGGAATTCCGCCGGGCAGCCGCCCGGCGATGCCGGCCCGGTTCAGAAACAGGCCGGTCTCGGTGTCCGGACCGAGCTGCAGCAGCCGGCCCAGGTCTCGCGGCGTGTCGACATCGAGAGCGAACCCACCGTCGGCGACCACCGCCGGATCGATGCCGGCCGCGCGGGCCCGCTCGAGGTGCGGCCCGAAACTCTTGCCGTCGAAGACGAGTTCGATGGCGTCGTGGGGCGAAAGGATCAGGCCATTGGTGCCGACCCGGTTCCTGTCGGGCAACAGGGTCACCTGACGGTGCTGCTCGAGCAGCGCATCGACTTCATGAGCCCCGACAAGGGGTACGTCGGCGGGCACTATAAAGACGCCTTCGGCGCGATGATGACGGGCTGCGTGGCCTGCGGCTTCCGCAAGGGCGCCGGGCAGATCGATGCCGGGGCTTTCCGCAAAGCGCGCGGTACCGAACGATTCGGCCAGGTCATCCGTTTCCGGGGAGCGGGAAACGATCAGGACGCCGGCCAGGCGGCGGGAACCGGACAGGGCGGTCAGCACGTCGCGTGCCATGGCCAGCATCAGGGCGCGGCGCTCATCCGCATCGAGCATGCCGGCCAGGCGCTCCTTGGCCGCATCGAAGCTCTTGATCGGCACGAGGGCCCAGATGCCGCGCCGTGCGTCGTCCGCGTCTCGTGGCCGGGACAAGTTACCTCCCAAGATCGTCGAGAAACGCGACGGCCGCTCTGGCGAGCGCTATGCGGTCTTCGAGAGACACCATCACCGATTGGGCAACCGCGGTCGCCACCGGCAACGTGCCGTGCTGCGCCGCATCCTGTTCGTCGAGGAGGAAACCGTCCAGCAGGTCGCCATAGTGCAGCGCCACCTGCCGGGCGGTGGAAGGCACGTCGAGTTCGCGCATCATCTTCGCGGTCGGCCCCTTGATGGCGCGGTCGCCAACGATGGGGGAGACGGCGACCACCGGCGCGGAACAGGTTTCAAGGGCGGCGCGCATGCCGGAGACGGCGAGGATCGGGTCGACGGAGACGAAGGGGTTGGAGGGGCAGATCAAGATGCCCCGGCAGTCCTCCAGAACCTTCAGGATGCCCGGATTGGGCGCCGCCTCGCCCGCCCCCTGAAAATCGAACCCGGTCACCGCCGGCCTGCAGCGGTCCCTGACGAAGTAGTGCTGGAACGACAGCACCCCGTCCGGCGTATGGACGATGGTGCGCACGGGGTCGTCCGACATCGGCAGGATCCGGTGGGCGATGCCAAGCGCGGCGCAGACGTGGCGGGTCACCTCGGTGAGCGTGGCGCCCGCTGCCAGCATCCGCGTGCGTTCCACGTGCAGGGCGAGGTCGCGGTCACCCAGTTGAAACCAGGTCTCCCCGCCCAGTTCTTCCAGCGCAGCCATGAAGTGCCAGGACTCGTCGCCGCGGCCCCAGCCGGTATCCGCATTGCTGCGGCCGGCGAGGGTGTAGGTCAGCGTGTCGAGGTCCGGTGAAATGTGCAGGCCCAGGTGCTCGAAGTCATCGCCGGTGTTCACCACGAAAGCGACTTCGGTGGGACCCAGCACATGGGCCAGGCCCAGGGCCAGCTTCGCGCCCCCGATACCGCCGGTCAGGGCAAGGTAGGACATTAGCCGCACCTGTTCATGAATAATCTACTGCGGTCGCGAATAGCAGCATAAACACAGGGCGTGCTCCCGCCGCCTGCTCAACGTGCTGAAAGCACGGTAAGCGCGCGCTCTGGTCCGCGCCACCCTGCGTTTTCACTGCTCTTGTCAACCTCGCTACGATCATTCATGAACAGGTGCGGCTAGCGGAACAGGTCCTCTTCGAGGGGGCGGTTGATCGACCTTGCGGTATCGTCGCTCTCGAGCGGTGCAACGCCCCTCGCGATCACCACGGGAATCCTCTCGGTGGTCTCGCCCATCAGGAGCGTCGCGGCGGCGGCCACGGCATCGGCCCGGTTGCTGAGCGTCACCTTGAGTTCGCGGCCGTAGAGGTCGGCGGTTCCGCGCCTGTCGTCAAGCACTCCCATGCCGGATGCGCCGATGGCCGTGCCGACAGTGCCGAGGCGCCAGGGACGGTTGTGGCTGTCCGTGATCAGGACTCCCACCGAGGCGCCGGTCAACGCCCGAAATCGCTCGCGGAGGCCCGCGGCGGATGCGTCGGGGTCCGCCGGCAGCAGCAGGGCGCATTCCCCGTCGCCGTGCTCGATGTTCGACTGATCGACACCGGCGTGCGCGCAGACGAAACCCAGCCGATGCCTGACGATCAGGACTCCGGGCCGCTGCCGCATCACTTCCGTTGACTCATCGAGAATGAGCTGCACCAGCCTCGGGTCCTTTTCGGTTTCCCGGGCAAGGCGGATGGCTTCCGGGCCCGGCTGCACGCCCGCCAGCGGGATGGACCGGCCTTCCGCCTTGGAGACGATCTTCTGGGCGACGCACACGATGTCGCCGCCGGCGAGTTCGAGGCCGGCTTGCGCCAGCGCGTTCGCGGTCAGGCGGGCCAGATCGTCGCCCGGCCGGATCATGGGCAGGCCGGGAACGGGATCGAAGCGGAGCGCCCGGGTCATCAGTGATCGGCTTGGCCGACGATGCGAATGCCGGAGTGGGAAATGTCGTGGCGCCGGTTGATCTGGATCAGGATGGAGGTCAGGGCTTCCGCTGCCGCGGCGTTGTCGATGGGGCCGGCGTGCCAGCCGGTCATGCCGGCCTCGCCGATGAGATCGATCACCCGCTGCCGGGCCGCCCGCTTGTCCCCCGCGACCAGCACGTCGCATTCGATGCGGATGTCCTTCTGCAGCAGGTGGGCGGCGACGTTCTGAAAGGCGGAGACCACCATGACCTTCCTGCCGAGCAGTTCCTGGGCCCGCTTGCCGGCGCTGCCTTCGGGCGGTAGCTGCACCGTCCCGACCCTGGGAGGTTCCAGGGGAACGGTCACGTCAATGAGAATCTTGCCGCGCAGGGCGTCCTTGACGCCGGCCAGGGTGGAAACCTGGTGCTTTGCCGGCACCGTGATCACCACGATGTCGCCGGCGGCGGCAGCGTCGCCGTTCTCCATCGCTTCCGCGGGTGTTTCCGGGCTGATTTCCTGGAGTGCGGCCACCGCCTTCTGCGCCTTCGGCAGGGTACGGGAGCCGATGATCATCCTGTAGCCGGCCTTCGACCAGCGAATGGCAAGCCCCGTGCCGAGGTCGCCGGTGCCGCCCAGGATGGCGATGGATTCCTTGTCCGCTCTTTTCCTCATCTCGTCTCCGGAAATCGGGTGTCCCGCAAAAAGCGGCGAATTATGACGGTTATTGGTTTATTGTGCGCGCTTTTGCCGGACGGCGGGAGGCAGACCTTGCGTATCGGAACCATGCTCGGGGCGGACGGCACCGGGGCGACCCTGGACGACGTCATCGGCACCGCCAGGCGGGTTGAAGCGGCCGGGCTCGACAGCATCTGGCTCGCCAACATCTTCTCCTTCGATGCCATCACGACCCTGGCCCTGGTCGGCAGGGAGACGGAGCGCATCCGCGTCGGCACGGCGGTCACCCCCACCTATCCGCGCCACCCGACTGCCATCGCCCAGCAGGCGCTCACCACACAGGCGGCCTGCAATGGGCGATTCACCCTGGGTATCGGGCTGTCGCACCAGATCGTCATCGAGACGATGCTGGGCCTTTCCTACAGCCGCCGCGCGGCGCACATGCGCGAATATCTCAGCGTGCTGATGCCGCTGGTTCGCGGTGAGACGGTGCGTTTCTCCGGCGAGGAGTACAGCGTGCGGGGCGTCACCATGGATGTTCGGGGCTCGGAAGGCATGGACGTAGTGGTTGCCGCCCTGGGTCCGGCCATGCTGAAAGTCGCCGGAGAGCTTGCCGACGGTACCAACACCTGGATGGTCGGCCCCAGGACCATGGAAGAACATGTGGTCAAGCGCTTGACCGCCGCTGCCGATGCGGCGGGAAGGCCGGCACCGAAGGTCGTGGGCGGCTTTCCGTTGGTGCTGACCAACAGGCCGGACGAGGCGAAGGCGAAGATCGCGGAGAGTCTGACGATTTACGGCCAGCTTCCGAGTTACCGGGCGATGCTCGACCGGGAAGGGGTCCAGGGGCCGGCGGACCTCGCGATCGCGGGCGATGAAAACCTGGTGCGCGGCGAGATCAAGCGGCTCGAAGACGCCGGTGTCACCGATTTCAATGCGGCGATTATGGACGTCGAGGCGGGAGCATACGACCGCACGCTGGAGTTTCTGGCAAGCCTCAAAGGGTGATGGGTCGGGTTAGGGCCCCGCGCGGCAGAGAAAATCAGTGGTGGCCTGCAACCCGCCTCGGCTGCATCGACACTGGCTCCGATAGCGCATCGTCGTACAGGTAGTCGCGCGTGATCGGAACCGCTTCGTTGTGCCTGGCGAGCTGCCATTGCAATACCACCAGGTCACCGACCTCGAAGGCAGTCTGGCAGATGACAAGGTAGAACTCCCACATCCGGCAGAACCGCTCGCCCTTGCTTTCGACGAACCGGTTTCGTGCGCCCTGAAAGCGCCGGTTCCACTCCTTCAGGGTGAACGCATAGTGCCGCCGCAGCACTTCGATGTCCGTCGTCACGAGGCCGGCGCGTTCCACCGCCGGGGCGATATCCGAAAGCGAAGGGATGTAACCCCCGGGGAAGATGTAGCGGCGGATCCAGGGGTTTACCGGCTCCGGTGGATTCTTGCTGCCGATGGTGTGCAACAGGGCCACGCCCTTGTCGGTGAGGGCACCGCGCACGCTGTCGAAAAAGCGTTGCACGTTCTGTTTGCCGACGTGCTCGAACATGCCCACCGAGACGATGCGGTCGTAGGTTTCGGGGTGTTCCCGGTAGTCCTGCAACAGGAACTCGACCTGGTTGTCGAGGCCGCGGCCAGCGGCCGTCTCGCGTGCAACTCGAAGTTGTTCGGCCGACAGTGTGAGCCCGGTCACCCTGACGTCGTGGTGCTCGGCCAGGTGCATGGCCAGGCTGCCCCAGCCGCAGCCTATATCGAGTACCCGATGGCCGGGGCGGAGGTGCAGCTTGGCGGCGATGTGTTCGCTCTTGGCGTGTTGGGCCTCCTCCAGCGTCATGCCGCGGTCGCGGAAATAGGCACAGGAGTAGTGCATGGTCTTATCCAGGCAGGCGCGGAACAGGGGCTCGTCAAGGTCATAGTGATGGCTGGCATTGCGCCGGCTCGCCGCGATCCCGTTCAGGGAGGAAAGCAGGGCGCGCAACGGCCGCCATCGCCCGCCGCCGGCAATCGCCGCTTCGAGATTGATGCGCAGCAGGGTCAGCACGTCGTGCAGTGTTCCCTCGGCGACGTCCCACAGCCCGTCCATGTACGTCTCGCCGAGCTTGAGTTCGGGATTGCGCGCCATGACGCCGAAGGCCGAGGGGGTATTCAGGCGGATCGCCGCCCTGGGCTCACCGGTCCCGAAGATGTGACGTTCGCCTTTGTGATCGATGACCGTCAACTCGCCCCTGCGGACGAGTTTCTGGAACAGCGCAAAGCTCTGCAAACTCATATCGATAGTGCCTCCGCTGACGTTATAAGGATGCAGCGGCAATCGCGCAAGCGTTCAGCGTCAGCCGGTACAGGAGGAGGCTCGAAAATGCGTAACGCAATCGGCGGGCAGGGTTCGGGCCGCCTGTTGCGTCGGTTACCCGCCTGACGGGAGTCCATGCCGGTCAGGTCATCGGGTGGCGTGGACCGTGCGGACGTGCTCGATGATATGGCCGGCGATCTCCGCCAGCATCGGGTCGGGAAGGTCATGGCCGAGCTTGTCCAGCACCGCGAGCGTGCCGTGCGCCAGGGCGTTTGCCGTGTCCTCGCCGGCAGCCGGCGGCACCAGGGGATCGGCGCTGCCGTGTATGACGAGGCCCGGCACCTGCAGCTTTGCAAGCGCGGCGCGGCGGTCTTCCTGGTGCACTATGGCGAGCAGTTGGCGGACGAAACCGTCCCGGGGGAAGCCACGTTCGATCGCCTGGGCCGAGAACCGGGCGAGCCCGACACGCCTTGAATCGAAATGCGGTCCGCCGGCCGCCTGCCAAGCCTGTTCGTACTGTGCGACAGCCGCTTCGCGGTTCGTGGGCAGCGGCGCCACGAATTTCATGCGCACCTCGTCATCGCCGTCGGGCAGGTCCGGATTGCCGCTCGACGACATGATGGAGGTCAGGCTGAAGCACCGTTCGGGATGCTCGATGGCCAGCGTCTGCGCAATCATCCCGCCCATGGACAGGCCGACGATGTGAGCGCCCGCCTGCCCGAGGTGGTTGAGCAGGTTCACCATGTCCTGCGCCATGTCGCTCAGCGTGTAGGGGCAGGGGTGGGCGGCAGGGTCGTTCAGCACCTCGAGGAGGTCCGGCGCCGGCGCATCCACCCTGTCCGACAGCCCCATGTCCCGGTTGTCCGGGGCGATGACGCGCAACCCCCCATCGGTCAGGGCATCGATGAACGGCTGCGGCCAGTGAATGATCTGGCAGCCAAGCCCATGGATCAGCACCAGGGGCGGGTCCGCCCTGGAACCCCATTGCTCGTAGTGGATGTTCAGGTTTCCGCTGTGGAAACTCGGCATGGTCCCGGGTGTGAAAAAAGCGCGCATCTTAGCAGTTTCACGGCGGGTGGGGGTGCCGGCCCGGGACACCGGATGACGGGCAAGTTGCCAATGGCCCGGCCGCGGTCTACCGGCCGGATCAGGATCCTTGACATTGGTGGGTCTGCTTCGGAGGATGCGCGGTCGTTGCGGGGAACGACATCGATTGAGAGTATCTGAAGGGGCGATGCCCCAGCCCGACCAGAAACAACGAACCGGAGCATACTTGACCCGTTTGGCAACGATATCCGCGAACAGGAGGAGTAGAAGGCTTTGCCGGAGTTCGTCGACACGGACAGGTGCATGATGAGCGGTAGCGGAGTCCGTATATCCCGGGCGATTCCGATGTTGCTGGCCGTGTTTGCCGCTGCGGGGTGTTCGTCCCTGGTTTCCAACGTCACGGAAGGCTTGGCCACGGATCTCTCGGCGGCCATCCTCGAGAACCCCGATGTGGACGTCGTGCGCGAAGGCGCGCCAGCCTACCTGATTCTCATCGACGGCCTGCTCGAGAGTACGCCCGACAACGTGACGCTGCTCTCCGCGGCGGCTACGCTGAACTCGGCCTATGCCGGGGCCTTCGTTACCGATGAAGACCGCTCCCGCCTGATGTCGGCCAAGGCGAAGGCACTGGCGTCCCGGGCGGTGTGCCTGGGCGTCCGGGACGGTTGCGGGGTGGTCGGCCGGCCTTATGCCGAATTCGAACGGTGGGTCGCGGGCCTTGAACGCAAGGACGTTCCCCTGGTCTACGGGCTGGCGACCAGTTGGGCCGGCTGGATACAGGCAAACAGCGACGATTTCAACGCCATTGCCGAACTCGGCAGGGTGAAGGCCCTGATTGGCCGTGTCGCGGATCTCGACGAGGGCTACGACTACGGCGGGCCGCACCTTTACCTCGGTGTGTTCGAGGTGCTGCTGCCGCCGGCTCTCGGTGGCAGGCCGGAGGTCGGCCGCTTTCACTTCGAACGGGCCATCGCCCTTTCGGAAGGGCGTCACCTGCTCACCAAGGTAATGTTCGCCGACCAGTACGCCCGGATGGTGTTCGACCGGCCGCTGCACGACAGCCTGCTCGAGGAGGTGCTGGCGGCCGAGGACGACCTGCCGGACCTGCGGCTGATGAACGCGGTCGCCCGACGGCGCGCACAGGTACTGCTGGACTCCGCCGATGACTATTTCTGACCTGCACATTCCTTCCCCGGCCCGCATCCGCCACCGACTTTCGTCGCGAGTACATAGGCGTCGGGGGTATGCGCCGATCGTGAGACGAGCCTTGCCGCTGGCGGCGGTCGTGCTGGGCTTGTTCGTGAGCGGTGCGGCCGCGGCCGCGACATTGAAGATCGCGACGCTGTCTCCGGAAGGGTCTGTGTGGATGAAGATGCTCCGCGACGGCGGCAGCCAGGTGGAGGCGGAGACTGGGGGCAGGGTTGCGTTCAAGTTCTACCCGGGCGGCGTAATGGGGGATGACAAGGCCGTGCTGCGCAAGATTCGGGTCGGGCAACTGCATGGCGCCGTGGTCACCGCGGGGGCACTGGTACAGAACTATCCGGACATCGGCTTGTACAGCCTGCCCATGGCCTTCCGGTCCGGCAGCGAAGCGGACTACGTACGCCGTGAGATGGACGCCGAATTGCTTGAAGGCCTGGAAAACAAGGGCTTCGTTGCCTTCGGCATTGCCGAAGTGGGGTTCGCGCACGCCATGTCGCAGGCCGTGATCACCAGCGTCGAGGATGCCCGGGCGTTGAAGGTCTGGGTGCCCGACAACGACCCGGGGTCGGCGCGCGCTTTCGGCGCGTTCGGCATCGCGCCGATCCCGCTGCCCATCGCCGATGTGCTGGGCGGGTTGCAGACCGGCCTGATCGACAGCGTCGCCACGCCGCCGGTGGCGGCCATCGCGTTGCAGTGGCATACCCAGCTCGGTCACGTCATGGATCTGCCCATGGTGTACGTCTACGGATTGCTGGCGGTGGCGAAACGATCGTTCGATCGTCTCGAGGAAGCCGATCGGACCGTCGTGCAGCGCGTCATGGGCGGGGTGGTGGAGGCGGTCAATGCCCGCAGCCGCAGCGATCACGAACAGGCATCCGGGGCACTGCGAAACCAGGGGCTGGTCTGGCATGAAACCGGGGCGGCGGAGCGGGAGGAATGGCAACGCCTGGCGGATGTGGCATCGCGCCGCATGGTGGACGAGGGGTTCATCTCGTCGGCCCGTTACCAGGAGATGCTGGGCCACCTGGAGGCTTACCGGGCGTCGGCGGATTAGCGCCCCCGGGGCTGTTCTGACCGAATCCGTTGGAGGATATGCCCACAAACATGCCGGTGCAGGCCATCAGACGAACGACAGCCGTCTTGCGACTGATCGAGAGCGCGTTGCTGGTAAGCGTTCTCGGCGCCATGATGCTGCTGGCCGCCTGGCAGGTGGTGGCCCGCAATTTCTTCGATACCGGGCTGCTCTGGGGTGATGCGCTGGTTCGGGTGCTGGTGCTGTGGGGCGCCATGGTTGGGGCCATGGTGGCTTCGCGCAACGACGAGCACATCCGCATCGACATCGTCTCCCGGTTCGCAAGCGAGGCCTTCAAACCCTGGCTCAAGCGGTTCGCGTGCGCGTTCACCTGCGTGGTGCTGGCGGCCTTCGCCTGGTTCAGCTTCAAGTTCGTGCGCTTCGAGTATCAGGATGCGGTGATCGCCTTCGCCTCGGTGCCCGCGTGGGTCTGCGAGGCGATCCTGCCCGTCGGTGCGGCCGTCATGAGCCTGCGCTACCTCCTGCACGTGATGGAACCGCCGTGATCTGGCTGGGAATCGTCGCGGTGGCCGCCGCGGCTCTCGCCGGTGCGCCCCTGGTGGCGGTGCTGATGGGCGCCGCCATGCTGGGGTTCCTGTCCGCCGACATCGACCTGGCCATCGTTGCCATCGAGGTCTACCGCATCGTCGACACACCGCTTTTGGTGGCGCTGCCGTTGTTCACGTACGCGGGCTACGTGCTTTCCGAGTCGAGAACGTCCGAGCGGCTGGTCAACCTGGTGCAGAGCCTGTTCGGCTGGCTGCCGAGCGGGCTCGCGGTGGTCGGGTTCGTTGTCTGTGCGGTGTTCACCGCGCTCACCGGCGCCTCCGGCGTCACCATCGTCGCCCTGGGGGCTCTCCTGTTGCCGGCATTGAAGAAGGCCGGGTTCGGCGAACGGTTCAGCCTGGGGCTGGTGACCACCTCGGGCAGCCTGGGGCTGTTGCTGGTGCCCTCGGTACCGCTGATTCTCTACGGCATCATCGTGCAGCAACTGGGTATCGGTGAGCCGTTCACCATCGTCGAACTGTTCATGGCGGGAATTTTGCCGCTGCTCCTCATGCTGAGCTGCCTGGTGGGCTGGACACTCTGGCTGCATCGGGACGGGAGCGTGCCGAGGACGCCGTTTGCCTGGCCGGCGGTGGGACGGGCACTGGTCGAAGCCCGCTGGGAGTTGCCGTTGCCCCTGGTGGTTCTGGGCGGCATCTACTCGGGCTACTTCGCCATCTCGGAGGCCGCGGCGGTCACCGCCGTCTACGTCACCGTCGCCCAGGTCGCCCTGTATCGCGACATCAGGGTTGCGGAGCTGCCGCGCATCGCCATCGACGCCATGGTGATGGTGGGCGGCATCCTGCTGGTGTTGGGCGTGGCCCTGGCGTTCACGAATTTCCTGGTCGACGCCGAGGTGCCGCAACGGCTCTTCGAGTTCATGCAGAGCCACATCGACAGCGCCGTCGCGTTCCTGCTGCTGTTGAACGTGCTGCTGTTGGCGCTCGGCGCCATGCTGGACATCTTTTCCGCGCTCGTCATCATGGTGCCGCTGATCTTGCCCGCGGCGGTAGGATATGGCATTCACCCGATTCACCTGGGAATCATATTTCTGGCAAACATGCAGATCGGATATTTCACGCCGCCGGTGGGCATGAACCTGTTCATCGCCAGCTACCGGTTCAAAAAGCCGGTGCTGGAGCTCTATGCAGCCTGCTGGCCGTTCATGGTGGTGCTGCTGATCGCGCTCCTGCTGATCACCTATGTGCCCTGGTTCTCGCTGGCGCTGGTGCGATGAGGCCGTTGCCGCGGGTGGCGGGGCTTTGCCTTGCGCTTTTTTTCGGGGGATTGCCCGGCAGCGCCTTGGCGGCGGAAGCCGCCGTGGATGCGGAAACGGTCAATGGCAGGATCGACGACTTTCACGCGCTCCTGATCCGGGTCATGCAGACGACGGGCCATGCCGAACGTGTAGCTGCCCTTGGCCCGGTGGTACCCGGGTTTTTCGACATCGGCACCGTGTCGAGGATTACCCTCGGTCGAACCTGGCGGGATCTCGACGATGCCAGGAAGCGGGAATTCCGCGACCTGTTGGTCGCGCTGATCGCCGCCACCTACGCGGACCGGTTCGACAGCTTCGACGGGCAGCGTTTCGAGCGGCTTGAATCCCTGGCCGGGCGCCGGGGCTGGGTTGTGAAGACCCAGCTCGTCAGGGCGAACGGGGAGCGGGTGAACCTCGACTACTACTTCAACGCGGGTTCCGTTTTCAACGTGGTGGCGGACGGCGTCAGCGACCTGTCGCTGAGACGGGCGGATTACAACAGCATCATCAAGCAGGAAGGCTATGACGCTCTGATCCGCGACATAAGAGAAAACATCGCCGAGATGAGCGGTGACGGCCAAGGGGGCATTCGATGACCATCGGCATGTGGCGCAGGTTGCGGGCGTACGCGAAATTGTGCGGGGCTGAATCGCGGGCGCCCGTTGGCGGAGCGCGGGTACACCGGCACCCGCAGCGGCGGGGTCCTGGGCGAAGCGCCCGCTTTCTGCGGGCCGCCGGTGCCGGACTGCTGCTGGCGTTCCAGGCGGCCTGCGCGTCCCTGGAAGGCCCCGACTACGGCGTGTTTGACCCGAACGAGGACTTCAACCGTCAGTCGTACGAGTTCTCGGAAGCGGTCGATGAGCACGCGCTGGCGCCGATCGCGCGCGGGTATCGGAGCATTGCCCCGGACCTGGTGGAAACCGGCATCAGCAACTTCTTCGGGAACCTGCGCAGCCTCGACAGCAGCGCCAACGGTTTTCTGCAGGGCAAGCCGAAGCGCGGCGCCACCGATTCGCTGCGCTTCGTCCTCAATACAACGGTGGGGCTCGGCGGGCTCTTCGACGTGGCGACCCCGGCCGGCCTTTACCACCAGGAAGAGGACTTCGGCCAGACGCTGGCGGTGTGGGGCTGGAGAAAGAGCCGCTATGTCTACGTTCCGCTGGTTGGACCGTCGACCGTTCGCGACCTGCCGGTGCTCGTTATAAGGGGCATCCTTCCGAGGCTCGTGCTCGGTGACATTCACAACCTTGGAATCAGCGGCCTCGATGTGGTGAGCGCGCGCGCCGGGGCGCTCGACCTCACGGAAACCCGGGACGCTTCGGCACTGGACGCCTATGTGTTTACCCGGGAGGCTTATGTGCAGCGCCGCGAGTTCCTCATCTTCGACAGCAATCCCCCGCTGGACGATTTCGACGATTTCTTCGATGAATTCGACGATGAATTCGAGGACGACCACGGGGACGGGGACGGGTTCGACGCAGCGCGATGATCGAGCGCTGGGTGATAGAACGCCTGGCCCGGTGGGTTGCCCGGGTTGCGGCTCATGCGTGGATCACGCTGATTCTGCTTGCGCTGGCCACCATGGCGTTGAGCTGGGTGGCGGTGGACCGGTTCCAGATGAGTTCGAACCTCAAGGACCTGATCCGCCAGGAAACGCCCTGGCGGGCCGACTTCGACCGGTTCCAGGATGCCTTTCCGGACTACGTCAAGACCGCGGTGGTGGTGGTGTCCGGAACCGCATTCAAGCAGGTGGAGGACACCGCCCGCCGGATCGAGGCTGAAATACGCAACCGGTCCGACCGTTTCCGGGCCGTCTATGCCGGCGAGAACCACCCGTTCTTCCGGGACCACGCCTTTCTGTACCTCGATGAAGACGAACTCGACGACATGTCCGACCGGCTGGCGGAAGCCCAGCCGTGGCTGACCGGTGTTGCCGAAGACCCGAGCCTGAGAAGCGTTCTGGACCTGGTGGCGAACGGCGTCGAGAACGATCCGCCGAGCGGCTTCGACACCGTCGTGGGCTGGCTCGAAACCTCCGCCAGGGCGGTTGTTGCCGGTTCGGACCCGACCATCTACTGGACCAACGAGTTCTTCGGCAATGACGAGACCCACTACCGGCTGATTCTGCTCAAGAGCAATCTTTTGGTCCATGAGACGGCCGCCAACGCGGAAGTCGTGAACGAATTGCGGGAAATCCTGGCCGATGTCGATCCGCCGCACGAGGTGTCGGTGGGCATCACGGGAGAGGTGGCGCTGACCCACGAGGAGATCGAGGCGACCGTCGGGGGGCTGGAGATGACCGGAATGCTGGCCATCGGACTGCTGGTTCTGGTGCTGATCGTGGGCGTCCGTTCGATCATCATCATTCTGGCGACTTTCGCCATGCTGGCCGTGGGCATTGCCTGGACATCGGCGTTCGCCATGCTGACCGTGGGCGAATACAACACGCTTTCCATCGTCTTCCTGGTCATGTTCTTCGGGCTTGGCGTGGACTTCGCCATTCACTTTTCGCTGCGTTACCAGGAGGCGGTGGGCGCGGGTCTCGCTACCGTCGAGCGGTCGCTGACGGCGGCCACCCGGAGTGTCGGCGGCGCCATTTTCATCTGTACGGTCACCACCGCCCTGGGCTTTCTGGGGTTCCTGCCGACCGACTACCGGGGGCTTGCCGACCTGGGGGTGATCTCGGCGGGCGGGATGGTGATTGCGGGGTTCCTGACGTTCACGCTCTTGCCCGCGTTCTACACCGTCTGCAGGCCGGTCCATCCGCATACGATGGACGTGCCGACCAGCCAGCGCCTGGTGCGGCACCTGATCTCGCATCGAGCGCGCGTGGTGGTATCGATGTCGATCCTGCTGTGCGGGGGCATTGCCATTGCGAGCCAGGCCCGTTTCGACTACAGCGTACTGGCGCTGAAGGATCCGGAATCGGAGTCCATGCGGACGCTGCGCACCTTGCAGGAAGACGGGCGGGCCACGGACTACGCGCTCTCCATCCTGAGCGACGAACCCATCGAAACCGTGGAACTGGAAAACCTGCCCGTTGTCGAATCGGTTGTTTCGCTGGCTGAATTCGTGCCGGACGACCAGGACTACAAGCTTTTGGCATTGGCGGATCTGCAGGAGATTCTCTGGAGCGCCATCCAGCCGCTACGGCGGTTCGAGGAGCCGTCCCTCGCCGACCTGACCCGAAGCGTGCGGCACCTGGTGCGGGCGATCGACGAATTCGACACCGACGGCCGCTTTGCGGGCCTGCGCGAGGCCCTGGTTGCCCTGCAGGCGGGTCCGCCGGAGCGCCTGCTCACCTGGCAGCGGGGCGTCATCCACAACCTTGTAGACGAGTTGGAGTGGCTTCGGCGAGCCGTGCTTGTCGGGCCGGTCGACGAAACGGATCTTCCCGCGGAAGTGCGGCACCGGATGGTCAATCCCGACGGCAAGCACCTGACCATCGTGTTGCCGGAGGAAAACGTCGCGCCGGTCGATGCGCTGAGCCGGTTCATCGAGGGTGTGCGCGAAGAGGCGCCGCTGGCCACGGGCCGGCCGGTGATCGAGTGGGGCATCGGCGAGATCGTGATGGACAGCTTCATTCAGGCCATGACGTTCGCGCTGGCGGCAATCGGCCTGGTGCTGCTGCTGATGTTCCAGAGCGTTCGCTACGCCGTGCTCATTCTCGTGCCGCTGGCGATGGCGGTGGTATTCACCCTTGCCCTGGGGGTCGTTTTCGACATGCCGCTCAACATGGCCAGCATCCTCGTGCTGCCGCTGATTTTCGGCCTGGGGGTAGACAACGGGGTGCATGTGGTCGACCGCTACCGGGGCGAGGGCGACGTGCCCCGGCTGATGCATTCGAGCACGCCGAGGGCCGTGCTGCTGAGTACACTGACCACGGTGGGCACCTTCGTTGCCCTGTCGTTCTCGCCGCACCAGGGTACGGCCTCCATCGGCCTCTTGCTGGCCGTGGCGGTTTCGCTGTTGTTGGTGTTGACGGTGTTCCTGTTGCCGGTGCTGTTGTCGTGGGTATCCGGGAAGGCGGCGTGACCAGGGAATGGGGCGATAGCGGCAGTAAAGATCCCGCGGAAGTCGGGCTGCGGGCCGGTATCGGCGTGCCGATACGCTTCTGGCTGTGGTTTGGGGGGCTCTGGTTCCTTCCCGGGCTGGCGTTCAGGCTCTATGTTGCCTACGGCTTGAACGAGGAATCGGCCGGCGACCGGGTCGTTGCCGTCCTGACGGGCGTTGTCAGCGACCTGCAGGCGCTTGCCCTGGTTTTCGCGTTCCTGGGGCTCGGATTTCTCGTCGGCGCCCGGTTCGCGCGCTGGTGGCTCGGCTTCACGCTGGCGTCGGTCGCGGTTGTATTCATCGCCGACTGCACCTACTGGCTGGAATTCCAGAGCCGGTTCGACCGTTTCGTTCTGCACTACGCGCAGTACCCGCGCGAGGTGCTCGTGTTCCTGGACGAGCAGTTCTTCCTGGGTCTGTTCGGCGTGCCGTTCGCGATTCTGGTGTGGCTGGTCACCCGCTGGATCAGCCGGTGGCTGCCGGAGAGGATGACCCGCCTGGACCGGGCCGTCTTCTGTCTTTGGATACTGGTGGGGGTGGGCGTGGCGGCCACGGCGTCGCCGGGTGTCGCGGGCCATTCCAGACACCTTCATCACCTGAGCAGCAACGGCTACCTGGGCATCCTGATGGCCATGGGCGTGGACGAAAGCGTCTGGGACGGTTTCTATTGGCGGCCGGACCCGGAAGACCCCGATGTGGCCCGTGCACTGGCGGCAACCGCGGCAGGGGCGGGTGAACGCGGGCCGGGCACGCGTCCGGCGGAGCCGGCTGCGGCGGGCGAGGCGGCTGCGGAAGCCGTGGTGGCTATGGCCGACGACAGGGGCAGCCGTCCCGCGATCGCGCGTCCGGAGACGTTCCGGCATGTGGTAATGATCATCGAGGAGTCGCTGGGCGGCGAATTCTGGCGCGATGCGGAAAAGCGGGCCCGCTACATGCCCAGATTGAAGGCGCTGGCCGAGGGTGGGCTGTCCTTCGAATCCGTCTACGCGACGGGAGGCTTCACGATCCGGGGCCTCGAAGCCATGCTGAACGGATTTCCGCCGTTGCCCGGGGTGGTGGTTACCACGGAACCGCGCCTCGAGCGATTGCCCTCGCTGCCGCGGGAGCTGGGCAGGGCCGGGTTTCGCACGGTCTTCGTCTATGGGGGCTGGCCGGGCTTCACGAGCTTTCACGACTATTGGCGGCGCATCGGCTACCACGAGATGCTGGATCGCTACGATTTCGACGACCGCTGGTTCGAGACGAGCTGGGGGGTAGCCGACGAAATTCTCTTCGAAAGGGTTCTCGAGGAAATGGACCGCCTGGCCGCCGAATTCGACCGGGTAATGCTGACCACCCTGACGGTATCCAACCACCGGCCCTTCGACTTTCCCGACGGACGCATCGACTATCCCTCGGACGAGCGCCGGCGGGAATACGTGATCGCCTACGCCGACTGGGCGCTGGGCGAGTTCTTCGATGCGGCTGAGCGCCGGCCCTGGTTCGACGACACGCTGTTCGTGGTGGCGGTGGACCATGGCCCGGTGCACGCCGGCCGGGCCCTGGTGCCCGCCCAGGGCTTCCGGGTGCCGCTGGTGTTCTATAGCCCCGGCAAGCTGCCGCCCGCGGTGATCGGGCACCAGGGTTCCATCATGAGCCTGGCGGTGACCCTGTTCGAGTTGCTGGGCATCGCGCCGGAGGAATCGTTTTACGGCAAGAGCCTCTTGAGGGGCGATGGGCCGGTGCCGGTGGAACTTCATCACGAGGTGGGCATGCTGGGCAGGGACCGCATGACCGTTCTGGTGCGTGGGGGCGGGCTGCTCGGCTGGCGTTACGACGGCGAGAAGCTCACGCCGGACGAGCCCGACATCGGGCAGGCTGTGCAGGCCGATGCGCTGTTCCGGGGGGCGCACGAGCGGCTCTACGGCGTGCCGTGAACGCAGCTTGCATGGAACAGTGTTCAACCTTTTGATTTAAAAGAAATATCCATTTGACACAATATCGGCAAGCTCAACAGCGAGTTCGCATACGGCGCTTCCCTTTCGGCGCACGGCCACATTGTCCAGCGAAACTCATTGCTTTCGGACGAGCTTAACGCGCCGAAAGGGAAGCGCCGCATACGAACTCTTTCCCGAGATTCGGCATTGTTCCTTCCACCTCCTCGTCCCGGAGTGCCGGGTTGCCGACTCGCATGGAAGAAACTCTCGAGTGGCGATGGGCTTGCCGCGACTTTGGGGGCGGCCGGGAGATTTGCAGTCGGAGCTACGTTATTCTGTGATTTGAATGTGCATCGCTGAGCCTCCTTGCATGAACCTGAATCTGACCGTAAGCGCCCGTGGCCAGGGCTTGCTTGAGATTACCCGGGAGGTGGCGGAGACGGTGCGCGGGTCCGGCGTGCGGGACGGGCTGGCGACGCTGTACATCCGGCATACGTCGGCGAGCCTGCTCATTCAGGAGAATGCGGATCCGGCCGTGCTCAGGGACCTGGAGGGCTGGCTGAACCGGCTGGTGCCCGAGGAGGACAGGCTCTATACCCACACGGCGGAGGGTCCGGACGACATGCCGGCGCACATCAAGTCGGCGTTGACCGCAACCAGCCTGTCCATTCCGCTGGTGGGGGGAGAGCTGGCGCTCGGCACCTGGCAGGGGATTTTCCTTTGGGAGCACCGGCACCACCGGGACAACCGGGAAGTGCTGATCAACGTGATCGGTACGTGAATCCGGGCCTTGCCCGTTCCCGGGCGGTCAACTTTTCCCTGACGCCCTCGGCCCATTTGCGGTGGCCTTCCGGATCGAGGATCAGGGAGCAGAAGTACAGCAGCAGGTCCTTGTGATTCGGGGTGAGCCGCGCCTCCTCCATGGCGGCCTGGCCCTTCTTGCTGTTCACGAAGCTGAAGCAGGCGGTGAGGTCGTTGCCGGGGCCCATGACGCGCTCGATCTCCGAGTTCAGTACCCGTGAGAGGTCTTCGAGATCCTCTTCGACGATGCCCGCGTCTTCGGGGTCCATGACCACGTTTGCCCACAAGGTGGCGATGTACAGGCGGTAGACGTCCCGGTGCACGAAGCGGTCGGCGACGGTGGAGCGCTTGGCGATGTCTTTCAGCGCGGGCTCGAACAGCGCCCTGAGCCTGGCTTCGGCGCTCACCGTGACTGGCCGGCGCCCGTGCGTGCGATACGGCGAAAGACGAGCGAGGGCGCGGCCGGCGCAGTCTGCGACGCAGGCAGAAGCCGGAATTTGCAGCACAACTGAGCGAATTCAAAAGACATTCGTCAACTCGAAGAGCGGCATGGTGAAACTTCGCGCTAAACCTGCCTGTGGGTCGGAGTCCTGTCAACATTGCGCGTGAACGTTGCGCTTGAACGGACGCTGCAATTAGAGTTGGCTCCCTGCCGGGCCAGCCGGAAACCGCGGGAGACAAGCGTGTTGCGATTCGACGGGGTAACGCTGCCCGACAATGCCGCCGACTTGCGCCGGGAAGTCAGGGCGTTTCTCGAAAACTACGACGGCAAGCTGCCCCGTCCCAACTCGGACTTCGGGTCCGGTTACGATCCGGAGTTCTCGGCGCGGCTCGGCGAACGGGGCTGGATCGGCATGACCTGGCCGGAGGCGTATGGCGGGGGCGGGCGCAGCTTCTTCGAGCGCTACGTCGTTACCGAGGAACTGCTGGCTGCCGGCGCGCCCGTCGTGGCGCACTGGATCGCCGACCGCCAGAGCGGGCCGCTGCTGTTGCGCTACGGCACCGAAGCACAGCGGCGGGAATACCTGCCCCGGATCACGCAGGGCCGTTGCTTTTTCTCCATCGGCATGAGCGAGCCGAATTCGGGCTCGGACCTGGCATCGGTGCGCACCACGGCGAACGCGGTCGAGGGCGGGTGGCTGCTCAACGGGACGAAACTGTGGACCTCCGGTGCGCACCTCAATCACTACATGGTCGCCCTGGTGCGTACGGAACCGCGAGGCGAAAACCGTCATGCCGGGTTGTCGCAGTTCATCGTCGACCTGAAGGGGCCCGGCATCGAGGTGCGGCCCATCAGGAACATGGCCGGCGATGAGGACTTCAACGAAGTGGTGTTCACCGATGCCCTCGTCCCCCCGGAAAACCTGGTCGGGGAGGCGGGCAACGGCTGGGAACAGGTCACCTCGGAACTCGGCTACGAACGCAGCGGGCCCGAGCGTTATCTCTCGGCGTTCCGCGTCTACGTGGAGTTCGTGAGGGCCTGCGGGGGTTCGCCGGGTTCGTCCCAGGCGGCGGCCATCGGGCGAATCGCGGGCCACCTCATGACGCTCAGGCGCATGTCGATGTCGGTGGCCGGCATGCTGGAGAGCGGCGCCTCGCCCAATGTGGAGGCGGCGCTTGTCAAGGAACTGGGCAACAACTTCGAGAAGCTGATGCCGGAACTCGCCCGCCTGGCCTTGCCGCCGGAGGCGCATTCGGCCGGATTCCGGGAAGCGTATGCCGACACCCTGCTGCATTCGCCTTCGTTTACGCTGCGAGGGGGGACCCGTGAAATCCTGCGGGGAGTCATCGCGCGCGGGCTGGGGCTGCGCTGATGACCGACTCGTTGATCGTCGACAGCGCCGCGAAGATCTTCGCTGACACCTGCAACAAGAACGTGCTGGATACCGCCGAAAGGGGGGAGTTTCCCGAGGCGCTTTGGGAAGCGGTCTGCGAGAACGGGTTCCATCTGCTGGCGTTGCCGGACAGCGGAGCGGGCCTCGGGGACCTGTTCGCGGTGGTGCGCGCCGCGGGCAGGCAGGCGCTGCCCGTTCCGTTGGCCGAGGCGCTGCTGGCCAACCGTTGGCTGGGGCACGAAGGCGACGGGCTCGTATCCGTCGGCCTGGCGGGCAACGGCGGTGCATGGAGCGAGGTGCCCTGGGGTCGGATCGCGACACGGGTGCTGGGGGTCACCGCGGCAAACGAGCTGTTCGTCGCCTGCCCGGAGTCTGTCGTGCGGGGCGCGAACATGGCCGGGGAAGCGCGGGACACCGTCACGGTGGGGCAGGTCGAGCCGGTCGAAGTGGGAGAGCCCGTCTACGCGACGCTCGCCCTGTCCCGGGTGGCGGCCAGCGCCGGCGCCCTGGAGCGGGTGCTGGAAATGGGCTTGCGCTATGCCGGCGAGCGGGAACAGTTCGGGCGCCCCATCGCCCGGTTCCAGGCCGTTCAACACAACCTGGCCATGGCCGCGGCGGAAGTCGCCGCCGCGGTTCGCGCCAGCGACGCGGCGGTGGAAGCCATCGGCGGGAAGCGGTTCGAACTGGAGGTGGCCGCCGCCAAGAGCCGGGTAGGCGAAGCCGCGGGCGTCGTCGTTGAGGCCATCCACCAGGTGCACGGCGCCATCGGGTTCACCTACGAACACGAATTGCACCACTACACCCGGCGCCTGTGGGCGTGGCGGGAAGAATTCGGCGGCGAGGTCTACTGGCAGACGCGCCTCGGGGAGCGCATAGCCGCGCTTGGCGCCGATGCGGTCTGGGACTTCGTCGCGACGCCCCGGTGACGGGCAGAACGGTGGAAATTCCGCACTGGCCGAATCCGCCGCTGCCGGTCGCCGTCAGCGAATGCCTGACCGGCGCCGCGGTTCGTTACGACGGCAGCGACGCCCGTTCGTCGTTTCCCCATGAGGCGTTGGACGGCCTGCTTTCCTGCGTGCCGGTCTGTCCGGAAGTTGGCATCGGCATGGGCGTTCCCCGGCCGCCGATACGGCTGGTGGGCGACCCGCACAGTCCCCGGGTGCTGGGCGTGCAGGATCCAGGCGTCGACGTAACCGCGGAACTCCGGGCCTATGCCCGCTCCCGCTCGGAGCAGCTTCGAGATGTGTTCGGCTACGTTTTCATGGAGCGCTCGCCGAGTTGCGGGTTGTATTCCGTCCCCGTGCACCCGGCCGACGGGGTCGGGCCCGTGCACGGCTCCGGTCGCGGCGCCTTTGCGCGGGAGGTATGCAACCGGCATCCCCGGCTGCCGGTGGAGGAGAACGGGCGGCTGTTCGAGGATGCGGTTCGCGAGAGCTTCCTGGCCAGGGTATTCGCCTACGCCCATTGGCGCCGCCTTTGCGGGGCGGGTCTCACGCCGGCGCGCCTCATGGAGTTTCACAGCCGCTACAAGTACCTGCTCATGGCCCACAGCGTAAGGCACTACCGGCAGGCCGGGCGGTTGTTGGGCAATGCGGACGGAGACGGATGGCGGGAAGGGCCGGACCTGTTGCCGCGGAAAGGGGAAGCAAGCGGATTGTCCGGCAGGAGCGACCGCTACCTGGGTTGCCTGCTGGACGGCCTGGGCAAGCCGGCGACCCGGGGCGGCCATGCCAACGTGCTGTCACACCTGCAGGGTTACCTCAGCCGGGTTCTGGACAGGAACTCGCGGCGCGAGATAACAGGAGCGATCGAGGAATATCGCAGCGGCGGTGTGCCATTGCATGAGCCACGCAATCTTCTTTTGCGCAGGCTCGAGCAGCATCCGGACCCTTATCTGGGCAAACAGGTGTACCTGAGGCCACCTTGGGCCGTGGCCGCGTGACCGATTCCTGAGCATTGCGCAGTTGTTCGAACAAACGCTGGTGGCTGTGCCGGGAGTATTCGGTGTTGCCGATGCGCGAAACCCGCATTTGACCACCTGTGCTCAACCCGGCTTCACCGACCGTGCCCGCAACACAACTGCCGGCTTCGCCCGGGTATTCGCAGCCACCGCAAATGCCCACGATGAAAGCGAAGGCCAACGGCGACCACCCTTGCGTAGCGGGAGACATCCAGACCAGTGCGACTATGGCGGCCATCGAATCGGTTTTGCTTGATCTTGCTGTCTCGAATGATGCCAGACCGTCCCCGGAAACCTCTTGCAAAAAAGGGAACGACTTCTTGCCAAATCGGGCACTGGGACACGCGCATGTCGATGTCGCCGACCTACTAGTGCTCCTTCCAACTGATAATGCCGTATCAGCGTGCCCACAAGCGCCCAGA
>JAPPHD010000143.1 GCA_028821125.1 Gammaproteobacteria bacterium
AAAGGGAAGCCCCGCATGCAAACTCTTTCCCGAAATCAGGTGTTGTTCCTTCAACGTCAGCGCCCCCATGCGCCGGATTTTCCAATGGTGGTACTATTGGTCGGCCCTGCTCCAGGTTTGCGATTCGAAATATGTTGACTGTGCTGGCAGTGTACAGGCGCAAATCGGTCAGGGTATTAACCTGATCCGGGCAATTTCGTGTCATTCAGTACTATCGTTCCGGGCGCGGCAGCGGTTGTGCTTTACCTTGCGGGCACTTTTCTGCAGGGGCGGGCGCTGACCCGCAACGCGGTTTTGCCCTCCTGGGGATTGCGGGCGCTGGTGGTGCCGGCGCTGGTGCTGCACGGCATCGCCGCCTACGGGATCATGGCGCTGCCGCAGGGCATCAATCTCAGCCTGGCCAGCGTAACGAGCCTCACCGCCCTCATCGTGCTCGCCATGGTCGTTGCCGCCGGAGTGGCCCGCCCGGTGCACAGCCTGTTCGTGCTGCTGTTTCCGCTGGCCGCACTGGCACTGCTGGCTTCGCTCTTTCTCCAGCGGGATCAGGCGCCGGCCGACGGCCTGACCGATGTACTCGCGGTGCACGTGCTGGTCTCCGTTCTGGCGTACAGCATCCTCCTGATGGCCGCGCTGCAGTCAATTCTGGTGGGTATCGCGGAACGGAACATCCGGGCCAAGAGCCGAATCCTGATGCTGCGCATCCTGCCGCCGCTGGAGACCATGGAGCATCTCCTGTTCGTGATGCTATGGGTCGGGTTCGCGGGGCTGACGGTCGCCATCGCCAGCGGCTTCATGTACCTCGATGACATGTTCGCCCAGCACGTGGTGCACCACACCGTGCTGTCGTCGGCATCGTGGGTCGTCTATGTCGTGCTGCTGGTGGGACGCATGGCCTTCGGCTGGCGCGGTACCGCTGCGGTACGCTGGACGCTGTCGGCGTTCGCCCTGCTGCTGCTGGGTTACTTCGGCAGCAAGTTCGTGCTCGAAGTACTGCTCCAACGGGGCTGATGCCCCTCGCCGGGTTTCCGTCCCGGGTGCCGTTTGCCAACATACCGGGAAGGTCCGCGCCGCCACGCGGGACGGCGCCTTGAGCGCGCTCAGTTTCTCCAGCGCCGGTTCATGGCTGCGATGACGCCCTGCAGCGATGCCGTGATCGTATTGCGGCTCACACCGACGCCGTAGCAGCGCCCGCCTCCGGCATCTTCGATCGCCAGCAGGCAGATCGCCTTGGCGTCGCTGCCGGTGGCCAGCGCATGCTCGTGGTATTCGACCACGTTGACGGGTTCGTTGAGGGTTTCCTCCAGCCCGTTGACAAACGCCTCGATGGGGCCCGTGCCCTCGCCGTCGATGGTGACCTGCTGCTCGGAAGCCTCGATGCGGGCGATACAGCGCTGGTCGGCCTGCCTGCCGGTCAGAACGTCGAAATCGACCAGCCGGTACGGGCCGGACTCCACCGCGTATTCGTCGAGCAGTGCCCGGAAGATCTCCTCGGCCTTGATCTCCCGGTCGAGCACCTCCGTGAGCTTCTGGACGACGCCGCTGAACTCCTTGAGCATCTCACGGGGCAGGACGATGCCGTAGAACTCCTCGAGCAGGAAGCCGACGCCGCCCTTGCCCGACTGGCTGTTCACCCGAACCGTTTCTTTATAAGACGAACCCACGTCGCCGGGGTCGATCGGCAGATAGGGCACTTCCCAGCGGTCCCGGTCCACCTTGGCCATGCCTTTCTTGATGGCGTCCTGGTGCGAACCCGAAAAGGCCGTGAACACCAGGTCGCCGGCATAGGGATGCCGCTCGTGCACCGGCAGCTTGTTGATCGCCTCCACGGTCCGGCGGATGCGCGGCATGTCGCCGAAATCCAGCTCCGGATCGACGCCCTGGCTGAACAGGTTCATGGCCATGGTGACGATGTCGCAGTTGCCGGTGCGTTCGCCGTTGCCGAACAGGGTGCCTTCGACCCGTTCCGCGCCGGCCATCAGGGCGAGTTCGGTGGCCGCGATGCCCGTACCCCGGTCGTTGTGGGTGTGCAGGCTGATCACCGCCTTGTCGCGGTGGGGGAAGTTGGTGGCGAACCATTCGATCTGGTCCGCATAGATATTGGGTGTCGCCATTTCCACGGTCGAAGGCAGATTGATGATGATCGGCCGTTCCGCCGTGGCGCCCCATTCCTCGGCCACGGCCGTGCAGATCTCCACCGCGAAATCCAGTTCGGTTCCGGTGAAACTTTCCGGCGAGTATTCGAAACTGATGTTGGAGTCCAGGCCGCTCAAGCCCTGCTTGACGATCCGGGTGCCCCGCACGGCCAGGTCGACGATGCCCGGCCGGCCCATTTCGAAGACCACGCGCCGCTGCAGTTCCGAGGTGGAGTTGTAGAGGTGGAAGATCACGTTGGGCGCCCCATCGAGGGCTTCCACCGTGCGCTCGATGAGTTCCTCGCGGGCCTGGCAGAGCACCTGGACGGTCACGTCTTCCGGAATGCGCTCCTCGTCGATGATGCGGCGGATGAAATCGAAGTCCGGCTGCGAGGCGGCGGGAAAGCCCACCTCGATCTCCGCGAATCCCACCTCGACGAGCAGCTCGTACATGCTGAGCTTCTCGTCGACGTTCATCGGGTCGATCAGGGCCTGGTTGCCGTCGCGCAGGTCCACGCTGCACCAGCGCGGCGCTTGTTCGATGACCTTGCCGGGCCATTGCCGTTCCGGCAGCGTTATGGGCTGGAAAGGGCGGTACTTGTGAAAAGGCATGCTGCCGCCGGCCCGTCCTGCGCGGGCGGGTGCAGCGCTCCGGTTCGATATGACTTGCTCGCTCATGACCCTGGCGTGCTGGCTGTTTCAGGTTTGGGTTTTGGTTCAGGTCGGGCGGATGCCCTTGTATGGAGAAATGATTGCCGGCTACGCCGGCAGGAGCAGAATGGTGAGAGACAGGCGCTGTTGACGGGCTACCGTTTTCATGGCGCGCACTATATCTGCGCCCAGCCGGATTGCCAACCCTGTCTATTGCTTTGACGCCCAATCGCGCCTCGGAAACAATGGCGCCTTTCGATTTCCGGGAGGGCGGCCGTGAATCATCCCCGTGGCCTTTGGGTGCTGTTCATCGCGGAGATGTGGGAGCGCTTCAGCTACTACGGCATGCGTGCCCTGCTCGTGCTCTATCTCATTGCCTCCACCGATGGGTACATCGATGGGGCTCCCAATCTGAATCCCGGGTTCGGCTGGTCGGAAAGCTCCGCCTATCTGCTCTACGGAGCTTATACCTGGGCGGTCTACCTGACGCCGATCGTCGGGGGCTGGCTGGCCGACCGGTTTCTCGGCACCCACCGGTCGATGATCGTCGGTGGCTGGATTATTGCGGCGGGGCACATTCTGCTCGGCGCTACCGAGTTCTTCGGCATCACGGCAGGGGCTGCTGTGACCTTGCAGACCGGTCCCGGGGCGCTGGTCTGTTTCATCGGCGGCCTGGTGCTGATCGTTGTCGGCACCGGCTTCTTCAAGCCCTGCGTCAGCGTCATGGTGGGTCAGCTCTACGCGCCCGGCGACGAGCGCCGGGACGGCGGGTTCACGATCTTCTACATGGGCATCAATGTCGGCGCCCTGCTCGCGCCCCTGGTGGCGGGAACGCTCGGCGAGACCGTGGGCTGGCACTGGGGATTCGGCAGCGCGGCGGTGGGCATGATCCTCGGCATTTCGTTCTACCAGGCTTTCCGATCGCGCTACCTGGAAGGGATCGGCATGCCGCCGGAGCGTCGCGCGCGGGCCCAGGACGCACCCGTCGAGCCGAAACCAGGGCTGACACGTGTCGAGTCGCAGCGCATCGCCGTCATATTGATCCTTGCCTTCGTGGGCAACATCGCCTTCTGGGCGGCGTTCGAGCAGGCGGGAAGCTCCATGAACGTGTTCGCCGCGCAGAGTACCGACCGGACGCTCTGGGGCCTCCTGGACAGCGGTTTCCCCGCCACCTGGTACCAAGCGGTCAACCCGGCGGCCATCATCGTGTTCGCGCCGTTGTTCGCCTGGCTTTGGGTTTTCCTGAGCAAGCGCGGCCGCAATCCGTCTACGCCCATGAAGTTCGCCCTGGGGGTGTGGTTGCTGGGGCTCGCCTTCCTCGCCATGGTTTTCGGCGCCATGGAGGCGCGGGACGGGCTGGCGGGGCCGCACTGGCTGCTCATCACGCTGGTGGTCTATACCTGGGGCGAGCTCTGCCTGTCGCCGGTGGGCCTTTCCATGGTGTCAAAGCTGGCGCCGGAACGCCTGCAGTCGCTGATGATGGGCGTCTGGTTCTTCTCGCTCTCGCTTGCGAACCTGGCCGGAGGCCTGCTGGCCCGTTACTCCGTCAAACTGGAATCCGGCGAATCCACGTTCCTGATCGAGGGCCTGCCGGGGTTCTACCTGCTGCTGGTGGTCGTGCCGGCGCTGACCGGAGTCTTCCTCTGGGCCGTCTCACCGCTGCTGCGACGGTGGATGCATGGGATTCATTGAACGGCTGTTACTTCCACGTCCTCGTACCGGCGCGAACGGGGGGACCTTCAGGGTTTGTCCGCTGAACTCTGCGGGGCCAGACCAGCCTTGAACTTGTGGCCGTTCTCCACGTAGTGCCGGTAGTTGCGCGCAAGGCTCTCGAGGCGTTCCGGCGTTACCTTGGCGATGACGCGGCCGGGGGTGCCGAGCACCAGTGAGTTGTCGGGAATCTCCTTGCCTTCGGCGACCAGTGAATTGGCGCCGATGAGGCAGTTCCTGCCCACCCTGGCGCCGCTCAGCACCACCGCATTGATGCCGACGGTGGTGTTGTCGCCGATTTCGCAGCCGTGCACCACTGCCTTATGACCGATGGTGACATTTTCCCCCAGGATGCATGGAAAATCCGGGTCGGTGTGCACCACCGCGCAATCCTGGATATTGCTGTTCCTGCCGATGATGATGGGCTCGTCGTCGCCGCGCACCACGGCGCTGAACCAGACGCTCACGTTGTTGCCGAGCCGTACGCTGCCGATGACGGCGGCACTCGGGGCCACGTAATAGTTTCCCTCCGCCACCACGCGGCGGTCATCGAGTTGATAGAGCATTGAATCTTCCTGTGGGTCGTGTCCCTGCCATGCCGTGCGGGCGGTCAGCCGACGGCCAGTCGGGCGTTTCTGAACAGGCGCAGCCAGGGGCCGTCCTCTTTCCAGTCCGGTTCCGGCCAGGCGTTCTGGCATGCCCGGAACACCCGTTCCGGGTGAGGCATCATCACCAGCACCCGGCCCGACGCCGCCGTTACGCCCGCCAGGCCATCCGCCGAACCGTTCGGATTCGCCGGGTAGGCTGAAGCGACGTCATGCCGGCCCGTCACGTACTGGGCGCAAAGTTGTCGGCTTTCCGCCAATTGCCCGAGTTCCCCGGGGTCGCGAAACTCGGCCCGGCCCTCGCCATGAGCGACCGGTACCGGAATGATGCTGCCCGCCATGCCTTCCAGCCAGGGTGAATCGGCAACGTTGATCCGCACGAGAACGGTGCGCGCCTCGAACTGATCGGAGAGGTTTCGAACGAATCGCGGCCAGTGCATTGCCCCCGGGATCAGTTCCTTGAGGTTGGCCATCATCTGGCAGCCGTTGCAAATGCCCAGCGCCAGCCGGTCGGCGTGAAAGAACGCCTCGAAGGCATCGCGCACACGGTCGTGAAACAGGATGCTCTTGGCCCAGCCGCCGCCGCCACCGAGCACGTCCCCGTAGGAGAACCCGCCGCAGGCGGCAAACACCGGGAAGTCGAGCAGGTTCACCGCGCCGCCGAGGAGATCGCTCATGTGCACGTCGACGCTGGTGAAACCGGCCCGGTCGAACGCGGCGGCCATCTCCACATGGCCGTTGACGCCCTGCTCGCGCAGCACGGCGACCCGGGGGCGGGCGTCGACGATGGCGAAGGCTCCGGAGGGAGGCTCCTCCGGGTCGAATGTCAGTGCGGCGGCGAGGCCCGGGCTGCCGTCGTCGCCGATTGCGGCGTATTCCTCGTCTGCCGCGGTCGGGTTGTCCCGCAGGCGTTGCATGCGGTAGCTCGGCTCGGCCCAGCGGCGTTGCCAGGCGGCACGCCCGGCATCGACTGCCAGGACACCGCGATGACGGACGTGCAGGCGCTGATCCGACCTCACGGCGCCGAGGTCGATCACGCGAAGGGGTCGGTAGCGTTCCATTACCTCAAGCACTTCGGACGCCCGGACCTGCAGCACCAGGCCGAGTTCCTCGTTGAAAAGCGCACGGAGGAGGTCCTCCTCTTCAATGTCGACATCCCACCCCAGACGCCCCGCGAACGCCATTTCGGCCAAAGCCGCCAGCAGGCCGCCGTCGGACCGGTCGTGATACGCGAGAATGCGGCCTTCCCGATTCAGGGCCAGGGTGGCCTGCAACGCCCTGCCCAGGGCGTGGGCATCATCCACATCGGGACAATCGCCGCCCCGTCTGCCGAAACACTGTGCCAGTACGCTGCCGCCCATCCGGTTGCGTCCGTTGCCGAGATCGACGAGCAGCAGCCGTGTGGCGCCGGTTTCGTCGCCACCGGCAGCTTCATTGGGAGCCGCCCGGAGCTGCGGCGTGAGCGTACGGCGAGCATCCGCTACCGGGGCGAAGGCGGAAACGATCAGCGTCACCGGGGCGACGACCTCACGCTCCACCTCGCCGTCCCGCCACCGGGTGCGCAGGGAAAGGCTGTCCTTGCCTACGGGAATCGCGATACCCAGCGCCGGGCAAAGCTCCATGCCCACCGCGTGAACCGCATCGAACAGCGCCTGTTCCTCGGCCTCGTCTCCGGACGCCGCCATCCAGTTGGCCGACAGCACCGTTCTTTCCAGGGCCTCCAGGTCCGCCGCGACCAGGTTGGTCAGCGCTTCGCCCACCGCCATGCGCGCGGAAGCCGCGGCATCGATCAGGGCCAGGGGAGATCGTTCGCCCATGGCCATCGCCTCGCCCTCGAACGTCCGGTAACCACCCAGCGTCACCGCAACATTGCTGACAGGCACCTGCCAGGGGCCGACCATCTGCTCCTGGCCGACCAGGCCGGTAATGCTGCGGTCGCCGATGGTGACGAGGAACTGCTTGCTCGCAACGGCTGGGAAACCCAGAACCCGCCGTATCGCTTCGTCCAGGTCGACATCCCCGAAATCCAGCAGCCCGATGGCAGGCTCCCGCCGCTTGAAAGCGCGCTGCATCTTCGGCGGATTGCCGAACAGGACCGACAGGGGCAGGTCGACGGGACGATTGCCGAACGTCCGGTCGGTGAGCAGCAGATTCCGCTCGGCAGTCGACTCGCCGAGGATCGCATAGGGGCACCGTTCACGGCGGCACAGCGCCTCGAAGCGCTCGATGCCGTCGGCGGCGATACCCAGCACATAGCGTTCCTGGGCCTCGTTGCACCAGATCTCCATGGGCGACATGCCCGGGTCCGCATTGGGTACGTCGCGCAACTCGAAGCGCCCGCCCGCACTGCCGTCCTTGACCAGTTCCGGCAGCGCATTGGAGAGCCCGCCCGCGCCGACATCGTGAATGAGCAGTATGGGATTCGCCTCGCCGAGCGCGCAGCAGGCATCGATCACTTCCTGACAGCGCCGCTGCATCTCGGCGTTGTCGCGCTGCACCGAGGCGAAATCGAGTTCCGCGGAACTGGTTCCGGAGGCCATGCTGGATGCGGCGCCCCCGCCCAGGCCGATCAGCATGGCCGGCCCGCCCAGCACCACCAGGCGCGTACCCGCCGGGAACGGCAGCGGCTGCACGTGGCCCGGCCGCACGTTGCCCAGGCCGCCCGCGATCATGACCGGCTTGTGATACCCCCGCAGGCGTCCCGCACCGTCGGGCTGTTCGAACGTGCGGAAGTAGCCGGCGAGCGCCGGGCGTCCGTACTCGTTGTTGAACGCCGCACCGCCGATCGGGCCTTCCAGCATGATGTCCAGGGCCGAGGCGATGTGCTCCGGCTTGTCGGTGCCGTTCTCCCAGGGCTCCGGGTGGCCGGGAATGTTCAGATGCGACGTGGTGAACCCCGTGAGGCCGGCCTTGGGCTTGGATCCCCGGCCCACGGCACCCTCGTCGCGGATCTCTCCACCGCTGCCCGTGGCCGCCCCCGGATAGGGTGCGATTGCCGTGGGATGGTTGTGGGTCTCCACCTTCATCAGGACGGGCATCTCTTCGTCGCAATGGCCGTATTCCCGGCTGTCCGGATCGGCGAAAAAGCGCTGGTTCCGATAGCCTTCGATGACCGCCGCATTGTCCGCATAGGCGCTGAGAATGCCCGCGCCGTTGATGTGCGCGAAGGTGTTCCTGATCATGGCGAACAGCGAGTGTGATTGAGCATCCCCGTCCACCGTCCAGGAGGCGTTGAAGATCTTGTGCCGGCAGTGCTCGGAGTTCGCCTGGGCGAACATCATGAGTTCCACGTCGCTCGGGTCCCGGCCCAGATCGGTGAATGCATCCGCCAGGTAGCCGATCTCGTCTTCCGACAGCGCGAGCCCCAGGTCGCCGTTGGCCTTGTGCAGTGCGCCGGCGCCGCCCGACAGGACGGGAACGGTGGCAAGGGGTTTCGGCGCCAGGGTGGCAAACACGGATTCGAATTCGTTTTCACCCACGACGCACTCCGTCATGCGATCGTAGAGCGCACCGGCCGCGGCCTCGGTGAGCGGAGCCGTCGAGAACCAGCGCACGCCCCGCTCCACCCGGGTCACCCGCTCCAGGTCGCAGATATGAAAGATGTCGGTCGCCTTGCTCGACCAGGGCGAAATGGTGCCCTCACGGGGCACTACCGTGAATTGCAATTCGCCGCGCCGCTCGGGCAGGTCGAGTTCCGGGCCGTAGCGCAGGAGCGCTTCCGCCCGCTCCCGTTCGGCCGGGCCAAGGGACCCATCGACCCTGAGCAGATGGACGAACTCCGCGTAAAGCCCACCGATACCCAGCCCTTCCCGAAGCTTCTCCAGGCGAAATTCCGACAGCGCGGGCGGCCCCGCAAGCACCAGCAGTTCAGCCATCAGACCTCTTGTTCGCGGATAACTGTTGTCGATTCAATCCGGTTTTCATCCATGGGCCGACGTCCGCTCGGCCTTTCTTGCGCCTTTCCCGAAAAAACCGTTGCATCAGCGCCGCGCACTCCCCGGCCAGCACGCCTTCGCTGACCTCGACGTGATGGTTGTGCGTCGGGCTCTCGAGCGCCTGTACATGGCTGACAACAGCCCCGGTGAGAGGTTCGCGCGCACCGAATACCAGCCGCTTTACCCGGGCATGCACCAGTGCCCCCGCACACATCATGCAGGGCTCAAGGGTCACGTACAGCGTGGTGTCCGGCAACCGGTAGTTGCCCAGCCTGGCCGCGGCATCGCGTAGCGCGTTGATTTCCGCATGGGCCGTGGGGTCGGCGCTGCCGATGACGGCGTTGCCGCCCTGGCCGACCAGCTCGTCACCGCTGCCGCTGTGCCGCACCAGCACGGCGCCGACCGGCACCTCTCCGCGGCGGGCGGCCTGCTCGGCCAGGCCAAGGGCCCGGCGCATCCAATCGGCATCGGGCGTGTCGATTGTGCCGCTCATTCCACACCAGTGCTGGAACCAACTGATGATTTGGGATCAGTGGCCGCGGGCACGTTCCTGGCAAGGCACGGCCCGCCGGGAATGGTCACTCCATTGCCAAGGGTCGCAACGCGGCCAGGGGCGTGCCCGCGGCCACCCGAAGGGCGCGCTCGCAAGCGCACATCTGCTTCGTTGCGGTCCCTCACCGTATCCAGATACGCTTTCGGAACCGCGCCTCGCATCTGTACGCTTGCGAACGCGCTGATCCCGAATCATCAGTTGGTTCCAGCACTAGAGTGGATGCGCATTTTACCCGGTTTGGCGACCGAGTAGCCGACAAAATGGCCACTTTCCGCGCGATTCTGGAATCTCCCGCAACCTGTGGGTACATTCCGCCCTGCGCACTACGCGGGCTGGCCCGTGGCGGCGAGCGCTTCGCGCGTACTGGGGGAAGTCTGGCCGGAGTGAGGGGCAGTCGCCGGGCGCCTTCGTCAAGGCAACCTCGGGAGGCGCGCGGACGGCAGTATCCATGGATCACGCCGTCGGGCAGCCATCGTCCCCAATCCCAACGTTACCATCGCCCTGAACGTCACTCGCAACCGAGGGGCAGTTATCCAGCCCGTCCAGCACCCCGTCGCGGTCGCGGTCGACGCCCATCCGCCTGCCGGAACCCGGCGGTACGCAGGTATAGGTCAACGGCCCTTCCCGTTCCGCCAGCGCCCGCAGGTCGGCTTCCGTTGAGGCCTCGCCCAGATCGTCCATGAAACTGCCGTCCGCCAGCCGCACCCAGCCGCGAGGTCGGCCGTTGACCACACCTTTCACGATCAGGTCGCACTCGGTCACGGCCCCGCCGAGCACGAACGAGTCGAAGGGAGCCGCCGCGCGTTCCACCAGCAGGTCGATGCGCGGATTGGCGTCCGCGCCATTGGTCGCATCCAGCGTGACCTGTTGCCCGACGATGGGGGCGAGGTCGGTGTCGAATTCCATCAGGTAGTCGACCAGCCCCTGACGTACGGTATCGCCGGGGATGCCGACGTCCATCCCGTCGCTGAAGTCGCAGCCGAACCGGCTGCCGAGGGCACCGCCGTAACTGCTCCCGCCCGGCAGGCCCAGGTCTGTGCAAGTCGTCGCGCCGTCATCGAATACGGCGCCCTGCAGGAAGTTGAACAGCTTGTCGGTGGCGCCGTCGTGCAGAAACCCGAAACCGCGAACCTGGTCCCCCTGGTGGGCGTCGGTGGTGGACGGCAGGAAGTATTCGCGGTTCGGCAGCCCGAACATGCCGACTTTCTGGTAGAGGTTGCGCAGGTGCGGCACCTTCAGCGTCAGCACTTCGCCGCCGTGCGCGGCGCTGCCGTCGGTACCGTAGAAACCGGCGGCCGGGTCGAGGCTGTGGCAGCCCTCGCAGTTGCGCCCGTCCGGTTCCGTGCCGTTCCGGTTGTCGGGGAGATCCAGGCCCGATCCCATGCCGTCGGAGCGGCGGGGCCCACTGAAGAACGCTTCGCCGATACGGGCCGACGCACTATGGGTGTTGTCCAGCGGCCTGATCGGATTCGGCGGCAACTGAACGGCCAGCATGAAATCCGCGAACGCGTCCACGTCCTCTTCGAGCTTGATGACGCCGGCCGGCTTGTCGGTTGCCTCAGCACTCACAAGCGCTACATCGAGACCGAGCAGGCTCTCGAACCCCACGATAAAATTCTTGAACGACAGCTTTTCGTCGAGTAACTGCCCCTCGTCGGTGCCGAAATAGCCGGTTGACCGGTCACCCCGCCAGTGCATGTGGCCGTGGGTGGACATGCCCCGCATGGTCTGCGTCGCCATCGGGCCTTTCAACGCGGAAAAGGCCCGCTGGTCGCCGTTGCCGTTGATGTAGGGTACTAACTCACAACCCGGGTAGTGTCCGTAGATGTCGCAGTTCAGGAAGAAATCGGAAAACGTGGGGAACGGCTGGGGGTTGAAGGAATTCGCGGCGTCGGGGTTGCCGAGGTTCCAGCTCAAATGGTCGGTGTCGCCGAAGACATGGCAACTCGCACAGGAGGTCTCGCCGTTCGAGGAGGTTGCCGCGGCATCGTAGAGCATGCGCCGGCCGGCAACGACAGGGGCGGGTTCCGGGTTGTGGGCGGAGACCGACTGCAACACCGAGCCCGTCGCGGCGTCCAGGACCTTCAGCCCGCGGTCGATGTGCGTGTACACGTAGAGCCAGTCGCTCCCGCCGTCGCGCGCACCGGTGAGCAGCAGTCCGGCGGGGCCGCCCGCAACCGGCAGATGGTTTTCACTCGCCACTGCCGGGTCGAACTCTTCGCCCGCGCCGTCCCACAGTGCGTCGTTCTCGAAGTCGGCTGTGGCGAACACGCCGATCCGGTCGGAACCGAGGGCGGTCAGATAGAGTCTGGCGCCGTCCGCGCTCACCTGCAGCTCGAGCGGTGTGGAGAGGCTGTGCTCCCGTACTTCCGCGGGCGCCTTCAGCACCGAATAGTCGATGTGCCGGTTCAGGTGCCGCTTGCGAACCGAGCCGGTGTCGGGATCGATGACGGTGACCTGAACCCGCGCGATGTTGCCCTGCACGGTCGATCCGCCGCGAATGCCGGGCCCCTCGAAGCGTATGTGGTTCTGAGCATCGGTATTGGCCACGTAGATGTTCCCGTTCGCCGGGTTCGCCGCCATGTTGTACAGCGTTGTGCCGACGTGCCGGAAGCTGGCCGTCTCCTGCAGGGTGTCGGCATCGATCGCGAACACGTCCTTGTCCGGCAGGTAGAAACGGATGCCGTTCGAATAGTTGAGGCCGCGGGAGTCCCGCCACTCCCCCGATTCCGGGTGCCATCTGACGATCATTGCCGTAAACGGCGCATGTTCGCCGTCGGCGCTGGTACTGGGCAACGGACGCCCCTTGGGCAGGGTCTTGTCGGCAGGCCCGTTCGGGGATGCCGTCGCGTATCGGCGCGGCATCTGGCCGGCAACACAGGGCTGATCGCCGCGCCGGAATGCCCAGGTGGCGCCGACGGCATAGCCTCGCGGCGAGTCCTCGAATCCCCGGCACATCACGGCCTCGTGAATCACGCTGGTCTGGTTTCCCGAGTGGAAGACTGCCGCATAGACCGTGGTGCCGTCCGGGCTGACAGCCAACGCCCGGGGCGTGTCGCCGAAGAGTTCGACGATCTTGAGCGGCGTGCCGCCGACACCGCCGCCCTGCTGCTCCGCATCGAACACCCAGACATCCGCCCGGCCGATGCCGGGCGTGTGCAGTTGGGGGTCTCCGGCACCGGGAACCGCCGCCAGGGAAGCATGGGTACGACGCTGGCCCCGATGCGCCGTGGCAATGAAGGCGCGACCCCGCGTGAAGACGATGTCGCGCGGTTCATCGCCGACCAGCAGGGTGCGGGCGACAAACGCGGCGCTCCCGTTTGCGGTGTTTGCAGAGTGCAATGCCTCGACGTTGACGATGCTGACCGAGTCCGACAGATGGTTCACCACCCAGACCTCGGAATCGTCGCGCGCCGCAACGGCCACCGGCTCCATGCCCACCGGGACCGATGACAGGTGCGCAAGGGTGCCCGACTCGTCCACGGCATGGATTTCGAGCCGGTTGTCCGGGGTGTTCACCGCAAATAGCAAGCGCCCGTCCGGCGACAGGGCCATGGGGCGCACGGGCCCCGATTCAAAAGCGATGAAGTCCGCCGCCTGCGCAGTCGCGAGGGAGAAAACGAAGGCGAGGGTCAGGCTGACGATGCAGCACTTATGGGCTGTCCGCCTCATGGAGAGTGTCCTTACGTCCAATCGTTCACGGCGGCAGCACATCGGTTTGTTTACCCGCCTTTTGACTTTTCACGGCCGTTGTCACTTCATAGTGCCTTGGCGCTTATATTTGATACACTAATGTCTCATTCCTGGACTCGACAGTCAACGAAAGCAAGCAGGACGCCATGAGTACGCCCCGAAAACACGCCATCCGGCCAGCGACGCTGGAAGCGATTGTCGAAGCCGCAATCCGCCTGCTAAACGTCAACGCGGGCGCGACCATGAGCGAGATCGCGGCGCGCGCCGGCGTCGGGCGGGCAACGCTGCACCGCCATTTCCGGACCCGGAACGACCTCGTCAGGGCGATCGGCCTGCGTTGCATCGAGGAAATGAATGCGGCAGTCCGTGGCGGCCAGGACGCGGGCAAGCCCGCCGTGGACCGGTTGCGGAGCATGTTCCGGGCCGTGATTCCAATGGGCGACCGGTACAGTTTCCTCAGCCTGGAATCAGCCGACGACGCCGGTGTACGGCAGGGCTACCGCGCGCAGCTTCAATGGGTTGCGGCGTTGGTCGAAGATCTCAAGATTCAGGGCGATATCGCCGCCGATGTGCCCACGCCCTGGGCAGTCGCGCAGATCGACCAACTCGTCTGGACCGGCTGGAACGGGATCGCGGAAGGTTACCTGACCCCTGACGAAGCGTCAGAACTGGCCGTAGGCACCCTGCTGCGCGGCTTGCACGGAGAGGCTCGCCCTCATGCGTAGTAGACAATCCACAGCACGCCGAACAGTATCCAGGTCAAGACGACAAGCGAGTACGTAACCGGTTGGCGACGCGAAGACCCAGTCGCCATGCCGGATGCTGCCCTTCTCCGCGGCCAGCCAGGCCGCATCCCGGTACGCCGGGGAAACGCTCCTGGAACATCCGCTAACGCATCAGCGGCGCAATCGCCTCGGCGACCAATTGCGTGTTTTCGTCGTTGAGTCCCGCGAGGTTGATGCGGCTGTCGCCCACGATGTAGATGTGATGCTCCTCCCGTAGCCGTTGCACGGCCTCGGCGTCGATGCCGAGCAGCGAGAACATGCCCCGTTGCGCTTCGATCCACGAGCAGTCGAGATCCGGCCGCGCCCGCGCAAGGGCCGCCGCGAGGCCGCGGCGGGCATGACGGAGACGAACCGCCATCGCCGCTACCTCCCTGCGCCATGCTTCCCTCAGTTTCGGGTCGGCAAGTACCCGCCCGACGATGAGCCCCCCGTGCGCCGGGGGCATGGAGTAGCTGCGGCGGGTGATCTGGCCGACCTGGCTTGCCACCGCCCTGCAGGCGGCGGCGTTCTCCGTCAGCCACAGCAGTGCGCCGGTGCGTTCCCGGTACAGGCCGAAGTTCTTCGAACACGACGCCGCAACCAGCACTTCCGGCAATTCCGCCAGTGCCGCGCGCACGAAGGCGGCGTCTTCGTCCGGGTCGACGCCCATCCCCTGGTAGGCCATGTCGAAAAAGGGCACCAGGGAGCGGCGCCCGAGGATGTCGAGGATGGCCCGCCACTCCGGCGGGCCGGGGTCTGCGCCGGTCGGGTTGTGGCAGGCGGCCTGCAACACCACCAGGCTGCCCGCGGGTGCGCGCTCGAGACAGTCCGCCATCGCCTGCATTTCAAGGTGGTGCTGCACCGGGTCATAGTAAGGGTGCGTTTCGATGGGCACGCCGGCGCCGGAAATCAGGTTGTAGTGGTTGGGCCAGGTAGGGCTGCTCACGTAGGCGCTCTTTCCAGGCTGGGCCAGCCCGAAGAGTTCCGCCCCGACCCGCAATGCACCGCATCCGCCGGGGGTCAGCGCGATTCCCAGGCGGCTCTCGATCGCTGACAGAGTTGGCCCCGCGATCAACGCCCGCATCGGTTCCAGAAACTCCCCCGGACCCAGAACGGGGAGGTAAGCCTTGCTCGCCTGCTCTCGAACGATTGCCTCTTCGGCCCGCGCCACCGCCGTCATGACCGGCGTGCGGCCACAATCGTCCCGGTAGACGCCCACCGTCAAATCGACCTTGTCGCCGGCCGGATCCGCCTGAAACTCGGCCATCAGGCCGAGAATGGAATCGCTGGGGACCGTATCCAGAGTGGAAAACGTCATCTGCCCGCCCTTCGGGTCATTGGGACAAGCCCGGTCTCGCGCCGGGACACCGTACACACCGATGGTATCGAATGTGCCTGCAAGATTCCGCGCATCCCCGGCTTCACAAGCCGCATGCGATTGTAGCCGGGGCGACTGGAACTCTTACTCGCGAACAATGTCACCGGAAAAGCCAGGATCGCAACCGGCCACCGTCGTCCAGTTGGGGAATTGAGTCGCCCCATCGGGTACTTCCCTGCCGTGACAATCCTGCTAGATTTACGTCCCGCAAGCATGTTCAGGATGAGTGTAGTGAAAAAAGCGATCTATTGGGCCGGCTTGCTGCTGATCGCTGCCGCCTGCAGCGAGCGGCCGCCGACCGCAGAGCCTGGGTCAGGGACGGCCGCTCTTTCGGAGGAAGCGTCATCCGGTGCGGCGGCCGGGAAACGGGCCGTCGAATCGAACCCGCTCAGGAACGCTTACTTCGGTGACACGCACATCCACACCGTGCTCTCGGTCGACGCTTACCTGATGGGCACGCGGCGCACGCCCGACGACGCCTATGAGTTCGCCAGGGGCGCGGCCATCGAGCACGCCTCCGGGTTCATGATGCAGATGAAGAAACCGCTCGACTTCCTGGCGGTGTCGGACCACGGGTTCTACCTGGGCATGATGCGCGAACTCGACGACGAGAATTCGCCCTATGCGCTACATCCGCTGGTGCCCGCCGTTCGCGCCGCCGACACCGCCGAAGGGTCGATTGCCGCCTTCCAGGCGCTGATCGACCATCTGCGCAACCGCCAGGAGGACCCCGCACTGGAAGACGACCTCGACGACCGGGGCGTGGCCCGCTCCGCCTGGCAGGAAATCATCGAGTCGGCGGAGCGCCACAACGACCCCGGCAGCTTCACCACATTCATCGGCTACGAGTACACCACCTCCGGCCCCGAATTCCAGAACCTGCACCGCAACGTGATCTTCCGCGGCAGCAAGGTGCCGTTACAGCCGTTTTCCCGGCTCGACTCGCTCAATCCCGAAGACCTCTGGGCCTGGATGGATACCAACCGGGCTAACGGCATGGAGGCCATTGCCATCCCCCACAACCCCAACGGTTCCGACGGCTGGATGTTCGCGAATACCGACTGGGCGGGCGAACCGATGGATGCGAATTACGCCGAGACCCGCATGCGCAACGAGCCACTGGTGGAGAACACCCAGGTGAAAGGAACCTCGGATACCCATCCGCTGCTCTCGCCGAACGACGAATGGGCCAATTTCGAGCTGATGGAACTCAAGGTCGCCTCCGACCAGCCGTCCCGCGCACCGGGCAGCTACGTTCGGGAAGCCTGGTTGAACGGGATGGCGATGGAGGACCGGGGCGGGTTCAATCCCTACCGGTTCGGCGTGATCGGCGCATCCGATACGCACAATGCGGCGGGCTCTTTCGAGGAGGACAATTACTGGAGCAAGACCGGCCTGATAGACATCGAACCCCACATGCGCGGCTCCGTACCCCTGCCCGACTCAAGCCCCGGCAATCCTGAATACGCCCAGGGCGCCTCGCAATACTGGGGTGCATCGGGGCTCGCCGGCGTATGGGCCGAGTCGAATACCCGGGATGACATATTCGATGCGTTCCGCCGCAAGGAAACCTTCAGCACCAGCGGGCCGCACATCAAGGTACGGTTCTTCGCCGGATTTGACATCGATGAGTCGCTGCTCGCCGCCCCGGACGCCATTGCCCAAGCCTACGCAAAGGGCGTGCCCATGGGCGCCGACCTGCCGGCGGACGGCGAGCGCGCCCCGCGGTTCCTTGCCTGGGCAGCCCGCGACGCCGACACGGTAGCCCTGCAGCGCCTGCAGATCATCAAGGGCTGGGTCGAGGACGGCGGAACGCACGAAGCGGTCATCGACATTGCCTGCTCGGACGGAGGCACGGTGGACCCCGCCACGCAGCGCTGCCCGGACAACGGCGCTACCGTGAATCTGGGCACCTGTTCCGTCAGCGCCGACAAGGGCGCCGCGGAACTCAAGGCCGTCTGGCAGGACCCGAACTTCGATCCCGCCCAGCGCGCCTTCTACTATGTGCGCGTACTGGAAAACCCGAAGTGTCGCTGGTCTACCTGGGATGCCATCCGCGCCGGCGTTGCCCCCCGCCCCGACATGCAGGCGACCATTCAGGACCGCGCCTGGTCCTCACCGATCTGGTATCGGCCCTAGCCCGGCAAACGACGGATTGACCCCACGGATACCGGGGATTTCCGGGCCGGCCGCTACTGGTCCGGCGCCGGCTGGTCCGGCATCAGGGCGTTGTCGAGGGCATCGGCGCGGTGGTATGCCTCGCGCCCGCCCACCCGTTGCCAGTAGTCGACGAACGCCGGCCTTGCTTCGATCGTCTTCATCGTCCCCATGCCCCAGGAGATGTGCGAGCCCACGTATACGTCCGCAGCCGAGAACCGCTCTCCGGCCACGTAACCGCCGCCGGCCACTGCAGTCTCGAGCGCATCGAGCACGGTGGCGAGATTCCCGTAGCCCACCGACATCTCCTGCTCGGCCGTCGCCTCGAACCCGAGCATGTGGTTGGTCGCGGCCGCCTCCAAGGGCCCTGCAGCGAAAAACAGCCAGCGGTAGTAGTCGCCGCGCGCATCGGTCGGCGGCGCGAGTCCTGCCTCCGGGAACGCATCGGCCAGATAGGCGCAGATGGCGGCGCATTCGGTCACCGTGGTGCCGCCATGGCGAATTGTTGGAACCTTGCCCATGGGGTTGACCGCCAGGTACCCGGCCGACTTCATCGACCCGCCGTATTCGAGCACCTCCACTGTGTACGGTGCCCCGACCTCTTCCAGCATCCAGCGGACGATGCGGCCCCTCGACATGGGGTTGGTATAGAAAACGAGTTCCTTCGACATGAGATGAACCGGTTACGGCGGGAGCCGGCATATTGCCACAGGACTGCCCGCCGATCGCAGAATACCCGCGTTGCACGGAGACGGCGTCGCCCCCGGCCGGCCGAGTGCACTACCCGGGCGCCGAAGCCGGTCCGGGAAGCGCAGCCGGGGCGCCTCACCCGAGGCGAGGATGCCGGCAAGGGCCGCGCGCCCTTTCCTCAGAAGTGCATCCGTGCCGTCAGTCCGATCGTTCTCGGTTGCTGCAGTACATATTCGAGCAGCGTTGCAATCGGCACCCCGAGCTGCTGTTCCTCATTCGTCAGGTTCTCGCCGAACACGTACAGGCTCCAGTTCTCAAGCGTCCAGCCCAGGCGGGCGTTCAGCGTCTTTATGCCCTCGGTGGTCACCCGTTCCTCGGCGTAGCCGAATCCGCGGACGCTGGTGATCTGATCGTCCTGGAAGAAGTAGTCGAGGCGGGCGTGGCCGCCGACATCGCCCCACCACTTGAAACTGTAGTCCGCGGCCAGGGAAAGCGTGTAATCGGGCACCCCGTCCATCGGGTCGCCCTTGATGTGCGTGGTGCCCGGCCTGGTGTACTTGCCGTCGTTCAGCCCATAGGTGGCGCGCAGGAAAAAGTCATCGGTGAGGTTGAGCGTAGCCGCGACCTCGATGCCCTCCACTTCCGCCCTGCCGCCGTTGTTGAACGCCTGCAGCCCCAGCGGGTTGGGCGCATAGACCTGCACGTTCTTGTACTTGGTGAGAAAGGCGGCGAACTCGAAGTCGAGCTTGCCTTCACCGAGCGTCCCTTTCGCGCCGACCTCCCAGGTGGTGAGTTCCTCCGGGTCGAAGGTGTTCTCGCCGATGCCGAACAGCTCCAGGTCGAAGAACTGGATGCCCCCGGAGCGGAAGCCGTCAGAGTAGCTCGCGTAAGCCATCAGGTCGTCCGAGAAGCTGTACTTGAGCACGAAGCGCAGCGCCACCTTGTCGTTGTCCACCGCATCGACCACGCCGATGGGCGCGCCGAACTGCGAGACGATGTTCGTGGATTCCCGCGTGTCTTCGTAATAGCGGATGCCGGCGATCGCCTCCAGCCGGTCCACCACCGCCGTCAGCTCGCCGAAAACCGCCCAGGACTCGGTGAATATGTTCAGTTCGCCGCCAAGCGCCTCCGGTACGGGTACGTTGGGGTCGGGGTAGTACTCCGTGAACAGCGGTGCAAGGTGCTTCGAGTCCTTGTAGAACCCCCCCGCGGTCAGGTGGAACGTCTTGCCCAACGCGGCATTGACGCGCACTTCCTGAGAGAACGTCTCGACAAGCTGGTCGAGGGAATAGCCGATGGCCGTGATCGGGTTCGCCACGCTGGGCGCATTGCCGAACAGCGGCGCCAGGTCGGTCGTGCCGGGAAAGATGAACTCGACAAACGACTTGAATCCGGAAATATCCAGCGAGTTGAAAAGTGTGCGGTGCTGATAACCCGTTGAACTGGTGACTTCGAAGGGGCCGGCATCCCAGTTCAGCACCAGGTTGGCGATGTCGTAGTTGATTTCGTTGGGAAAGGGAATGAAGTAATCGGAGGTGAAGTCCAGATGGCTGTAGCCGAGGGTCGGAATCTCGCTCTCGTAGTGCTGATAAAGCAAATCCGCCCGGAAGTTCTCCGCCGGTTGCAGCCGCGCCTTGGCGCGCACGAACCAGCGGTCCCGCGTATTGTCGTTCTTGCCGCCGAAGCGGTTGTCCACCCAACCCGGGCCTTCCTCCCAGTAGCCGGCCAGGCGCAGGCCGAAGGCATCCGTTCCCGTGGGCACATTGCCCGCCGCGAAGGCGCGGATGCCCTCGTTGCCCCGGTCCACCGTGCGCGCGCTCACTTCCATGGCGCCGTCGACCTCGCCCGGCGTCGGCCCCCTGGTGATGTAGCGCACCGTGCCGCCGATGGAGCCCTCGCCGTACAGCGTGCCCTGGGGCCCTTTCAGCACCTCGACGCGCTCGATGTCCACGAGCGGAAAGTCGATGCCGTAGCCCGTGGTTTCCGCATTGACGGTCATCTCATCGACGTAGCGCCCCACTACCGGCAGCAGGCTTCCCGGGGGGGAGACGGCGCGGATCTTGATGGATTCCGAGGCACCCCCCAGCGAGGTTACGGTAAGGCTGGGAACCGTGGTCTGAAGCTCGGACAGGTCCACTGCTCCCATCGCAGCTACATCCTCGGCCGTGACCGCGCTCACCGACATGGGCACGTCCTTCAGCGCTTGGTCACGCTTCTGGGCGGTGACGATGATCTCTTCGATTACCGCTTCGTTTTCCGCGAATGCCGGAAAAGCGGAGAACGCGGCAGCGATGGCCGCAAACCAGAAAGTCGAAACAAACCGAATGGCTTTCATGCAGTCTCCTTTGAGGCATCTTCCAAGGAATGGAATTCGAAATAACGAGACGCAGCCGCGACGGTTTACCTCACGCATGCGCCGGATTAACCGCCGGGCACCCGCAGGACCGGGTCCTACGATGCAGTCGCGGTGATTTCGCTGACCCGCCGGCAGGCCAATCTGCTTTGGGCAATGCCGAAGCTCGTGTACTGCCGCCAGCCCGCCTCCGTCACCGACTTCCTGCTATGTACGCAGATGCGCCCGACCCACGCGGCCGTGTTCCCTCCGCGCGGCCAAGTGGGACGGCGCCTCGACACTGGATTGTGCGAGAAGCAAGCCCCTCGCGCTGCCCGGCTGAGGGCTTTCGCCACGAAAGCCGGCGATGGACGCGGGCTATCCGGCCTGACGCACCCAGACCACCGGGTACTGGTCGCTGTCCAGCCGGTCGCCGTCCTGAAGCAGGCTGTTGCGCAGGCCCTTGTTGGTTCCGGGGCGGCCGGAATAGGTGATGTCGTCGCCCGTGTACCGGGCCGTGTAGCCGCGCCGCCGGACCGTGTCGCTGGCATTGCCGCCGGCGCCGTGCAGCACCAGCGCGTGAAAGGCGCAGACGTCGCCCGGCTCCAGATCGAACGAGAAGATGTCGTAGGACTCCCTTGCCGCCTCCACATCGGGCACCGTCTCGTAGTCCGGGTTGCGCTCGTAGTCGTCGGTCACGGTGCGGCCGAATACTTCCGGCTGGAAGTACCGCCCCCAGCGATGCGAGCCGCGCACGAACTCCACCGCGCCCGTTTCCGCCGTGGTCGGGTCCAGGGCCACCCAGAAGGACATCACCTGGTAGCCGTCGATGGGCCAGTAGGGCTGGTCGTTGTGCCAGCGGGTGCGGTTGACGGTGCCCGGTTCCTTCACGAAAAGCTGGTCATAGAGCAGGTTGATGCGGCGGCTGCCGAGTATCCCTGCGGCCAGCTCCGGAAGGGGCGATTCGAAGCAGAAACGCCGGAAGCCGTCGTGGAATTCCCAGGTGCGCAGGTTGCCGTGAAAGCGGCCCTGCCCGCTCTCGGGCTCATAGCCGTGGTAGAAGGGGGCCGGGTTGGCAATGTCGTCCTCGATGGCTTCGGCCAGGACGCGCCGCCACTCCTCGTTCACGACGCCGCGCAACGCGATCGCTCCATCGGCGTGAAACGCTTCTATGTCCTCACGTCTCAGCTTCATTCCCATTGCCCCAAAACCCGATTGCCGGTCCGCGGGAACCCCCCAACAGGCAGATCGTTGCACGGCCGGTTTCGCCAGCCGGTTTCGCCAATCGGTCAGTAACATAAAGGACGCGCTCGTTCCGTGCCACCGCAACAACGCGGCTCCGCGCTACCTGCACCCGCGACTTCACAGCGGCCGTCCCGCAGTGACCTGTCACCTGAACGGTGCATTGAAGCTTGTGGCAGGAAACCCGAACTGCGTCTACATTTCCTGTTCGCGGATCAAGGCTGTCAATCGGGCAAGGATCGCGCCCGTTCACCGCTTGCGCGTCGGGCCAGGATACCCCCGTCAGTCTCGAACGGATCCGGCAACGAGCAGGGCGTGCCGGTCATTCGCCCCATCGTCCACATACCAGAGGAGATTCGCCCAATGTCCGCACAACCCGATGACTACTTCCGCATTCCGCCCTTCCTGGCATTCTGCATCCTTTCGCTTGCGGGCTGCGGGCAGCCCGATCCCGCCGACGGTGGCCTGGCCGAAGCCGGGCCGCTGACGGCGGCCGACTACACCGCCGCGGCGGCGCTGCTCGAGGGCAACGTGGCCGGCCTCGTGAAGAATGCCCGCGTCGAACCGCACTGGCTGGGGGATACGGGCCGCTTCTGGTACCGGCGGGATACGGAATCCGGCCATGAGTACGTCGTCTTCGATGCCGCGACCCGGGAGAAATCCAGGGCATTCGATCACGATGCCGCGGCGGCCGCCATCAGCGCGGCGCTCGACCTGGACGAGCCCCTGAACGTAGCGAGCCTCGCCTTGGGTTCCCTGACCCTGGCCGATGACCTGTCGAGCCTGCAGGCCGACGTGGGAACCGGCGCTGAATCGCAGCGGGTGGCCTGCACCCTGCAACCCATGTCGTGCAGCGCCGCACCGCCCGCCGCCGCGCCGGCCGACCGGCTGATCTCCCCCGACGGCCGCTACGCGGTTTTCGCGAAGGAGGACAATCTCCACATCACCGACTTCGAAACCGGCAACGAACGCCGGTTGACCGCCGACGGCCTGCCCGGGCTGTCCTACGGAAAATGGCCGGACACCACCTTGATCACCATACCGCGCCGGAAAACCGGCTGGCCGCTGCCGCCCTACATGACGGCCTTCTCGCCCGACAGCCGCTACCTCATCGCCCCGCGCATTGACGAACGGCGCCTGCCGGCGATGCCCTTCGTCGAGTGGGTGCCGACAGACGGGTCGCGCCGGCCGGCCGTGCACAACCTGCGGATGCCGATCGCCGGGGATGCCGAAGCGCTCGGCATCGACTTCTTCGCCATCGAGGTCGAGAGCGGCGAGGCGGTGCCCATTGCGCTGCCCGAGGGTCACCACGTAAACAGCCTCCTCGACGCCGGCGTGCTCGGCTGGAGCACCGCCCGCGGCCAGGCGTTCATGGCGGTTGCCACCGCCGATGCCCAGTCCGCCGCGCTTGTCCGGGTGGACCTCGACACCGGCCAGGCGGTACCGGTGATCGAAGAGACCAGCGCGGTTCGCCTCGAAACCAATACGCTGATGTACAACCGGCCCAACATCCGCCTGCTCGGCGACGGCGACGAGGTGGTCTGGTATTCCGACCGCAGCGGCTGGGGCCACCTGTACCTCCACGATGCGCAGACCGGGGAACTCAAGGGCGCCATCACGTCCGGGGAATGGGCGGTGTTCGACATACACGCACTGGACGAGGAAGCGCGGGAGATCCATTTCACCGCCGGCGGCCGCGAAGCCGGGCGCGACCCCTACTACCGGCACCTGTACCGGGCATCCCTGGACGGCGGCGCCCCGGTGCTGCTGACGGACAACAACGCCGATCACATGATCCCGGCCGACCCGATACCGCTATTCACGGTGCTGTACGGACGCGCACCCGGCGAACCCCTGGTGCGTCCGGACCTGGGCCTCGCCATAGATACCTGGTCCACCGTGGACCGCCCCCCGGTAACCGTGCTGCGGTCCACCCGGGACGGCAGTGTCATCGCCGAACTGGAACGCGCCGATGCCACCGCCCTGTTCGCCGCCGGCTGGCAGCCGCCGGTACGCCAGGTGGTCAAGGCGGCGGACGGCGCAACCGACATCGCCACGGTTTACTACGCTCCGATGCGCACGCTGCCCGGCAGCAGGCACCCGGTCATCGATTCCGCCTACGGCGGCCCCCAGGTCTACGTTGCGCCGCGCAATTTCATGGAGGCGCACCTGGGCAGGAACCCCGTGGGCGAGAGCGCCCTGGCGCGTCTCGGTTTCGCCGTGGCCGTCACCGACGCGCGGGGCACGCCGGCGCGCGGCAACGCCTTCCGGAATGCCGGCTACATCGAGTTCACCCAGGTGGGCATCGACGACCATATCGCCGCCATCCGCCAATTGTCGGCGCACTATCCGGAGATCGACCTGGAACGGGCTGGCATCTACGGCTGGTCCTGGGGCGGCACCTTCGCGGCACAGGCCATCCTGAGCCGTCCCGCGTTCTACGACGTTGCCGTCTCCGGGGCCGGTGTATACGACTACGCGGCCATCTATCCTGGCTTCGAACCCAATACGGGCCCGCCGGTCTACGCGAACGGCTCCCCGCTGCGCACCGCGCCCGACGAGTACCCGGCCAACTGGGCTCCCCTGGACATCACCGCGCTCGCCGGTAACCTGAACGGGCACCTCCTGCTCATCTACGGCGACCTGGACGAGAACGTGCCCCCGGTGCAGGTCTTCCGCCTGATCGATGCGCTGGTCGCCGCCAACAGGCCCTACGACCTGCTGGCGTTGCCGAACCGCGCCCACGGCGCCGCCGGCGAGGGCTATGTCATCCAGCGCACCTGGGACTACTTCGTGAGGCACCTCAACGGCATGGAACCGCCCCGTAACGTACAGGTGACCAATGCGCCGGTGCCGTTGCTGTGAGGCTGCAGTGAGGCTCCTGTGAGGCTCCTGTGAGGTAACGGCGCCGCGCTGCGTCCATTGAATCGGTCCATTGACGAGCGAAACCGCATGATCGCATTCACCAACGCACAGGTCTTCGGGGCGGTGAACAACAAGCTCTCCCGGGCGAGCGTCGCCGTTGACGGGGATGGCATCGATGACCTGGTGATCTGCGGAAGCAGCGACTGTCACCGCAACCGGCTGGCGGAGGCGCAATCATGAGTGGGGCGTTGCGCACGGTGGCCGTCATCCTCAACTCGGCATGCCTGTTCCTTGCAGTGACCGGGCCGGCTCTTGCGCAGCCCGCGCCCGAAGGGTCCCGCGACCTGAGCCTGGTGACCCACAATGCCGTGGTCATAGCCGCCGAAGCGGAGCGCATCTGGCCGCACATCGTCGAACCCGATGCCTGGAAGGCGGGCGCGCAACTGGTGCCGGTCGAAGGCGCGGAACACCGCTTCAAGGCCGTGCTGCCGGACGATCCGGACACCGCGCTGTTCCACGTCACCAACGTCGAATTCGATGCCCCGCATCGGCGCACCATCCGCCTGAACGCCCTGGACGGTACCCTGATCGGCCACGCTTCCTGGGAACTCACGCCGGTCGAAGGCGGCACCCGCGTCGCCTACCACGTCTATAGCCAGCAGGCAGTGCCGGCGGATCAGCCGCCCATCGACCGGGAAGCTTATGTACATGCCAACCGCACCCGGTTCCAGGAGGAGCTGAACGCCCTGCGGAAACTGGTGGAAACCGGTTCGCCCTAGCCCGCAGCCGTAGGCGACTTTCTCACACGGAAGCCGATTCATTCGGGACGACAGTTGGTGACGGATGCCGGGTAGCCGGCAACCCGAGGGTCAACCGCAGTCAGGGCGTGACCGGTCGCGGTGTGGTTTCGGTCAGCACCCTGCGCATCACGTCGATAACGAATTCAGGGGTTTCGTATGGGAAGTTGTGCCCCGTCCCGGCAGGCGTGACGATGTGCTCCGAGCGGCTCGATGCCGCCAGGTAACGTACTCGCGTCTGCCCGTAGAATCGGCGCAGGCGCCGCTCGAACGCTTCCTGCCCGGCCGCGGCGTTGGCCTCGGCCATGGTCCTGAAGAAGGCTCCCGAATCCGCCATGTCCCCCGGCGTGACCAGGTAGAGCGGCAGGTCGGCCAGGTCGCCGTCGTAGACCACCGTGTCCCACCCCCGAGCGGCCATCCCCTCCGGGGACAGTTCCGCGAAGATCGATGCGGTGGCGATGCGCGCCCGGGTACCGGATTCGACGGCGCGCAGCGATGCGATCAGTTCGGGGCCGAGGCGTTCCTCCATGAGGTTCAGGATCCGCGCCACTTCTGGGTCGGCTTCGGCGCTCGATGCGCCGGCCAGCATTGCCTCGCTGAGGCCGAACAGGTTGAGCACGGCGCTGACCGTCAGTCCGGCGCGCACGTTGCCGAGCACCGGGTTGTAGGGCGCGTAGATGATGGTGTCGGGCGGCGTGGGATCGAGGAGTACCACGCCGGCAGTCAGTTCCGGATGGCGCCTGGCCACGTTGGCGGCCAGCAGGCCGCCAAAGGAGTGTCCGGCCAGAACGAACGGCGGCCGCTCACCCGCCCGTTCCAGCACCTTGACCACCTCTTCCGCCTCCAGCGCCGTGGAGCGCGGAAACGGGCCGGCATCGCTCCAACCCGCACCCGGCCGGTCGATCAGCACCGAGCGCGCTTCATTGCTGAGCGTCTTGTGCAAATGGTGAAGATAGAGCCCGGCGCCGTGCCCGCCCGGCAGCCAGACCACGGTCGGTTTGCCGCGGGCTTCACCTTCCGCCAGAAGGTGCATCCGATAGCCGCCGACATCCACCAGTTCCCCCGGCGGCGGATGCTCGGCCCGAGCCGAGCCGGTGCGCACGATATGCACGGTCGAACCCGCCGCCAGCACTGCCGCGACAACCAGCACCCCGACCCCCGAGCGCCGCTGCCAGCGCCTGGCGGCGCGGCGCCCCCAGAACCAGAGCGCACCGCCGGCTGCCGCAACGGCAAGCGCAATCGCCAGGCCCGCCCAGTCCTGGCTGAGCAGCACGTAAAGGGCATTACTCATCTTCGCTTCCTTCAGGGCAGCGGCACACCGCGCACCGCCCGGTTCGACAGCACCTCGCGCATGGCTTCCCGTTCCGCTTCAAGCGCCTGCAGCTTTTCCGCCCCGTAGTGCTCGAGATAGAACTCGCCCGCCCGCGCCTCGATTGCGTCCAGCCCCGCCCAGTTGTCGTATTTCAGCATCAGCAGCGCATCCCACTCGTCCGGGGCCGCCTTGTACGGATTGCTGAACAGCATGAAGTCGGACAGGATCCCCTCCTCTTTCGCCATGCTGAATATAGCCGCACCGTTCTCGCGAAAGTCGTTCCAGAACGCCTCCGCCTGGCCCGGCTTGATTCGGTAGTAGACCATTCTCCACACCGGGGCCGGCCGTTCCGCCTGCTCCTGGGCGAAGACCCCTCCCGCCGACGCAAGAGACGTGAGGAAAAGCGCTGCAATCAGCAGTTTCTTCATAAGTTGCTCCTTGAACATGCCGTTATCGATGCATCCCCCCCTCCGGCGTGCCGGATGCCTGTACCGCATGATACGGCCGCAAATCGATGCCGGCTTACCCTGTTCCGGTTTCTTCCCGAGTTACGGAGCTATTCTCCAGATGCTCCCTGATCCGGTCCTGCAAAGCCGTGTGAATCCGGCCGAGCACGATGAGGTGGCCCTGGAGCCTTCGAACTTTCGACAGGGCGACATCCACCTCGTCCTCGTCGATTCCGGCGACGTTGGCTGCGTCCTCGACAATCCAGTTCCAGATCATCGCGTAGCGCTCGAAGGAGTCGTACAGGGTGGCCCGCTCGATCAGCCAGCCGTACTCGAGATAGGGGGCCGCCCGGCTTGTCTGGGCCACCCGCCAGGCCGCCGTGGAGATGCGCGGATAGGGGAGATTCACCTCGATCTGCGATTCTCCGAGCGTATCGAGCCGGGTGCCGTCGCGCTTCGCCTGCCGCAACAGCCCCACCAACTGGTCTACCGCCTTGATCCCCGCGTTGAGCCCGGCCTTGGCGTCTTCGAGTTCGGCCAGGTTCCTTTCGATCTCGGCGTCCACCGCAAGCCGCGCCTCGGCCGCGGTCGACAGCAGTTCCCGCTCGTCCCACCACTCCTCGACGCCAAGGGCAAGCAGAACGGCGAACACGATCAGGATCGTCTGGATCGCGAGGTCGACGACTCTCTCCGGCAGTTTCGTCACGAAGTCGGGTTTCTTCACGAGGGATCTCGATCGGGTTCGAGCCGGTCTGGGACAATCGCCCGGCACCGCACCGGATGGTCGTACGCGTCCAGCCGTCGCACCGCCGGCTGCTCAGTCCTGGACGATGGCGGACGGCGCGAAGATGCGTTCCCCGAGTTCCGAGGTGTACACCCGTTCGCCCCTGGGAGTGTCTATGCGCAATTCGAAGCCGGGCGCCGCCCCCGCCGCCACGGTGACCGGCAGGCCGAGGCCGGCGTAGACGGCGGCGAGCCCGTCCGGGTCGGGATGGATGGCGTGCAACGAAATCAGCTTCAGGCCCTTGACGGACGTATCCGACGGATGCGGCGTATCGCCCCAATCGATGTAAAACGGCACCTGGTCGCCGTAGTCGTGCCCCTGAAGATAGAGGCCTTCCCAGGAGAGCAGCACGCCGCCGGGCGTCTCCCGGGAACCGGCTGCGGGCCCCACCGTGGTCAGGCCGGCCGCCTCCGCCGCAGCCACGGTAGCCGCCATGTCCCGGGTACGCGCGGCGAATCCGGCAATGCTCGGTTCCTTGTAGGAGACCAGCCGGGCGCCGAAGCCCCGGGGATCATCGAGTTCCGGATTCGGCGCGATGAACTCCAGGTACACCCCGTTCCCGACCGAGGCCAGCAGATTGGCGGTGCCGAGCCCGGGGTGGGCGCCGCCGACCGTGAGCGCCACGCCCGTCTCGGCTTCTAACCGGGTCTTGAAGCCTTCGAGGTCGGCGATGAGAAGGATGATGTGGTCGAGCATGTCAGCTACTCCCCTGTCGTTATGGCCGGAGACTGTGTCTGTTCCCGCTTCCATGACGCACCGACTCTGCCTCGACCCCCGTACGCCCCGGGGCCGGTCGCGGACAATCCGGGCCCGGTGCCGGCGCGCAGCAATCAGATCGATCCGACAGGTTTCCCGTTGCCGCGGGCTGCCGGTGCCGTGCGATCGAAAAGCATGCGTTCGTCAGTCCGCCGAGACCTCGTTCAGTAACCGGCGCATGAAGGCTTCGCAGGCACGCACCTGGCTCAACTCGATAAACTCGTCGGGTTGATGGGCCTGCGCGATGCTGCCGGGCCCGCAGATGACGGCCGGAATGCCAGCCTGCTGGAACTGCCCGGCTTCCGCGGCGAAGGCAACCACCTCCGTTCGATTGGTGCGCGCCAGCGCCATGGCCAGCGGCTCCGCCGGCGAATCCCGGTCCGGCTGCAATCCCGGAACCGTGCAGATCGTTTCCGTTTCGATCCCGGTGTCCGGGTCGATTGCGCGCATGTCCGGAAGGACGACATCGTTCGCGAAGCGCTCGAACCGTTGCCCGATTTCATGGGGATCGGCTCCGGGGAGCAGGCGGTATTCCCAGGTAAAGGCACAGTCAAGCGGCACGATGTTCTGTGCCGTTCCACCGTGGACCGTGCCTACCTGTATCGTGGTGCAGGGCGGGTCGAAGCGGCTTTCCGGGGCTGCGCGAGTCGCCATTTCTTCGGCGAGGTCCGCAAGGAAGCCGATCAGCCTCGCCGCGTGCTGCACGGCGTTGACGCCGCGATGGGTAGCGCTCGAATGAGCTTCGAGGCCGCGCACCCTGGTGCGCAGGCAGACCACACCCTTGTGCGCGTTCACCACGGCCATGTCCGTGGGCTCCCCCACGATCACCAGTTTCGGCTTCGGCCCGAGTTCGGCGCCGAGCCTTTCGATCACCAGCGGGGCGCCCAGGCAGCCCACCTCCTCATCGAACGAAAACGCCAGGTGAACGGGCGTGTGCAGCCGGCGCGCGACGAAGTCCGGAACCATGGCGAGCGCGATGGCGCAGAAGCTCTTCATGTCCGCCGTGCCGCGCCCGTACAGGCGGCCGTCCTTCTCGACCAGCCGGAAGGGGTCCGTCTGCCAGGGTTGACCGTCCACCGGCACGACGTCGGTGTGCCCCGAGAGCGCAATGCCTGGCCGGTCGTCCGGGCCTATCGTCGCGTACAGGTTCGCTTTTTTCCCGGTTTCATCGTGGACCAGCGTGGAATCCACACCGTGCGAGGCCAGATAGTCCCGCACGAAGTCGATGAGCGGCAGGTTCGATTCGCGGCTGGTCGTATCGAAGGCGATCAGCCGGCCGATCATTTCGACCGGGTCATGGGCGTTGCGCTTCATTCGGTTCACCTCCTGCGGGGGCCGCGGTGCGGTTTCCGGGGCGGCCGCAGCCGGGTGCATTGCCGGATTTCGAAATCCGGCGCCTAACCCCAATACTGTTCACTTAATGATTTTCACGATGGTTTTGGGGTCGTATTT
>JAPPHD010000098.1 GCA_028821125.1 Gammaproteobacteria bacterium
GGCCGCCCGGCTCCCCCGCACGTGACCAGGCCAGGCGCAGTTCGCCCACGTTGTCGCGGTTCACCTGGTCGAGGGGGCTGTGGGCCCAGCCGTCGTAGGTGCGGCGGAACATCAGCCAGTCGCCCTCGGGCGGGTTTTCGAGCATGGCCCGGGTGACCGGCTCGAAATCTTCGACCTTGGCCTGTGCGAGAAGCTGCAGGTCGACGTTCGTGATCTGCGGCCAGCTCAGGCTGCGTATCCAGGCGACCAGGGCCACGAGATCGTCGTCTCGAATGTGCGCGAACGGCGGCATCCGGAATCCGCCGTGCTGGATGATGTTCGCGAAGTCCATGTCCGAACGCAGCGCCATGAAAACCGGGTCCGCCAGGTCGGGCGGCGTCAGCTCGGGGCCCTGCCCGACTACGGCGAGGCCGGCGCCGTCGGGGGCATGGCACGCAACGCAGTTGGTTTCGTAAATCGCCTTGCCCCGCTCCAGCATCGGTGCGGTCACATTGATCGTCGGTGGCGCGGGACCCTCGCGTTGCGGGCGTCCGCCCGGCTCGGCGCCCATTGCGGCCGCAGTCGCCAACAGGCTCGCAAGCAATGCCAGCCGACAGCGCCGAGGGAATGTCACGCACCAAATCGCTATCAGGGCTTTCATGGAACAAAGTTCAACCCTTTGATTTTAAATAAAAATCTCTTTGACATAATATCGTCAATCTCAACAGCGAGTTCGCATACGGCGCTTCCCTTTCGGCGCACGGCCACATCATCCTGCTGAAATCAAGGTTTTCGGACGAGCTTAACGCGCCGAAAGGGAAGCGCCGCATGCGAACTCTTTCCCGAGATTCGGCGTTGTTCCGTGCGCATCAGCGCACCAGATGCCGGCGCGGAAACCGCTAGCCCTTGCCAAACTCCTGCTCGAGGTCGTGGAACATTTCCTCGCGGACCAGCACGATCGGCAGGAAGCCGATGTTGTAGACGCGGTCGTGGAAGTCCTTCAGGGTTCCCTTCTGGTCGAGTTCGCGCATCTTCTGGAAGTAGTCTTCGCGCAGCAGCATCCATTGGAAGTAGCCCACCGTGGGAGCCGACATGGTGGTGCCGACCCGGGATACGATGCCGTCGACGTTGATCTGGGCGCCGCGGCGCACGAAACCGATGGTGTTCGACTCGAGGTCAAGCGCTTCCTCGTAGGTCATGCGGCCGGTGTGCAGGCCGGAGTCGATGATCACCCGGCCCATGCGCCAGAGTTTGGCGCGCAGGTATTCCAGCTCGTAGACGTCCTGCTTGTCCTCCGGGAACCAGCCGTATTGCGGGTCCGGCGTCAGTTCCCACTCGATGTAGTAACACCAGGACTGGTTCGAATAGCTGCTCTCGTAGACCCGCAACGGGCGGTCGAGGGTATTCTGGTAGAGGCGCTGCAGGTGATGCCCCGGGTATACCTCGTGGGTGGCGATCACGTACATGAAGGAGGCGTCCTTCTCGCGGAGGTTGCCCTCGGCGACGTATTCCGGCCACTCCGGGCTGACCGGGATGATGGTCCAGGCCGACTTGCGGGACTGCGACGCCACGGGCACGCCCGGGCCCCAACCCCACCATTGCGAGGCCCAGAGGCTCGGATCGGCCGCTTCCATGATGGCGTCGTCGTTGTCCCAGGGAATGGTGACCAGGTCGTTGTCGATCACCCAGTCACGCGTCGCGCGGGATGCCTCCAGGTGCTTGTAGACGAGTTGTTCGGCGAAGAAGTGCTCGTCCTTCTCGTTCCTGATGATCTCGAGCCAGGTGCGCTCCGGGTCAATTCTGCGGGCCTTGACCTCCAGGTGGCGCAGCACGATGTTGAACTGTTTCCAGCCCCATTCGTGGTAGTTCGGAACCCGGTTGAATCCCGGGGCGCCCCGTGCGATCCGGCGCAGGTGGATGCTGTTCTCGGGGAACAGGTATTTCTTCTCCATCAGCGCATTGAAGACGTCCGCGCCGATGGCGTAGTCGCCCTGCTCCCGCTGCGGAAAGTCCTCGTTGAGGAAACGGCGATATTCCGCGAGCGCGGCAATGCCGTCGTTGCCGGCGGCAAGCAGCCGGTCGCGTAGCGCACCGTCCGATACGCGCTCCGCGAACTGGGGCAACTCGTTGCTCAAAACGAGCGCGAAACCGTCGACGAAATCGTTGGCCAGTTCCACCCAGCGCGGAATGTGCTGATCGAGATTGGCCTCGGCATTGTCGAGGCGCACCTGCAGCAGTGCGAGGTCGTCGACCAGTTCGGCCGCGCGAGTGTCCACGGGCCTCGGGTCGGCGAGGATCTTGTAGGCGACGTCGCGGTTGTTCAGGTAGACCTTCGGATCCTGGCGCCAGCGCTGCACGCGCTCGCCTTCGATGATGCTCGACTCGAGCAGGCTCTTCAGGAAGCGCCAGTCGATGTCCTGCACGAAGGCGAGCCTGCCGCGGTCGATCGCCTCGAGTTCCCCGAGCAGGTCGCGGGATACCTGCACCCGGCGCGCGAAACTCTCTGCGCTCATCGTGTCCGGCGCCTGGTCTGCGCCGACACCGCGCACTTCCTGCAGATAGCGGTCGACCAACGCTTCGAATCCCGGGTCGAGGCGTTCCTGCCCCAAGGCGGGAACCGCGCCGGCGGCAAGGAGCGTCGTGACGGAAACCGTCACGAGAAGTTTGTTTACGCGCATGTGTTTTCCTCCCGGTCACTGGTGAGACGGCGCCTCATTCCCGGTGATTCGCCCAGTGACAGGTGGCGCGGGGAACGTGCAAGGCGCTGATTTTGATTTGGGGCTACCCCTTGCCGTACTCCTGCTCGAGATCGTGGAACATTTCCTCGCGGACCAGCACCACCGGCAGGAAGCCGATGTTGTAGACGCGGTCGTGGAAGTCCTTCAGCGTTCCCTTCCGGTCGAGCTCGCGCATCTTCTGGAAGTAGTCTTCGCGCAGCAGCATCCACTGGAAATAGCCCAACGTAGGCGCGGACACGGTGGTGCCCACCCGGGAGGCAATGCCGTCGATGTTGATCTGGGCGCCGCGGCGCACGAAGCCGATGGTGTTCGACTCGAGGTCCACCGCCTGTTCGTAGGTCATGCGGCCGGTGTGCAGGCCGGAATCGATGATCACCCGGCCCATCCGCCAGAGCTTGGCGCGCAGGTATTCCAGCTCGTAGACATCCTGCTTGTCCTCCGGGAACCAGCCGTATTGCGGGTCCGGCGTCAGTTCCCACTCGATGTAGTAACACCAGGACTGGTTCGAATAGCTGCTCTCGTAGACCCGCAACGGGCGGTCGAGGGTATTCTGGTAGAGGCGCTGCAGGTGATGCCCCGGGTATACCTCGTGGGTGGCGATCACGTACATGAAGGAAGCGTCCTTCTCGGTGAGGTTGCTGTCGGCGATGTGCTCCGGCCAGTCCGGGCTGATCGGGATAATGGTCCAGGCCGCCTTCCGGAAGGGGGACGCGACGGGCACTCCCGGGCCGAAACCCCACCATTGCGATGCCCAGCGGCTCGGATCCGCCGCTTCCATGATGGCGTCGTCATCGTCCCAGGGAATGGTGACCAGATCGTTGTCGATCACCCAGTCACGCGTCGCGCGGGACGCCTCCAGGTGCTTGTAGACGAGTTGCTCGGCGAAGAAATGATCCTGCTTTTCGCGCTTGATGATCTCGAGCCAGGTGCTTTCCGGATCGATCGTGCGCCCCTTGGCCTCCAGGTGGCGCAGGACGATGTTGAACTGTTTCCAGCCCCAGTCGTGATAGTTCGGAACCCGGCTGAATGCCGGGGCGCCCCGTGCGATCCGGCGCAGGTGGATGCTGTTCTCGGGAAAGAGGTATTTCTTCTCCATCAGCGCATTGAAGACGTCCGCGCCAACGGCGTAGTCGCCCGGCTCCCGCTGCGGCAGCTCCTCGTTGAGGAAACGGCGATACTCCCCGAGTGCGGCAATGCCGTCGTTGCCGGCGGCAAGCAGCGCCTCGCGCAGCGCGCCGTCCGATACGCGATCGGCGAACGGGGGCAGCTCGTTGTGCAATACCAGCTCGAAGCCGTCAATGATTTCGTGGCACAGTTCCACCCAGCGCGGTATGTGCTGATCGAGATTGGCCTCGGCATTGCCGAGGCGTACCTGCAGCAACTCCAGGTCGTCGACGATTTCGGCCGCCCGGGTGTGCACGGGCCTCGGGTCGGCCACGATCTTGTAGGCGACCCTGTTGTCGAGGTAGACCCTCGGATCCTGGCGCCAGCGCTGCACGCGCTCACCTTCTATGACATTGGTATCGAGCAGGCTCTTCAGGAAGCGCCAGTCGATGTCCTGCACGAAGGCGAGCCCGTCGCGGTCGATCGCTTCGAGTTCCCCGAGCAGGTCGCGGGATACCTGGACGCGGCGCGCGAAACTGTCCGCGCTCATCGTGTCCGGCTCCCGGTCAGTACCGACGCCGCGCACTTCCTCCAGGTAGCGGTCGACCAGCGCCTCGAATCCCGGGTCGAGACGTTCCTGCGCCATGCCGGAAACTGCGCCGGCGGCCAGCAGCGCGGTGACCGAAACCTGCACTAGCAGTTTGTTGAAACTCATTTTTTTCCTCAGTCAGTCGTTGAGTTGACGGCGCGCTTCGGGTAACTCGCCAAGTGCCGGGCGGCGACAAAACGAAATACGCGACGTAACGGGAATCAGGTTGGGTGTCAACACTCCGTTCTACCCACAGTTTACCGGCGGTGTGTTACCCATGGTGTGCTGCACGGCTTACCGGCCGCACCCGTTCATGAACAGGTGCGGCCGGAGTTCTCGTAACATCTACTCTCGGATCGACTCAGAAGCCTGTCGATACGCCCACGAAGAAGCTGCGGCCCACGGGGTCGTAGAGGTGGACGTTGACGTTCAGGTCGCCGGCAGCCTGGTAGGCCCAGACCGGCGGCTGCTTGTCAAACAGGTTGTTGATGCCGAAGTTGATCGAGGTCTTGCCCCAGAAATCCCAACTGCCGTTCAGGTTGACGATGACCACGGGCGACTGCGTGCCGACCTCGTTCGGATTCGCATCCGGGTGCAGCTTCATCTTGCCGACGTAGTTCATCTCCGGGCTCAGGCGCACCGGGCCCGAAGCCCAGTTGACCCGCAACAGGCCCCGGAAACCCGGTGACGGACGAATGGGCCCGCTGGAGCAGGTGCCGGCGTAATAGCCCGCGCAGTCGATCACGGGAAGGCTCGGCAACTGCTGACGCTCGTTCGTGAACTGCCAGGACCAGTACGTCTGAACGTCCAGGGTCGCGCCCCGGTTGGGCAACGCCATCCAGGTGGGCACGTTTTCGAAGCGGTACGTGGCCGAGAGGTCCAGGCCGTTCACGTCGCGTTCGGCAAGGTTCAGGAGCGGCGCGATGATTTCATCGATGTTGCCGTTCTGGTCCCGAACGATGGCCTGGCAGGAGACGGCGCTGTTGTCCAGGTTGGTGAAGCAGTCGTTGAGCAGCCCCTGGCCGTCGACCTGATCGACCGTATTGGTCATTTCGATCTGGTAGTAGTCCACCGACATGGTCAGCCCGGACAGGAACGACGGCGAGAGCACGAAACCTACCGTGAGGGTATCGGCCTCTTCTTCGGCCAGGTCGGGGTTGCCGCCACCGATCAGGCTGTATCCCAACCGCGTATCGACGAACGTGTCAATGTTCTGGGCTGGCACACCTTGCTGAACGCACAGATCCTTCGTGGCTTGCGATGGGTTCTGTATGGCTGCGCAAGGGTCGTTCACCGGCCTGAAGCCGGCGGTGATCGGCCTGTACAGTTCGTCCAGGTTGGGCGCGCGAATAGCGGTGCTGTACCCGGCCCGGACTTTCAACTGCTCGTTGACGTCCATGTCCAGAGAAGCGCTCCAGGTGACCACGGAACCAACGGTCGAGTAGTCGGCGTAGCGGAACGCGCCCTCAACCGCCAGGCCGTCGAGGCCCATCTGGTCGTTCAGGACCGGTATCCTTGCCTCGCCAAACAGCTCGTAGAGGTCGTAGTCACCCTCTTCGACGGTTGGCGCCGGGGTGGAGATGTCTCCGCGCAACAGCGCATCGTTCGGCCGGACGGTTTGCGATTCCTTGCGGTATTCCGCGCCGAACGCCGTGGCGACGGCGCCGGCGGGCAACTCGAACAGGTCGCCGGCGACCGAAGCGCCCGCAACCCGCCGCTGGAATCGGTATTCGGTAACGCTGTCCGTCTTCAGGTAGTCGGCCATCTCCGGTGTCAGCGTATCCGTGCCGAAGATGTTTATGGGCACGCAACCGCGGACCTCAACGCGGCAGGACACACTGCCGTCCGCGTTGATCACGGGGTCGAGGCCGAGCGTGAGCGCCGACCTGGACAGCACACCGGCGAGTGTATGGATCGACTCGTTCTGGGAGTACTGATAGAACGCATCCCAGGTCCAGTTGTTGTCGCCGATGTCGAAGCTGCCGCGCAACCCGGAGGTGATGAGGAACGCGTCGATGTTGAAATCAAAGTGACGCGGACCGAATCCTTCGAAGCGCCGGCCGAGTCCGGTGACCGTGTAGTTGCCGTCGCCGTCCTTGTCCCAGTAGTTCGCATTCTGCGCCCAGAATCGCTGCAGCTCGGGACTGAACAGGGGGTTGTTTGCCGCATCGGGGATGACGACAGTACCCGGCCGTTGGCCGAAGCTGGCCGGCGAGACGGCCAGGGGCGCCATCTGGTAGTCCTGCTGATAGTTGACGTAGAAGGCCTGGGCATACGCCTCGACCCGCTCGTTGAACTCGTGGTTGCCGATGGCGCTGACCTGGTAGCGCTCTATGGGCCGCAGCAGGTAATTGGTGCCCGCGTAATTGAACTTGTCGAGATCCCAGCAGTACGGCACGGGCCTGCCGCCCGTGTCGAAGCGCACCCCGCCGATCGCACCCGGGCAGTGGCCGTCTGAATTGCTGAGGTCGACGCCGCTGATCTGCGGGAAGTCCGCCGGCTGTATCCCGATCCGGGTGCCCGGAATCCAACTGGCTCCGAACTCCAGGTGCGTACCGTCCGGACCGGCCCATAGCGGTATTGCCGAGAAATCCCGCTGGTTGCCGAGGATCGTGCCGCGCTCGGACCAGGAAAGCGCGATCGCCATGTTGCTGCTGCCGTCGTCGGTGCCGACGCCGAGCACCATATCCGCCCGCTCGGTTTCGCCGCCGCCCCGGTCGCTATCGCCACGCTGGTAGCGGCCCGTGACGCCGCGGATGTCATCGCGCAGGCGGAAGTTGACGACGCCGGCCAGCGCGTCCGACCCATAGACGGCGGAGGCGCCGCCCGTGACGATTTCAACCGACTCGAGCAGCATGTCGGGGATGGTGGCGAGGTCCACAATGCCCGAGTTCAGGCGCCTCTGGGCGCGGTCCTGGGACGGGATGTAGCGGCGGCCGTCCACCAGCACCAGGGTGCGCGACGGGCCCAGGCCTCGCAGGTCGGCACTCATGGCCGCGCCACCGTACTGGTTCGTGCTGGAGGTGGTATCCGGCTTCAACTGGGGCATCCGGTTCACGGTCTGCTCCAGGGTCAGGTAACCAATATTCTGGATCTCTTCCATGCTGATGGTGGCCACCGGGCTCACCTCGACGAAATCGCGGTCGCGCCGCAGGCGGGAGCCGGTGACGATGATCTCCTCGACGATGGAAGGTTCCTCCGCATTGGCGACAGTGGCGGTGAGGCCCGCGCCCGCGGCTACGCTTGTAATCAGAGCGCATTGCACTGCCTGACTGATTGGCTTGAGACGGTGATTCATCAACAAATTCCCCCTAACTGGCTTCAGGTGCGGCCAGCGGCGGGCAGTCGAACATCCCACGTCAGGCCAACTGCAAAGCTCACTGGCTGCTGTCGGTAAACCTCGGCCCATCGCCATCGAAACGACGTCGACTTGCCGAGCTGAACCCCCCTTGCGTGTGCGTCACATCAGTGCGCTTTTACGCTTGGTCATACTATGGTTTGCGGGTTCAAAGGTGTCAATAGTTTTCTGGGCGCATGCAGCACGCTAGACCGCCTAGCGCACAAACTTATGACGCCATGCTATCCGGCGCCGGCACCGCCCGAGCCGTAACGGCTTGCGGACCAAGCCGGGGACGGCACGCCGGAAGCGAAGGGCGCGTCCATTCTGCCGGCCGTTACTCTCCGAGGGGCTCGACCCTCAGAAGCGCGCCACGATCGTGATCCGTAAGCAGGTATAGCAGGCCGTCCGGGCCCTCGCGAACCTCCCGGATGCGCTGGCCCAGCGAGAGCAGCAGGGACTGGCGGCCGCGGGGTAAACCTTCCGGAGTCAGTGTTATCCGGTGTAGCTGCGCGCCGCGCAGGCCGCCGACGAAGGCGTGGCCGTGCCAGTCCCTGAAGCGCTTTCCCATGTAAATTGCCAGGCCGCCCGGCGAAATGCTGGGCGACCAGTGCAGCCAGGGATCTTCCATGCCCGGCGCCGAAGGACTGGCGAGAATCGGACCAAATCCGTCGCCAGTCTGTTCTCCGCTGTAGGCGCGTCCATAGGAGACCAGTGGCCAGCCGTAGTTGCGGCCCGCCTCAATGATGTTGAGCTCATCCCCTCCGAGGGGGCCGTGCTCCACTTCCCAGAGCGCCCCGGTGCCGGGGTGCACCACCATGCCCGTGGTATTGCGCACACCGAGGGCATAGATTTCCGGGTGATAGCCGGGCACGTCGATGAATGGATTGTCCGAGGGCGCGGAGCCGTCGTCGTTGAGGCGCAGGATCTTGCCCGCGTGCGAGGCCGGGTCCTGGGCATCGTGCACGCTGCCGACGCGGTTGGTGCCGCCCTCCGCCTGCAGGTAGCTGGGCGCACCGATACTCATGTACAGCTTGCCGTCGGCGCCGAAGGCGATGCGCGCCGCACTCACGCCGCTGGTCGCGGCGTCGGCGACGAACAGGTCCTCGACATCGCGGAGCCGGTGTGCACCGTCATAGCGGCCGCGCGCCAGCACGGCGGTTCCCGCGGGGCCGTACAACTGGTCCCAGTCTGCGTCGGTCTCGCCGGGCAGGCGCTTGGAGTACGTCAGGTAGACCCATCGGTTGTCGGCATACCCGGGATGCAGCGCCACGTCCATCAGGCCCTTGTAGGCCGACGCCAACACGGCGGGAACGCCGGCGATGGGTTCCGGATCGAGCGTGAAATTCGCATGCACGCGCCGCAGGCGGCCCGGCCGCTCGGTCACCAGCATCGCCCCATCGGGCAGGAAGGCCAGCGCCCAGGGTCGTTCCAGGCCCTTGAGCGGGGTGACACGCAAACGCTGCCCCTTCTCGTGGACGATCTGCGCGGTGTCGGGGAGGGTGTCCGGGCCCGAACCCACGCGGCCCGCCACACCGTGGCGGGGCGTGTCGGCCGCATCGATCGCCTGGGGCACTGCCGCGGCGGCGAAAGCGTGACCGAACGTTACACACAGCAGTGCCGCATTGAGTGTGCAGTGATAGATTCGTAAAGCGAGAATTTTGCACACAGGGCACCGGCCCCTTAGCTTGACGCGCGCCGAGCATACCCCGAATCTAGTGCCTTGCGTCACGGCCCCCGGCCACAAATTCGATATACCCGAGGGGTCGCGCCTGCCCACGGCTCTTGTGCGGCATGCTGCCGGAAACGAACTCGTGACAAAGGACACCAGGCACCTCGGGGAATCTTCTGACATGCTCGATGATCACAAACTCGCCGAGAACGCCCAACAGCGACAGCTTCTGTCGGTCGCTCGGCAGGAGATCGAACGCATGGTGCTGGCGTACGACAGCGGCGAAACGCGAGTTCCGGGCGACCCGCCATGAGCCGTTCGGAGAGCGACCGCTGGCCGTCACCGGCCCGCGGTTGGTACGTCACTTTCGTGCTGCTGGTCGGTTACACATTCTCGTTCGTCGATCGACAGGTGCTGAACCTGCTGGTGGAGCCGATCCGGGCGGACCTGGGGCTGACGGATACCGAGATCAGCCTGCTGCAGGGATTCGCCTTCGTACTGACCTACGTCTCGCTGAGCGTGCCTATCGGACGCATGGTCGACCGCTTCAACCGGGTGCGCATCATGATCGCCGGCATTCTGGCATGGAGTGCGACCACGATTGCCTGCGGCATGGCGCGTAATTTTTCGCAGCTTCTGGTGGCGCGCATGGGCGTAGGCGCCGGAGAAGCCGCACTGTCACCGGCGGCCTGGTCCGTGCTGGCGGACTACTTTCACCCGGACCGCCTGGCGCGGCCGATCAGCGTGTATCTCATGGGGCCATATATCGGCGCGGGCATCGCCATGATTGCGGGTTCGGCGGTGCTGGACTGGACTGCCGAACTAGACGCCGTCGCCGTACCCCTCCTGGGCGCGCTCGCGCCCTGGCAGTTCACCTTTGTCGCCGTCGGCCTTCCCGGAATCTTGATCGCGGCCCTGTTCGCCACCGTAAGGGAACCCCGGCGACGCGGCAGACAGGACAGCGTTGGCGTACCCCCATGGGCGGAGGTCGTCAGCTACCTGAACGGCAACCGGCGCATCTACATTGCCCTGCATGTCGGTGTGCCTTTCATCGTTGTCATGCTGTACGGCCTGCAGGCCTGGGTGCCGACCATCCTGGTGCGCGTCTTCGACATGGACCTTGCCACCGCGGGCCGTCAGTACGGCCTGGTCGCCTTGCTTGCCGGTTCGGCCGGAGTGTTGACCGGGCCGTTTCTCGAGCGCTGGCTGCGTGCACGGGGCGATGGGGGCGCTCCGCTGCGGGTAGGCATGATCGGCGCAGTCAGCGCCACCGTCTGTCTTGTCGCGCTGAGCCGGGTTGACACCGCAACACACGCCCTCGCGGCCATTGCCGGCGCCAGCTTCAGCGTCACCCTGCCACTGGCCCTGATCACTACCGTGATGCAGCACGTCACCCCGAATGCCATGCGTGGTGTCGTCAACGGATTGTACGTGGTCGCAACCAATGTCCTGGGCCTCGCCCTCGGGCCGACCCTGGTGGCCGCGACCACTGATTTTGTCTTCGCCGACCCCAAGGCGGTGGCAAATTCGCTGGCGGTTGTCGCGATGGTTGTCGGGCCCATGGCAGCCATCCTGCTGTGGTCGGGTATCGGCGCTTACCGAGCCCGGCAGGCCACCGTGGCATGAGCCATCGCGGCCACTGCCTGGCTTACCCGGTGCAGGCGAGCCTGGCGTGGTTCGTATCAGTAAATTCGATACCCGGCTTTCGATACCCCGCTTGGAATCTGGAGCCAATTTCGCATTGATCGGCCCCGGATCAGCGCCGGTACGCCATGCGCAGGTATCCCACTCGCCCCGGCAGGTCGTGCACGACCTGGCTCATGCCGATGACGCCGCAGGGGAAGCAGATCGGCGGGTTCTCGTCGAATACGTTGTTGAAGCCCAGCGTGAGGGTGATGCCGTCGCCCATCAGGGCGGGGCTGTAGCTCAGACGCAGGTCGGTGAACAGGGCGGAGTCCACCTTGTTGTCGCCCGAGAGCGTCATCGAGTCGGTCCACCGGAATGCCACGGTGCCGCTCCAGCGGTTCTTCCGCCAGTCGACGGTGGTGACCCAGCGCAGGTCCGGAAACGCCCGTTGGAAGGTCTCGTTGGTATGGGTGCCTGTCAGGTCCGACACCGTCTGTGAACCGTCGATGTTCTCGGTCGTCTCCTCGTATTCGCTCAGGAAGGTGGCGTTGAAGGTGACGTCGACCTGCCCGATGGGCCAGTCCGGGCTGCTGTAGGAAACCGCCAGGTCGAACCCGGAGGAATCGATGCCGCCGAGGTTCTGCAACTGGTTGTCGATGACGCCGAGCACGCCGTTCGCCGAACGCGGCGTCAGGTCGCAGAACTGGGAATCGAGGGTGTTGACACAGGCTACCAGCACATCGCTCGGGTTGCGTCCCTGCACCGCATCGTCGATCTGCAGATCGTAGTAGTCGAACGATGCCGTCAGGCGGGCAATCCAGTCGGTGTCGAAATTCGAACTCCAGACGGCGCCCACGGTGAAGCTGTCCGAGGTTTCCGGGTCGAGGCTCTCGTTGCCCGCGGAAATCGCGTTCAGGCTCGGGTTCGGCTGCACGTAGCCGGTGGGTACGCCCAGCGCCGCGCAGTTGCTCTGTATATTCGCCGGCGCCGGCGCATCGCGGCCGCCGTTCGCCGAACCGACGAGGCCGAGCACGTCGGAACAGGGATCCTGGAAGGTGAAGTCCTCCCTGGCCGCGCCGCCGAACAGTTCGCCGATGTAGGGCGCCCGGAATCCCGTGGAGTAGGAACCGCGCAGCGAGAGTTGCTCGACGGGCTGGAACAGGGTGCTCGCCTTGTAGGTGACCTCCGAGCCGAAGGTGCTGTAGTCGGAAATCCGCACGGCGCCGTTCACTTCCCAGTACTGGCTGCCGTTGTCGATCAGCGGCGCACTCAGTTCGGCGTAGTACTCCGTGACATCGAAGTCGCCGGCCGTGGGCCCAGATGGGATACCGGCCGTGTCGCCGCTGGCGGCGACCGGGTCCGGGCGGAACGAGCCGTCGTGATCCCGGTATTCCACGCCGGCCGCAAAGCCCAGATCGCCGGCAGGCAGGCTGAAGATTTCGCCGGAAACGTTGAACGCGAAGTTCTTCAGCGTCTGCTCGCTGAAATCGCGTTGCGTGTAGGTCACCCAGTCGAGCATTTCCCGGGTGATGGAGCCATTGCCGTCCGGGCCCTGGCCGCCGAAGAAGTTGAAAGGCACGCAGCCGGGCGTTGCCGCGCATACGGCCGGGTCGCCCAGGGCGACCAGCAGCTTGGCGCCGTTGTGGGAATTCTCCTTCTCCTGGAACCCCTGGTTCTCGCCGTAGCTGCCGTACAGTTCCCAGAAGATCGTGCGCTCGCCGAAGTCGAACTCGCCCTGGGCGCCGATGGTGGCGAAATACGTATCCGTGTCCTGGTAGAACAATCTGCCACCGGATTCAAGCGGCCGGCGCCCCATGAAAATCATGGTGCCGTCGGCTATGGACAGGTCGACGCCGAACGGGTTGTAGGGGTTGTCCCTGTGGACGAAGAAATTCTCGAGAATCGGGTTGCCGGCGCCACTGCCCAGGTACAGCGGTTCCGGCGCCGCCTTGGTGTGAGACTGCCGGTTCGTGAACGAGAAGGTGCCGAACACCTCGACCCGGTCGGTGAGCGCATGCCGTGCGCTCGCGAAGATGTTGACGCGCTCGTTCGGGGTGCGCAGGAAGTTGAACCCGGGCCCGTTGTAGTTGAACCGGTCGGCGGCGGTGAAGGCGTGGAAGTCGCCCGAGGCCGGATTGTCCGGGTTGAACACCGGTTTGTTGGCGCCGCCGTCGTTGAGGACGCCATCGTTGATCGTGATGCTGGAAAAACCGAATTGCGGGCCCAGGATGAAGCGCCCCTGGGGGGTGAAGGAGGAACAATAGGACCCCGGCACATCGCAGGTCGTCGCGTTGGGGTTCGGAAACGCCGACCGCTTGCGGCCGGCCGTCTCGATGCCGCCCTCATCCCGGTAGCTCGCGCTCACCACAAAGTGCGATCGGTCGTTGCCGCCGCCGAACTTGATACCGGCGGAGGTCGAGGAGCCGTCGTTGTGCGACAGGTATTCGCCGGTCTGCACATCCGCCTCGAAGCCGCTGAAGTTCCGGTCGGTGATGACGTTGACCACGCCGCCGATTGCATCGGACCCGTAGATGGCCGAGGCGCCGTCCTGCAGGATCTCGATGCGGCTGATCATGTTGTCCGGCAGCGAGTTGAGGTCCACGTAGCCGGGTACGCCGGATGCGGAGGCGCCGGCGATCCAGCGCCGGCCGTCGACCAGGATCAGGGTGCGGATCGATTTCAGGTTACGCAGCGAAAGCTGCACGGAACCCGCGCCGATGCCCGCCCCGTCCTGGGGAAAGCCCTGGTTGCCGGGGATGTTGAACTGGGAGTTCGGCGCAGACCCGGTGATGGGCAGGTTCTGCAGAGCATCGCCCAGGTTCGTGAACCCGGAATTGACCAGGTCGTCCCGGCCGAGTTCCATCACTGCGGTGGGCTCGTTTAAGGGGTCGCGGCGAATGCGCGAACCCGTAACCACCACTTCTTCGATCGATTCGGCCTCCTCGCCGAAGGCGTGTTCAAATGGCGTAGTGGTCAGAACCAGAAAGGAAACTGCAAACACAGCAAGGGACGTGACCGATTTCATCATTTCTCTCCAAAAGCCTCAAGAAACCAGTAATCGCTACCCGCGATTGGAGAAAAATGCTATCACAGAACGGTGTGTCAACGTTGGAACGATCGTTCCCAGTGCGCACACTCAGTACGGCTTTTTCTACAGCAACCGGGAAGGGCTGTGATTCGACGAAGCGCCCGAACGACCGCCGCAACACCGTTTGCCCACCGGTGTCACCGGGGTCACTCACTTGCCACCACCGGAGCAAGCCACGGCAATGAGCAGTAACTTGCAGCCAGTCGAGCAGGACGTTGACGTTCTGGTAATCGGCGGCGGCATCGTCGGCTTGAGTGCAACCTGGTTGCTTGCCGAGGAAGGGGTGGGCGTCCTGTGCCTCGACGCCGGCGACGATTCGGGATCGGCAGCCAACGCCGGGAGCCTGCACGGACAGATGCAGAGCCGCATGGAACGGCAGTTTCCCGAACGGGTTCGCGACTACCTGCGGATGCTGCCCACCTATCCCAGGGCCATCGACTACTGGGGAGAGATCGCCGGGCGCCTGGGGCAGCACATCGAGTACCGCGTCACCGGGGGGCTCATGATCGCCGAGAGCCGCGACGACATGGCCGCGCTGGCAGCGAAGAGCAGCCTGGAACGGCAACACGGGATCGAGACCGAGCTGTTGGGGCGGGACGAACTGCTGCACCTGTCGCCCGGTCTCAACCCGACCGTACAGGGGGCCCTTTACTGCGCCAAAGAAGGCAAGATCAATCCCCTCCCGGCAACGGCTGCAATGTGCGACAAGGCGGTCGGCGCCGGCGCTCTGGTCCGGCCCGGTACCCGCGTTCTGGAATTGGAACAGGCCCGGCCCGGATTTCTCGCCACCACCGATCGAGGCGCCATTCGAGCCGGACGAGTGTTGATCGCCGCCGGGGCCGGATCAGGCAGGCTGGCCGCGAGCCTCGGCCTCGATTTGCCGTGCAGGGCGGAACTCCTGCAGATGTGCATCACCGAGCCCGCCGAGCCCCTGATGAACCACCTCATCCAGCACGCTGCGCAGGCGATCACCATCAAGCAGCTCGACACCGGCCAGGTCCTGATCGGCGGCGGCTGGCCCGCGGCACGGGAGCGCGACGACCTTCCCCCGGTGGTGCTGGCGCAGAGCCTCGCCGGCAACCTGAACCTAGCGCGGCGCCTGGTTCCGGAACTCGGCAACCTGCGGCTGCAGCGCACCTGGGCCGGCGTCAACACCCTCGTCGACCTGGTCTCGGTGCTCGGCCCGGTGGAATCCATGCCGGGCCTCTACTTCGCGGTCCCGGGCGATGCCGGTTTCACCCTGGGGCCGTACTGTGCGCGCCTGGTCGTCGATGCGATGCTCGGGCGGTCTCCCGACTATCCCCTGGACCCGTTTTCACCCGCCCGCTTCCAGTGACCCCCCCGGCCGCAAATCCCGGCCGCACCGCGCCACAGGTCTTCGGCCACGCGCGCAATCCCCGCTCGCCGCTTCCCGGTCCGTCCAACTTGCGCCTCCGGGGCATATGCGTGACTATCGTTGACGGTGCCCATGAGGCTCACCGGCTTCCGTAAAGCAGGCTTGCAGCCAGATGAACGGTCTTCAGAACAAGGGAGGAATGACACGCCGCAGGGCTCTGCAGGGGGCACTGGCCCTCAGTGCGGGCGCCGCCGGCCTGTACCCGGCCACCGGGCGGCCGAATACGACACTCCGGTGGTGGTCCACGCAGTCCTCGCCCGAACAGTTAGCCGCTTATCGCTACCAGATCGCCGCCTTCGAAGCGCAGCACCCCGGCGTCCAGGTGCTTTTCGAAAAGACTTCCGACGAAGGTTACCCGGCCCAGCTCGCCGCCGCCTTCGCGGGCGGCAACGTGCCCAACCTGGTCACGCACCTGCCGTCGTTCGCCGTCGCCGACTACTGGAACGCCGGGCTGCTCTCGCCCTTCGATGCGGTCATCGATGCAGTCGGAGCCGGCCGCTTCTTCGACGGCACGAATCGGGTCTACGAGCTCGAGCCCGGCGTGCACGCTGCCGCCGGAATCGGCAATACCGCCGCAAACATGCTGTGGTTGCGCACCGACCTGATGGAAAAGGCCGGCATCGAGCGCCCGCCCGCCACCTGGGACGAACTTCGCGCGGCCTGCGCCCGGATGCAGGGACGGGGCGTCTACGGTGCGCAGTTCCCCTACGCGAAAAACAGCGCCACCAGCCTCGTCATCATCTGCTTCATTCACGGCGCCGGCGGACAGGTCCTGTCCCCGGAACTGGAGGTGGCCATCGAGAGCCCGGCAGCGGTCAATGCCCTTGAGTTCTACCGCTCCATGCGGGAGTTCTGCCCGCCGGGCGCCACCGGTTACAGTTGGGGCGAAAGCCTGGGCGCCTTCGTCAGCGGCGCCGCGGCCACGGGCCTGTACGCCGGCCGCGTGCTCGTCAACGTGAGCAACCGGAACCCGCGCCTGAAGGAACACATCACCTGCGTGACATTCCCGACGGTTTCCGCCGATGTCCCGGCGTGGACGTTCAACGACTATCCGAGCGTCTTCATTCCGGCGGACGCGCCCGACCGGGAACTGACCCGGCAGTTCGCCACCTGGCTGTACGAGGGCGAGGGATACATCCGCCAGTTGCACGCCACCCCGGGCCACATCCTGCCCGTCCTCAAGACCGCCGCGCAGGACGAACGCTATCTCGACCACGAACTGGTCCGGCGCTACAGCGGCGAGATCGCCCTGATGTCCACAGAGGCTGCCGCCGGACACAACCTGGGCTGGGAATCCCCCGCACACCGTATCAACGTGAAGGCCGGGGCCCTGATCAACAGCGGCGTTCTGGCTGAAATGGTGCAGCGAGTCGTGCTGAACGAGGAGCGACCCCGCGTGGTGCTGGCCGATACGGCGAGGCGCATCGAAGCGATCATGAAGGCGTAACGAATCGATGCAGCGGAACATGACTGCGCCCAAAGAACCCTGGGCCGGAAGCGGCGCGGGGAAAGCAGTATCTGCCCCGGCGTCCCGGGCGCTGGCGTGCCGGATGCCCGTACCGCATGCCCACTCTCGGAGCCGGATTGAGGGAACCAATCCGAACTCCGATACGGTTGAAAAAAACCAATAAAACCAAGGAGTCGACAACTTGTTCCGTGAAGGTCCGGCGACGACCGCCTCGCCCGGAAAAGCGTCCCTCGATACCCGGTACGGGCTGCTTGGCGCACTGCTGATCGCGCCTACCGTACTCGTATTCTGCGCCGTCATCGTCTATCCCCTGATTTCGGCGATCTACCTGGGCCTCTTCTCGATCTACACCCCGACCATGGAGGGGGAATGGGTGGGGATGGACAACTACCGGCGGCTGCTCGCTTCCGGCGAGTTCTGGCGATCCCTGCTCAACAACGTGATCTGGACCGTGGGCACCCTGGCCCTGCAGGTCATCTTCGGCATCCTGGTGGCGTTGATGCTGCACCGGAACCTGGTGTTCCGGGCGTTCGCACGCAGCCTGGTGCTGTTCCCCTACTTCCTCTCCACCGTGGTCGCGGTGCTGGTGTGGCGCTGGCTGTTCAACGATCTCTACGGCGTGCTGAACCACCTGCTGATGTGGGCCGGCATCGTCGATATGCCGGTCGACTGGCTGGGGACCATGCCCAACGCCATGGTCAGCCTCATCCTGGTGGGCGCCTGGAAGTATTTCCCCTTCGTGGTGATCGCCGTGCTCGCCAGGCTGCAGAGCATTCCCGACGAACTCTACGAAGCCGCCTCCATCGACGGCGCCGGCGCCTGGGGGCGTTTCGTCGACGTGACCCTGCCGCAGCTTCGCGACGTGCTGATCGTGGTGGTGCTGCTGCGCACCATCTGGGACTTCAAGGAATTCGACCTCATCTACCTCCTGACCGGCGGCGGACCCATCATCGGCACCCAGACCCTGCCGCTGATGGTGTACAAGGAGGCATTCGCGCTGAACCAGATGGGCGGCGCCTCCGCGGTGGCCGTGTTGATGATGCTGATCATGCTGCTGTTCATGATCCTCTATCTCAGCCGGGCGCGGGACTGACGCCGTGAGCGCCCCGGCCCGGAAATCCCGGCGCTACCTGTTCAACCTGTTCGCCTGGACGGTGGTGCTGGTCATCGCCTTCCCGCTCTTGTGGATGCTGCTCACCTCGATCAAGCCGCAGTCGGAACTGTTCCTGATACCGCCGGCCCTGCTGCCCGGCGAGATCACCTTCGAGCACTACCGGCGGCTCCTGACCGAAACGCCGTTTCTCACCTACCTGAAGAACTCCGCCTGGCTCGCCGGCGGCACCACGCTGGTGGTGATCGTGATCGCCACCCTGGGCGCCCACAGCCTGGTGCGCTTCTCCTACCCGGGCCGGGAACGCCTCGCCACGCTGGTGCTGTTCACCTACCTGCTGCCCTCCGTGGTACTGGTCATTCCCCTGTACCTGCTGATGGCGGGGCTCGGGCTCGCCAACACCCTCACCAGCCTGATCATCGCCTACACCACCTTCGCCCTGCCCTATGCGTTATGGCTCCTGCGCTCTTTCATGAAGGCGATTCCCGAGGACCTCGAGAGCGCCGCCCTGGTGGACGGGGCCTCGCGCATGCAGGCGTTCGTGGACGTCATCCTGCCCCAGGCCATGCCGGGCATCATCTCGACGGCCATGTTCACCGCGATTCTCGCGTGGAACGAATATCTTTATGCGCTGGTGCTGGTCAACAGCGATGCGGCCCGGCCGTTGACCACCGGGGTAATCAACATGCTGGTCACCTCGTTCAACATCGAATGGTCACTGTTGATGGCCGCCTCGGTGATGATGAGCGTGCCGCTCATCGTCGTGTTCGCCTTCCTGCAGCGCTATCTGACGCGCGGCTTCAGCGCCGGCGCGATCAAGGGCTGAGGCGAAATCCATGGCTGGAATCCGGTTCGATCAGGTCAGCAAGCGGTTCGGCGGCGTCACCGCCGTCAACGCGCTCAGCATGGAGATCCAAGCGGGGGAATTCGTCAGCATCCTCGGGCCGAGCGGATGCGGCAAGACCACCCTCTTGCGCATGCTGGCCGGCTTGGAGCGGCCTTCCGCGGGCGCGATCTCCATCGGCGGGGCGGTGGTCAACGAACTCGCCCCGGCGGAGCGCAACGTCGCCATGGTGTTCCAGACCTACGCCCTCTATCCGCACATGACCGTCGCCGGCAACATCGAGTACCCGTTGAAGAAACGCCGAGTACCGAAGACGGAAAGGGCCGGCCGGGTGCGCGAGGCGGCCCGGGTGCTGGAACTCGAGGCGCTGCTCGGGCGCAAGCCCCGGGAACTTTCCGGAGGCCAGCAACAGCGCGTGGCGCTGGGCCGGGCGCTGGTTCGGGACCCGGCGGCCTTCCTGCTCGACGAGCCCCTGTCCAATCTCGACGCCAAGCTGCGCACCCACATGCGCGCCGAGCTGATCCGCCTGCACCGCCGCATCGGCCGGACCATGGTGTACGTGACCCACGATCAGCTCGAGGCGATGACCATGTCGCAGCGCATCGCGGTCTTGAATGAGGGCGCCCTGCAGCAGTTTGCGTCGCCCCAGGACATCTACGCCCGGCCGCGCAACGATTTCGTGGCGGGATTCATCGGTACGCCGTCCATGAATTTCCTGGACGGCAGATTGGAAGGCACCGGTGCGGACCGGGTGTTCCGCAGCGGCGATTGGTCGCTGCCGATCGGAGCCCTGCGGCTCGCGGACGAACACCCCGACCCGGACCGGCGGGTCAGGCTCGGCGTTCGCCCCGAGCACGTCCGGCTCGACGCCCAGGGCGAGCCGGCGCGGGTGATCCTGGTGGAACCCACTGGACATGAGACGATCCTGGTGTTCGACTATTCAGGCAACGAAATCGTCGCCCGCATGGACGGAGAAGTCTCGCTTGAGCCCGACGACAGCGTAAGGCTGTCCTTCCGGGTGGCGAAGCTGCACCTGTTCGCCGCTGACGACGGCAGGCGGCTCAACCTGGACGACTCGTGAACGATCGTCGCCGGATTGGCAAGAGTTCCGCCGCTGTTGCGCCCGCAGCAGGCTATTTGCGAATGGTCCCGGTTTACGACGATTCGGCCGGATGAAGAGGAAGGGAACATGAACAGAGACAGTGTGGACTGGTGGGGGCCGATGTCGGCCGTCATCACGCCGTTCGACGACACGGGCGCCATCGATGCCCGGGCGTTGCAGGAGAACATCGAACGGACGCTTGCCGCCGGCGGTACCGGCGTGCTGGTCGGGGGCTGTACCGGCGAATTCTGGTCGCTCTCCCACGACGAGCGCTGCCGGTTGTTCCACATCGGCGCCGAGAGCGCCGCGGGACGGGGAACGGTGATCGCCGGCGCCGGCTCGGTGACGGTAGCCGAAACCGTTAGCCTGGCCAAGGAAGCCGAACAGGCAGGCTGCGATGCGGCCCTCATCCTGCCGCCCTACTTCATCCGCCTGAACGACGACGAGATCTTCGAGCACTTCCGCGAAGTGGACGCGGCGCTGTCGTTCCCCATCGTGCTCTACAACATCCCGGGCAATGCGGGCAACGCCATCACGCCTGAACTGGCACTGCGCCTTGCGGAACTGGACAACGTGGTCGCCATCAAGGAAAGCGCCGGCGACTGGAACAATTTCTACGCGACGCTGCTCGCCGTGGGCGATGAGCTGCGGGTGTTCTGCGGGCCATCCTCCGTTTACGGTGTACCGGCCGTCGCGGCCGGCGCCGATGGCTTTATCGACCTGTTCCCGAACTTGTGGCTCCCCGGCGCCGTCGACCTGTTTCACGCCGCCAGGGCGGGCCGGCTCGAAGAAGCCAACGCGCTGCAGGAAACCGGCCGGTTGCTGACCGACCTGTTTACCAGCGGGGGCCGGTCCCTGTACCCGGCCACCAAGGCCGCCATGGCCCACCTCGGCTTTGCCGCCGGCGACCCCCGGCCGCCGCTGCGCCCGGTTGCCGGAGACTCGCTCGACGAGTTGCACGCCGGCCTTGCCGCCCTGAATATTGGCTGACCCAACACACTGGAGGAAGGAAGATGGCAGACGAACTGTCCCCGCCCGAACTGCAACCCAAACGGTACCGGGAGAATTACGGCGACTTCATCGGCGTCGGGGAGAACGGCAACCTCATGGTCGAGGACTGCGATGTCGCCGATCTCGCCGACGAGTTCGGAACGCCGCTGTTCATCGTCAGTGAAAGCCAGTTCCGCTATACCTACCGGCAGTTCCGCGATGCGTTCCGCAAGCACTATCCCGCCGAGTCCCAGATCCTCTTTGCCAACAAGTCGAACAACGGCCTCGCCTACCGCCACATCATGAACCAGGAGGGCGCCGGCGGCGACTGCTTCGGGGTGAACGAGATGTACCTGTCGCTGCTGGCCGGTACCGATGCGAACACCCTGGTGCTGAACGGTTCCAACAAGGAGGACGAGGAACTGGAGATGGCCGTCGCCAACGGCCTGTGCATCAACATCGACGCCACCGACGAACTCGACCGCATCGATGCCGTATGCCGGCGGCAGAACCGGGATGCCGACATTGGCATCCGGCTTAAGCTCGACCTCGACCCGCTGGCCGAGCGCGAAGGCGTGGCCATGCACGGCCCCGGCACCCTCAAGGAACAGAGCGACAGCACCAAGTGGGGCATGACCCGCGATCAGACCGTGGCGATCGTCAGGCAGGCCCAGCAGATGCCGCATATCCACCTGCGCGAGACCCATTTCCACCTGAGCCGCATGTCCAACGTGGCCATGGACTTTGCCATCATGGCCCGGGAGATGGTCACCTGGTCCGGCCACATCCGCGACCGCACCGGCTGGACGCCGCCCTGCATCGATATCGGCGGCGGCTGGACCTTCGGCAAGTGGTACGGCACCGGCCCGCGCGGCCAGATCGACGACGACTCGGCGCCCACCGCGGACGATTACGCGCGCCTGTGCAGCCAGGAGATCCAGGCCGAAGCCGAACGGCTCGGGCTGCCACTGCCCAAGCTGCGGCTGGAGCCCGGCCGGTCGCTGTCGGGCCCTTCCGGGGTCGCAGTCGGAACGGTCGGCGCAGTCAAGCAGGGGGACAGGAAGAAGTGGGTAAACCTGGACCTTTCCACCAACCACCTGTCCTGGTCGTCGGCGCTCGACTGGTACTACCACCCGGTGCCGGTGGTCAACGCCATGGCCGAGCGCAGCGAGACGGTGGACCTGGTCGGGCCGCTGTGCAACTCCGACGAACTCGGGCCCCATGTACGGATGGCGCCCCTCGAGCGGGGCGACTACGTGGCATTTCTCGACACAGGCGGTTACACGGAGCCCTGCGCGGCCCGTTACAACGCCCAGTTGCTGCCTGCCACGGTGCTGGTTTGCGGCGACCAGGCGGAAGTCACGACCGCTCGGGAACAGCTTCAGGATATCGCCGGCCGCTTCCGGGTCCCGCCGCGGCTGCTGGCAGCATCCTTCGTACGGTAGGCAATACCGCCGAAGCGGAGCTGCCTGGAGCAATCGTTGCATGAATCTCGGACTGCGCGGACGCAAGGCGATCGTGAGCGGCGCCAGCAAGGGGCTCGGCAAGGCCTGCGCCGCCTCGCTGGCCGGGGAAGGCGTCGATGTGACGATCATGGCGCGCACCGAGACGGATCTCCTGCAAACGGCCGATGAAATCGCTTCGGCCACCGGCGCCTCGGTGCAGCCCGTAGCCGGAGATTTCAACGTCGCCGCGGACCGGGCGGCATTGCTCGACGCCTGCCCGGAACCGGATATCCTGGTCAACAATCCGGGGGTGCGCCAGGTGCCTATGGACTACGCCGCCATCACCGAAGCGGAATGGAACCGATGGTTGAACGACCACTTTCTTTCGTCGATCACCATGATCCAGGAGGTGGCGCCGGGGATGTGCGAGCGTGGCTTCGGACGGATCGTCAACCTGTCGGTCAGCTTCATCAAGTTTCCCCAGTCCGGCTTCGCCCACACCCATGCGGCACGGCTGGCGCTGTCCGGGGCAGTGGCCGCCATGACACCGGACCTCGTGGGGCACAACGTAACGATCAACACCGTGTGCCCGGGCCTGTTCGACACCGATGCCCTGCACACCAACCTGCACGGGCACGCCGAACGGGGCAATACCACCTATGAAGCCATCGTCGAAGACCGCAAGCGCAACTGTCCCGCCGGCCGGTTCGCCGCTCCGTCGGAATGCGGCGATCTGGTCGCCTTCCTGTGCAGCGACCAGGCCGGGTTCATGACAGGCCAGAACATCGTCAACGACGGTGGGGTTTACCAGGGGATATTTTGACCAGCACATGAAGCATGCCATTTCGCTCTGCTTGAACGCTTTCCGCCGATGAGTCAACCCGCACTGCTCGCGCCGGAGGGCCGCGTCGTCATGGTTTCCGGTGCCTCGCAAGGCATCGGGAAAGCGATTGCCGAGCGCTTGCTCGCCGTCGGATACCGCCTGTCTCTCGGCGTCCGGGAAGTCAATAGAACACGCGCCAGGTTCGATGGCGCCGGAGATGGCAGCCTGTTTGTCGATTACTTCGAAGCGCACGAACCGGAGACCGCCGGCGCCTGGCTGGAGCGCACCCTGGCTCATTTCGGCGCGCTGCACGTGCTGGTCAACAACGCCGGCATCTGGCGCCAGGTGAATTTCGACGAGGGCGACGAGGCTGCCCTGGACGAGCTCTGGGCGGTAAACGTCAAGAGCCCGTACCGCCTCACGCGCCTGGCCCTGCCGCACTTGCGCAAGTGCGGTATCGGCAGGATCGTCAACATCGCATCGACCGACGGCATCCGCTTTCGCGACACGAGCTGCTCGGTCGGCTATACCATGTCAAAGCACGCGCTGGTCGCCATGAGCCACGCCGCCCGGCACTTCGCCTACGACGACGGCGTACGGGTTACCGCCCTCTGCCCGGGCGGCGTGCGAACGGACCTTATCGCCACCGTGCCGGGCGTCACGCCCCTGGCCGAACGGCTGGAACCGGCCACGGTGGCACACATGGTCGCTTACCTGCTCAGCCTGCCGAACAATGCCTCGGTCGCCTGGATGCCGCTGAACACACGCCTCGAATCGACGATCTGACCGGCAGTTCGCGGCCAGGAACCGTTCAACGAGGCATAGTGCGGCACGCTCCGGGCGGATACCGGGGCAGCGCCACCCGCGCCTTGCTGGGCGCCTGCGGACGCGCCGAGCCCGAACTGTCGCTTGAATGAAGCGGCGCTAGAAATTAACCCTGACGCCTATCAGGAACCGTCTTCCGAACGACTCTATCTGGTTTGGATTCCATCGGACTCCGGAGTAACGGAAATCCGTCTCGTCCGTGAGATTGTTCGCATCGATAATGATGGACGCCTGATAGCCGGTCAGCTCGTAAAGACTGTAACGCACCGCCAGGTCAAGGCGCTTCTGCTCAGCCCAGTAGACGCCCTCGCCGAGTTCGAACACATTGCCTGTTTCCGTCTCATCCAGCCAGGGGCTTCTGTAGCGATAGGTTACCCGGGCGGAGAATCCGTAATTCTCATAGAACAGCGACAGGTTGTAGTTGGTGTTCGACTGTCCGGGCAGGTCGAACTCCAGCCCGGAAGGCGCGGTGTATTCGGAGCCGATCAACGCGAGATTGCCTTCGACCCCAAAGCCCGAGAAAAATCCATCGAGATAGTTGTCGAGCCTGCCCGTAAAGGAGACTTCGATGCCCTGCAGCTTGCCGTCCTCGCCGTTGCCGAAGGCCGAAAGTTCCCACAGCTCGCCCGGTTCGGCGATGTCCGAATAGATGCTCCCGTCCACCATTTCGGTGGATTCAGCGATCACATTGTCGATTTCGCGATGGAACAGCGTCAGGGAAAAGAGGCTCGCTTCATCGAAATACCATTCGTAAGCCAGGTCGATTCCCCACGACTCCTCCTGCTTGAGGAACGGATTTCCACCGGCGATGGATGAACTGATTTCACTGATCGAGGCCGCCGCTCTCGCTTCGATATAGGACGGACGACTGATGCCGGTAGAGAAGGATGCGCGAATCTTCTGCTCCTCGTTGATGTCATAGGTCGCGTGAACGCTCGGCAGAACGTTCGTATAGCTTCTTTTTACGGCCAATGGCTGCGAGACCGTGCCTACCAGCTTTGAACCGACGGTTTCATAGTCCGTGTCTTCAACGCGAACGCCGGCGATGATGCTGCCCCATGACAGGTCGAAGGTCTGCATGACATAGGCGGACCACAACGTCTCGTCAATGGCGATCAGCTCGTCTTCCGGGAACTCCGAACGGGTTTGCCCATCGGCATCCAGGCAAGCCTGCAGGCCTTTGTTGTCGGCATAGAAGCCGCCGATACTGTTGTTCAGGGTCGTCGACCAGGGGCCCTCCACATAGTCGCGAGCCGGGCAGCTGTCGGAAGGATACGGTTTTCCGATCGTGGCCAGCGGCGCTCCTCCGCCGGTGGCGCTCCGGTCGTCGTACTTGACACCGAACTTGAACCTTCCCCAGGGGTTTTCACGACCGATGTCCACCTTGAACTGATCGTTGTCGTTATAGAGCCCGCCTACCGCATCCACCAGCAACTTCGTGCTGTAATCCACATCGGCCAGGTTTTCATCGAACGTTACGGTCGGATCGTGCGGGTCCGTCAGATCATAGAAGACGTTGGACACCTGATTGCCGCCGATGAAGTAGGGTATCGGAAGCCAGGTATCGAACGTTGTGTCGATCTTGCTGTAACTAGCCTCCAGGTCCCAGTTGCCCACCGGGAGATCGAATCCCAGGGTATTCACTTCCGTCTTGTTGATGTAGGTGCCGTATTCGAGAAGGCGCCTTATGCTCCCCTTCTCCGCAGTGCCGGTCAGGGCGGGGACGCCCCTGAGGTAGACGCGGAAATCGTTGCGCTGCTCGGAGTCGGTGAACTTGGTATACAGCGAGGTGAAATAAACCCTGCCGCTGTTCTCGAGGTAGTATTCAAGCGTACCGCCGTAAGCTTCGTCTTCTCTCTCCAGTTTGTAATTGCGAAAGTCGATCCTGTCGGGAAACAGGGCCCCTTCCGTGCCGGAATACGTGGGTTCACGATTGTCCGTGATCTGCTTGCGGTTGTTGTACGAGCCGTATACCACGACCCCGAACTGATCGTTGGAATAGGAAAGCCTCAGGTTTCCTTTTTCAATGCCGCCACCCCCCAGGTCCTGTTCTCCGAGGCCGGCCTCGGCCGAACCCGAGAACCCGTCGATTTCCGATGGGGAAAACGTCTTGATGTTGATGTACCCCGAGATGGATTCGCCGGGCATGTCGGGAGTGATCGCCTTGTTGGCGACGACCTGGGAGGTGATGACCGCCGGATAGGCGTCGAATCTCGGAATTCTGCCGTTCTCCACGCCGGGGATGCTGATTCCGTTGAACGCGGTCGTCGTGTAACGTTTCGGAGTCCCGCGAAAACTGACATACCTGGCTTGCCCCTGGTCTCTTTCGATGGATATGCCCGGGACACGGCCAAGCGCATCCGCCAGGTTCTGGTCCGGGAAGCGCCCTATGGCGTCCGCCGATATGATGTCCGCCACGTTCGGCGCCAGCCGTTTCGCTTCAATCGCGGCCTGCTGGCTTGCCTTGATCGGCTTTGCAGTCACAACAACTTCTTCGATTGGCTGAGCGGTTGCCGCCTGGATCGACAATAGCGATGCGGCGGACAAACAGGCGCATTGGAACTTCAGGTTTTCCAATTTCACGTTGAATCCTTCCCATTCAAGTCAATGACGATGGTCATTGTGCAGAAGATCGACCCTCAACGAAAGAAGACCGTCCCTCTGTAACCCAGGACGCCATAGTCGCCGTCCAGGATCAGGCCCACGGAAACGTACAATCCCAATAGCCCGAACAGCAGCCAGGGAGAATTCGGGGCACCGATATAGATGTACACCTGGCCGCGGGTGAGACGGCTGTGCCGTATCAGGATGGCGGCAGAATCGCCTCTGCTTCAATCTCCACGAGATAGCCCCCGACCAGGCTGGAAACCGTAACCAGGGTGTTTGCCGGGCGGATGCGGCGGAAGTAGCGGCCATGCACCCGTGCGACAGGCTCCCAGTCGGACTCGTCGGTGATGTAGATACGGGTGCGGACCACATCGGTGAGCGAGCCGCCCAGGGAGGAGATGCTCGCGGCGATCTTGTCGAGTGCATAGGTTGCCTGCCCGGCCGCGTCTTCCGCGCAAATGGCGCTTCCGTCGGTATGCGTTGCCGTGGTGCCGCTCACCAGGATCCGGTTGCCGACCCTGACCGCGCGGCTATAGCCGCAGATCCGCTCCCACCCCGTACCGCTGCCGACATTCAGGCGCCCGCTCTGCCCCGGGACGGAATCCCGCGGGGGCGTCACCTGCAGCCCAGAGAGATGATGCGACAGGTCGCCGCTGGCCGTGAGGTACGGCTGCTGCCGATATTCGTCGCCGCAGTCGCCCGGCAACGGCGTCGCTTCGCCGGCAGCGGCCGCGATCCGTTCCCGGTCCTCGTCATCCAGGGAAAGACCGAAAACCGCCAGGTTGTCGTCGCGATGCTCCCGCTCGCCGAGGCGGGCACCGACGATGATGGCAGCGACAGCCGGATGATCCAGCACCCATCGCGCCGCAACGTTCGCCAGGGACGCGCCGTGCTTGCTTCCGATACGTTCCAGTGCGCCCAGAATCTCCTGGAAAATCCGCCAGCCACCGGCGGCCTCGATGAAGCGCCGGTACTTCATCTTGCTCCAGTCATCGGCCTCTCCAGCCCCGGGCTCGGCGCGGCCGAGCCAGCGTTCGGACAAAAAGCCTCCGCACAGGCTGCCGTAAGCCAGCAGGCGGACATTGTTCTCAACACAGAACGCGGACATCTCCCCGGCGGCCCGACGGTCCAGAACGGAAAAGCTGACCTGATTGGAAACTACAGGTATCCCGTGATGCACAAGAAGACGCAGGTGGTTCGTGTCGAAGTTGGTGACACCGAGCTGTGCGATCAATCCCTCGCGGCGCAGGCGATCGAGTTCGATCATGGCGTCGATATAACCGGGATGTTCGAACCGCCACCAGTGAAACTGCAGCAAATCGATGCAGTCGACGCCAAGCCGTTCGAGCCGTTCCTCGACGCCGGCGCGAACCGCCCCGGCAGTCATGGCAGCGGGCTCCGGCACCCATTTCGTGAAGATCTTCGGCCGCGACCCGCCCTCCTCGGCCGGGCGCTCGAGCAGCCGTCCGGCGATCAGTTCCGCGCTCCCGTAGTGGTCCGCCATGTCGAAGGCATCGAATCCGGATTGTGCATAGTCGGCCAATGCATCGGCGCCGGCGTCGCGGTCGAGCGGCCGGCCGCCGCGTTCCATGTCGGCGACCTGCCACAAGCCCGTGACGATCCGCGGTATTTCGAGACCACCGGCGAGAGCCGTGCGTTTCGGCTGCCTTGGGATGCGGCTGACGTTCAACTCCTTGTTTTCTCGGATTTATTCACTCACATGGAACAATTTTCAACTCATTGATTTCAATAGATAATCTATTTGACATAATACCAGTGACTCGACACCGGGAGCAGGTATGCGGTACGGGTATCCGGCACACCAAGCGGACGCGTTTTCGTGGAATTCGAGGGCGCAGACTGTTCGATACCCGGCCCCGCAACCAGTTGCGGGGCGTCGCCACCTGCCGAAGCAGTGCTTCGGCTCGGGCTGCGCCCGACCGGTGGCGACCCCGTACCGCACACCTGCTTTGTCCCAGCGGTATTCTGTTCCTTGCGCGAGAGCAAACCGGATGTTTTTCAGGGGTTCTGGGGATCGCACAAGGTCCACTTAACACATTGATAAACATAAATTTTTAGGTACTTCGCGTCTCAAAGCGGCACACTGCATCAACCCAAAATTGTAGTGCCGAAAGGAGTACCCGAACATGATCAATCGACCCAAAATGCTGTCCGCCACCTTCGTCAAAAACGTCAACGTGCCCGGCCGCTACGGCGACGGCCGCGGCGGCCTCGGCCTGACCCTGCGTGTCAAGCCCGCCTCCCGGGGAGGATACTGCAAGTCCTGGGCCCAGAGTATCCGGATCAGGGGCCAGAAGACCACCATCGGTCTTGGGGTTTACCCGGTGATTACGCTCGCCATGGCCAGGGAGCGGGCGGTCGAGAACGCCCGTGCGATCGCCCAGGGGGGCGATCCCCGGCACGCATCGAACGGCGTGCCGACCTTCGCCAAGACCGCGGAGACGGTCATCGCCATTCATTCGGAGAACTGGAAACCGGGGTCGCGGTC
>JAPPHD010000040.1 GCA_028821125.1 Gammaproteobacteria bacterium
GGAAAGAGTTCGCATGCGGCGCTTCCCTTTCGGCGCGTTAAGCTCGTCCGAAAACATTGAATCCAGCAGGATGATGTGGCCGTGCGCCTAAAGGTAAGCGCCGTATGCGAACTCGCTGTAGCTACTGACGATATTATGTCAAGTTATTTTTTCTATAAAATCAAAGGCTTGACTATCTTTCCATGAAAGTGCTGCTGGTCAAAATGTCGTCGCTCGGAGACGTGGTGCATGCCCTTCCGGCCGTGACCGATGCCGCCCGCGCGGGGGTGCGTTTCCACTGGGTCGTGGAGGAGGCGTTTCAGGCCGTACCGGCGGCCCATCCGGCGGTGAAGAAGGTGTTGCCCATTGCCTGGCGACGGTGGCGCCGCGGCCTGTGGCGTTCTCGGGGGGAAGTGAGAGCTTTTTTCGGGAACCTGTCCGGCGAACGGTACGACCTGGCGATCGATTCCCAGGGCCTGGTAAAGAGCGCGCTCGCGATGAAGGGCGCCCGGTGTGGGGAACGTGTCGGGTTCTGCCGGAATTCCGCACGGGAACCGATAGCCGCGCGATTCTATGACCGCTGCGTTGAGGTGGCGAAAGAAGGCCATGCGGTGGACCGGCAACGCCAGCTTTTCGCGGGAGCGCTGGACTACGCGTGCGATACGGCCAGCGGCGTCGACTTCGGGCTGGGGCGGGACGGCATCGGCCTGTCTGCCGGAGGCATCGGGCAGTCCGGCGGAGGTGTGAGTCAGTCCGGCGGAGGTACAGGCCAGCCCGGTGGGGGCATGGGTCGGTCCGGTGGAGGAGTCGTCGAGTCCGGGAGAAGCCCGGACCCGGGGCGGGAGCCGGGCGCGTCCCGCTGCGTGTTCCTGCACGGTGCAACCTGGCCAACCAAGTTGTATCCGGAAGCGATGTGGATTGTACTGGCGCGCCTGGCGCGCGCGGCCGGGCTGGAGGTGGCGTTGCCCTGGGGCAACGGCGAGGAGCGCGGCCGCGCGGGGCGCATCGCTGAAGCCAGCGGCGCCACCCTGTTCCCGCGCCTCGATCTCGGCGAACTCATGGATGAGTTTCGGCGGGCGCGGGTGGTCGTGGGCGTCGATTCGGGCCTTGCCCATCTTGCCGGCGCGCTGGGCGTTCCGACGGTAGTGATGTACGGCAGCACCGACAGCGCATTGACCGGGTGCCGGGGCAGCGGGGCGCACAATCTTCAGGCTGATTTCGCATGTTCTCCCTGCCGGTCCAGGATCTGCCGTTATCGGGGCTCCGAGGTCCGCTGGCGGCAGGCGGCCGTGACGCCGCCCTGTTATGGTGAACTCGACCCGGAGAGGGTCTGGTCGGCAGCGCTGGAGACGATGGATGCAGATCGCCTTCTGCATATTTAAGTACTTCCCCTACGGCGGCATACAGCGGGACCTGCTGAAACTGAGCCTCGAGTGCCGGGCGCGCGGCATGAGCGTGCGCATCTACGCGATCCGCTGGCTGGCGGAGCCGCCCGGGGACATGGAGCTTTGTGTCCTGCCCGCGACATCCCTCACCCGGCACGGCCAGTACGAGCAGTTCGCCCATCGCGTGCGCGACGACGTCGAACGCCGGCCGGTCGACCTGGTGGTGGGCATGAACAAGATGCCCGGGCTCGATGTCTATTACGCGGGCGATTCCTGCTATCGGGAGAAGGCGCGCACGCAAAGGAACGTGTTCTACCGGCTATTGCCGCGATACCGGTCGTTCCTGCGCGCCGAGCGGACCGTGTTCGAACCGGACAGCGGCACCGAAATACTGACCCTATCCGATGTGCAGGCGCCGGTGTTCCGTCGCCACTACGGCACGCCCGCACAACGCTTTCATGCCCTGCCACCGGGCATCGAGCGGGACCGGGCGGCGCCGCCCGACCGGCAGGCCGTCCGGTGCCGGATGCGGGCGGAGCTTGGCCTCGACGAAAAGGACCGGTTGCTTCTTTTTGTCGGATCCGGATTCGTGAAGAAGGGCCTGAACCGGGTTCTGCTGGGCTTGCGGGCGCTTCCGGCCGAGCTGCTGAATCGAACCCGGCTGTACGTGCTGGGCGAGGACAAGCCCGGGCGCTTCGAACGCATGGCGCGTCGGCTGGGCGTGTCGGAAAAAGTTCGCTTCCTCGGCGGCAGGAACGACGTGCCGGACTTTCTGCTGGCCGGCGACGGCCTGGTGCTGCCCGCCCTGGACGAGAATGCGGGGATGGTGATACTTGAGGCCATGATCGCGGGGCTGCCGGCGCTGGTGACGAAAAACTGCGGGTATGCGGCATACCTCGAAGAGGCCGATGCGGGGCTGCTGACCCCGGTTCCCTTCAGCCAGCGGGTTTTCGACGAACAACTCGTCGAACTTCTGACATCCCGCGAACGCGGCCGCTGGGCCTGTAACGGGATGGCCGTTGCGGCTGACGAGAACATTTATCGGATGGTACCGGCGGCGGTGGACCTGTTCGAACGCTTCGCCGGGGCGCGCAGAGGGCCCGATCGATGAGCGCCGGCGCTGAGCCCTACCGACGGCCGGGACTGGCTGGCGTACCCACAGCCGACGGGCTGCTCCAGTGGGGGGAGTCTGTCGAAGGCGATGTCTATCGCCAGGGCAGGGGTCGGCGCACGGTTCGCGTCGTGGTCAACGGCAAGGCGTACTTCCTGAAATTCCACTCCGGCGTCGGCTGGCTGGAAATCCTGAAGAACTGGCTGGTCGGGAAGCGGCCGGTGCTCGGTGCGGAGAACGAATACCGCGCCTGCCGGCTCCTGGAAGATTGCGGCCTCAACGCGCCCCGGGTTGCGGCATTCGCTGCCGGTTCCGGCAATCCGGCGGCTCGGCGCTCCCTGGTCCTTTGCGATGAACTTACCGGGTTCACGAGCCTCGAGGATGTGGTGGACGGGTGGGATGAATCGCCCCCGGACCCGGTGGCCTGCCGGCGTCTTGCAATGGGCGTCGCGGGTTTCGTCCGGCAACTGCACGAGGCCGGGGTGGTGCATCGGGACCTCTATCTCTGCCACTTACTGCTCAGAACCGATGCCTGGGCCGCGGGCGAGGTGGAGCTTGGGGTTCTCGACCTGCACCGTGCGCGCGTTGTCTCGCCGGTGCCGGACTACTGGCGCCGGCGCGACCTGGCGGCGCTGCTGTTTTCGGCCCTCGATGCGCCGGTGCATCGGAACGCCTGGCTCCGCTTTGTCAGGGTGTATTCCGGCCGCCCGCTCAGGGAGGCGTTTGCCGGGGACGGCGCCTTCTGGCGTTCGGTGTATCGGCGAGCCCTCAGGCTGTACGGCAAGGGGTTGAGGAAGGGGCTCGTGAAGGGGCGCTTCCAGCCATCCCGTTCGCAGGCAAGGTAGTGAAACAATACAAGTTCACACCCGGTCAATGTTTTCTCGTCGGGCTGACGGCATGGCCCCATCAAGCATGGCCCCGGCAGGCGTGATCGCCCGTTGGACCCTTGCAGGAGCAAACGCAAGCGGATGCCGGTCGGTCTCGACAAGCTGATCGCCCTCGGGCGGGATGTCGTCCCGCCGTTGGACATTGCCCTTACCGGAGGGACTTGCACCGTCGTCGAAATCCATCGCCTGCTGCCCGGCAGGCGGCTGGCGGCACGTGGCAGCCACCAGGGCCGAGAGGTGTTCCTGAAGCTGTTCTTCGGCAAAGGCGCGCGCCGGGCTCGTGAGCGGGACCGGCGAGGCGTGGAGTTGCTACGTTCCTCCGGCGTCGACACGCCGGCGCTGCTGCTGGAGACAATCACGGAGAAGCCGGGCGGGTTTGCGTTGGTATTCGAGTTCCTCGAGCAGGTGCGGCCCATCGGGACCGGAGACTGTCCGGAGGCTGGAGAACATGCTGGGCTTGCGGTGGAAGCGCTGGCCCGTCTGCACGGGCGGGGGGCGGTTCACCGCGATGCGAACCTCGACAATTTCATGGCGGGCGGGGGGCGCCTCTACATGGTCGACGGGGCCGCCCTCCGGCAGACGTCCGCGGCATTGGGGGAAACCGCGAGTCTCAAGGCGCTGGCCGCCTTCCTGGCGGAGTATCCGCCCGCGAAGGACTACCGGGTACCGGATTTGCTGTCGCGCTACGCGAACGCGCGCGGCTGGTCGGAGGATGCCGGCCGTCGGCCGCGACTTGAAGCCGCACTGGTCGAGGCCCGCCGCCTGCGAGTGCGCCGGTACCTGGCCAAGACGGAGCGGGACTGTACCGAGTTCCACGTCGATGCCGGCTGGCGGCACGTCGTTCTGGCGAGGCGGAGCGCCTGGTCCGGGGCGCTTGCGGGCTTCGCCGAAGATCCGGAAGCCGCCCTTGCCGATGCGCAGCGCATCAAGAACGGCCGCTCTGCCACAGTTTTCCGGCTGCATCTGGATGGCGAACCGGTCGTCGTGAAACGATACAACGTCAAGTCGGCCCTGCACCGGGTGCGGCGCTGGTTCAGGCGCCGGTCGCGCATCGCGTGGCGAAACGGCCATCGCCTGGCGTTTCTCGGCATACCCGGGGCGGAACCCATGGCGCTGGTCGAGCGCCGCTGGGGCCCGTTGCGCGCCGAGTCCTGGCTGGTGATGCCGGATTGCGGGACGCACGACATTCAGGCAGAGGTGGAAGCGCGGGGTTGGGCCGATCATCTGCTCGACGGCGTCATCCGGATCTTCCGGGATTTGAAAACCGCCGGCCTCCATCACGGCGACACCAAGGCCAGCAACTTCCTGATTCAGGATGGCGTGGTTCGCATTATCGACCTCGACGGCCTGCGCGAGTCCCCCCGGTTCGCCGCGGATATCGCGCGGTTTCTCCGGAATTTCGAGGGGAAGGCGCTGGCGGAAGTTCGCGCGAGACTGGCCGCCGAAGGGTTGGCCGGCGGCGCATGATCATTCTCGGCCTGTCGGGCGCCCTCGGTCACGACCCCTCCGCGGCGCTGCTCGTGGACGGGGAGATCGTCGCAGCGGCGGAGGAAGAGCGCTTCGTGCGTGACAAGCACGCAAAGAAACGCATGCCCGTCGAGTCGGCGCGCTATTGCCTTGCCGCGGGAGGCATCGATCCCCAGGACGTGGACATCGTCGCTTTCCCGTACGCCCCCATCCCATTGTCGTCGCCGGCCCGCTGGCGCTTCGCGCGCGGCTACTGGTATGCCCCCGACCGGGCGCTCGATGCGCTGCTGAACGGCAATCGCCGATTCCGCCGCAACCGCCGCCGGGTGCACGAGGCCGGCGCTGCGCTGGGCATCGACTGGTCGACCACCGAGTTCGTGCCGGTGGAGCATCACCTGGCGCATGCGTCGAGCGCCTATCACCTGAGCGGCTTCGAGGAAAAAACCGCGATCCTGGGCGTCGACGGCAAGGGGGAATACGCCACCACGTTCTTCGGTTACGGTGAGAACGGCCGCATCCACCGGCTGAAGGAGTTCTACGACCCGCACAGCCTGAGCGGGGTGTACGGCGCGATCACCGAGTACCTGGGTTTCGAGATGCTCGACGGCGAGTACAAGGTGATGGGCATGGCACCATACGGGGATGCCGGGCGCTTCGACCTGTCCAGGCTGATCCGCTGCAACGGCTCCGGTTTCAGCGTCAACACGCGTTACGTGAATACCGTCGGCCTGCGGCGCTACAAGGAAGACCGCGTGGGCTTCTATTTCAGCCCGAAACTCGTGGAGTGGCTGGGGCCGCGCCGTCAGGGCGATGCCGTGGACGAGCCCTATGTACACTACGCCGCGGCCATGCAGCAAATGTTCGAGCGGCACTGCCTCGAGCTGCTGGAGACCTGGCTCGGTGGCATCCTGCGGGAGACGGGCAGGCTGGCCTTCGCCGGCGGCGGCGCGCTGAACGTCAAGCTGAATCAGCGCATCGTGGCGCTGCCGCACGTACGGGAACTGTTCGTGCAACCCGCGTCCGGCGATGCCGGCACTTCCCTTGGCGCAGCCACTTTTGTCGCCGCCGAGCGGGGCGAGGCGCCCGGCAGGATGACGCATGTGTTCTACGGCCCGGAATTCAGCAACGCTGACTGCCAGGGTGCCCTGGAGGAGGTTTCCGATCGCATCGAATACCGGAAACTCGAAAACGTTCCCGGCGAAGTGGCGCAAATCCTTGCCGCGGGCTACCCGGTCGCCTGGTTCCAGGGCCGCATGGAATTCGGGCCCCGGGCGTTGGGCGCCCGCAGCATCCTCGGCTGCCCGAGCATTGCCGGCATCGCCGACCGCATCAACGGGCAGATCAAGTTCCGCGAACGCTGGCGGCCCTTCTGCCCCAGCGTGCTGGACCGCATAGCGCCGGAAATCGTCGGCACCGATCATCCGGCGCCGTTCATGACCATCACCTTCGACGTGACGCCCGATTGGCGCGAGCGCATTCCGGAAGTGGTGCACGAGGACGGCACTGCCCGAATCCAGGTCGTGCACCGTGAAACCAACCCGCGCTATTACGCGCTGCTCGAAGCCATGGAACGGTTGACCGGCAACGCGGTGTTACTCAACACATCGCTCAACCGGCGGGGCGAGCCCATCGTATGCACCCCGTCCGATGCGCTCGACATGTTCTTCGGCTCGGACCTTCAATACTTGGCGCTGGAGGATTTCCTGGTGACGAAGCGAAATGATCGCGGTTGAGCCGAAGCGACGCCGGGGAAAGGACGGGCCGAGGTGACGGCAAGCGGGTTTTCGATCGACCGGTTCGTGCAGATCTGCCCGAACGACGGGCCGCCGTTTCTCGATCTCTGCCGGGTATACGCCAAGGCGGCCGAACGCCTCGGGCTCGCGGCCACGACGGTGTTCCTCAGCCCATCCCGGGTGGAACCGGCACCGGCCGACAACCGTTATCTTGACATGGCCGACCTCCGTGCCACCCGAGCCCTGGCCGATGGACTGCGGGAGTTGCTTGCCGACGTGCGGGACAGCCTCGTGCTCTGCCATCGATACCGGGCTTACTGGGCGTTTGCGCGCTCGGGTCTGACCGCGGGGCGGGCGGTTGCGCTGGCCCACGAGCACGGCTTCTTCAAGCGTCGCGGACGCCGCCTGGGGCAGCGGGTTTTCGGACGTGGGATTTCGTTTGCGGGTGTTTCCCCGACCATCGTCTCTGAACTGGAGCCTGAGGTCGGTACGGCTCTGCATTTGCCCAACGCATTGGACGTGGAAACGATCGAGTGGTCCGACAGAAAGCAGGCACGCCGCGAGCTGGGGCTTCCGGGTGAGGGCGTCTGCATCGGCGTGATCGGCCGCCTGCACTACAAGAAGAACCCGGAACTCGCCCTGGACGCGTTTCGCTCCTTCAACGAGCGGCACGGCCCGGCGCACCTGGCCGTTGTCGGTGACGGTGGGCTGCGACAACGCATGGAAGAACGCGCAACGGGCATGCCGGTCACCTTCACAGGATTCGTGCGCGATCCGAAGCGACTGTTCCGGGCCTTCGACGCGGTGCTGCTCACGTCCGGGGCACGGGCGTTCCCGATCATGGTGGCGCTTGAATCGATGGCCGCGGACGTGCCCGTCGTGGCGCCCCGGTTGCCGGACGCGGAGAGTGTGCTTGGCGCAGCGGGGTGCTACTTCGACGACCGCCGCATCGAGTCGATAACGGCGGCCCTGAATAAAGCGGTTACCTCGGGAATCTCCGGGGCCGGCTCGGGGCGGGTGCGCGACGGGTTTTCGATTGATGCAGTGGCCGGGCGATTGCAGCAGCTATTGATCTGACGAATCGTCGCCGGGCATCGGGCCGATCGGCTTTCGCGGAGACACTCGTGAGGCAGGTTTTCGCCGTCTCCCGGGCGAGGTCAGAAGAGCAGGAGCACGGCGGCCGCGGCGCCCGCGAGGGTGGCGAGCAGCAGCAGGCCGTAAAGCTGAAAGAGCAGCAGGAACTTCACTGCCGTCGCGAAGCGGCCGCCGCCGTAGAAGCGGCGCATGGCGATGAAGTAGTACAGGGGTAGACCCAACAGCAGTACCTGCGCTGTGGCCGTCGCGGCGGCGTTTCCCTCCGGCAGCAGCGTGAGCACGGTGAACACCAGGAAGGCAACCGTGTGATTGTGCATCGCGAACACCAGGTGCTCGGAATAGAACCACTCCCGACTCGGGTAGAAGCCCTTGAGCAGCAGTGCGAACAGCGGCAGCAGGACGAACATGGCCACCGGCAGGTTCTCGAGCCAGGTACGAATGGCGTCGAACGGCCGGTGCATGATGTCGATCAACTGGCCGACGACATAGCGGTCAGTGGAGTCGATGTCCGCCAGGTCTTCGGCGGAGAACGCCCGGGCAGCCTCCGCTACCGCTTCTGCCAGCACCGAATCGCGAAGAATCTCCACCAGCTTGCGCCGCCGCTCTTCATCGAGAACGGGCGCAACGCGCTCGAACGCTTGCCGCCGCTCCCCGGTAAGGCGCCGAAGAAACCGGCCGGAAGGCGTTCCCGCTCCCGGCCCGGCCGCATCTCCCTCCGGTACGGCTGACGTGGCTGCACCCGGCTGTTCTGCGTGAATACCCGGGGGGGCGGTGGTTGCCGTGCGTTCCGGCGGCGCCGCGACCTCCCCGCCGTTCCGGTCGTGTTCGTCATTGATTTCCTCATCGTCGGCCCCATCCCCGTTGATGCTGATGCGCAGCCAGGGGCTTTCCCCCTCGTTTCCGCCGACGGCCATGGGCGCTGGCCCCTCGCCGGTGAGTACCGCCTCGCGCCCGGGCCCCGGCCCTTCGGGCAGATCGATGCTCAGCGAGAGCACGAAGAAGAAAACGATGCTGGTGAACAGGTATAGCCGGAACGGCGACAGGTAGCTGGCGCGCCGGTTACGGGAAAACTCCGCCGACAGGAACCCCGGCCGTAGCAGGAGCTTGGGAAGGGTCTTCAGCAGGCGAGAGTCGAACTCGAAGGTTTCCGACAGCACCTCGCCGACCACGGGGAAGACGTTGCGCCGATAGTTGCGGTCGCTCTGCCCGCAAACGGCGCAGTAGTGGCCCAGCTTCTCGGCGCCGCAGTTGTCGCACACGACGCGGTCGTAGTGCAGATCGCGCTGGCCGCAGCGGGTGCAGAACCGGCCCCGCAGCCGCGCATTGCAGTTGTCGCAACGCCGCCGCCGGCGCGTGCGCCCCTTCGACGCCGCTTCCTGCCGCTCTTTCGGATCCTCCACGGCAAGATCATGCCGCCCGGGTTTGCCCGTAGCAACCACGAGTGCCGGTTTCCCCACACGCTACACAGGAATCGGCCGGTCGATTGTCGAAAGCCGAATACCGATGGCGATGTCATTGGATTAACGGCATGCCAGCGTTATCGCGCATATACATACTTGATAACACCACGGAATATGCGCTGTTGGCAGCCTCAAGCGGCGCGTCTTGAGTGGCCGCCAGGATGTTTGCCAGCGGGAAACGCCGGTGCTCTGCGAGCGACGGTGAACCCTGCCTTCAATCGACGGGCCGTGCTGCGATGCAGTCAATCTCGACCTGTGCGCCCAGGGCGAGGCCGTTGGCGCCGAATGCGCTTCTGGCGGGAAACTGTTCGTTGAACCAAGTTTTGTAAATCTCGTTGAATGCTGCCCACCGGGAAATATCCGCCAGCATGATGGTGCACTTGACGAGATCGTTCATGTTGTAGCCGTGCGCCTGGAGGCTGGTCTCGATGTTCTCCATCGTTTGCCGGGCCTCCGCTTCGAGGCCGCCCGGCACGAGCTTCATGGTGCCGGGCACGATGCCGATCTGGCCGGAAAGGTACAGCGTGTTGCCCACGCGAACCGCCTCTGAAAAAGGCAGGTTGGAGGGGAACACCTCCGTGGAATTGAGATACTCCGGTGAACCGGCCTCATCCGCAAGTGCCGGCCCGGCCAAATGGTTGACCACGGCCGTTACGGCTATCAGAAAACTGACTTTGTTCACATTCATCGCCTCACCACCTCCAGCTACGAGCGCCGGCATCTTCAGATGCTACACCGGTCAGGCCCCCGCTCGCAGTCGTGCCGTTCTCTCGGGTCGGCGTTCCCGCTGATCGCCTTTTGCACCCGTCAAACCGAGACAACCCGGTCCGGCCGGAACAACCGGCTCTGCCGATCCTCGCCGGGATACCCGGTCGGGTTGCCGATGCACCGGGTCGGGCCGATGCGGTAGTCATAGGCTTCGTGGGTGTGCCCCGAGATCCAGAGCTTCGCACCGATCTCGTGCACCCGGTCTTCGTGATCGTTGATGAAATACGGATTCATCGCATCGCCTTCGAACTTCGGGTGAATCGCCTCCAGGGTCGGCGGCCAGTGGGTGATCACCACGTCCACCCGTCCGGCCTGCCGGGCCAGCAGCCCGGTCTGCTCGATGTGCGCCGCGACGTGTTTCGAGAGCGTCCACTCGCCGCCGCCGTTGCACCGGCGATGGAAGTCGAGCACGTATTTCTGGAATTTGGCGACCCGCCAGGGGGCGTCCGAACAGAGGCGTTCGTAGTCGCCCCACAGGTCGGAGTACCAGGGCGCCCCCCAGAAGCGCAGCCCGCCGATCTCGACGCCCTCGGCCAGGAGGTAGTGCAGGTCGTGGTGCTCGCCGGCAAGCCTGCGCCAGTCGGCCTCGACGGCCGTTCGCGGCCGGCTACCGTAGTATTCGTGATTGCCGGGAACGTAGACGACCGGGGAGCGCTGCAGCTCGCGCTCGATGAACTTCTGCGCAAGCGTGCCGGTGCCGATGTCGCCCGCCAGCACGAGAACGTCCCGGTCCGGCACTGGACGGAAGGCCTCGGGGCCGGGCAGGTGGGGCGGTTCGAGGGCCTCAAGGTGCAGGTCGGATGCGATTTGAATGTTCATGGGCGGGGGCGCGATTGTACGCGGAGGGCGATGCGTTCCGCGAACCGGCGCGACAAATCATATTGTTCTTCGTTGCCGGTATCCGCCAATAGCTTGTTCAGGTCGCCGCGAGTCATGGGGGGGAACATTCGGCTGGTTTCCGCCTCTGCAAATCCGCTGGGGTTGTTCTGCACCCGGCCTGACAGTGTCGAAGACGCAGGCTACACTGCGGGAACCGTCGGGCATCTCAAGCAATCTCTTGGCCGACCAACCGCAACTGCTCTTCGAAGACGCCGAGTCGGTCACCCGCCGCAAGGTGCTCAATGTCGTGCATGCCCGCGCCGAGTCCGTTGCCGACTTCGGCGCGGACTATTTCGCTGGTTTCGATGCCTTTCGAGGGCTGACCTATACCTCCAGTATGCCGATGATCGCGGCGCTGCTGCGTGATCACGACTTTCGCGATTTCGAGTGCATCTTCGGCCACGGCGGCATCCTCTCCCGCGAGACCGCGGACGTGCTGGCCTTCCAGGCGGTGGTGCGCGGCGACCTCGAGCGGCGGATCCTGCGCCTGAAGGGCGTCACCGACGAGCGGCGGCAGGCACTCTACGACCGCATCGCCGACGGTTCCGTGCGTTTTCGCGTGGTCAAGGACGCCATCGCCCACGCGAAGATCTACCTGCTGTCTGGTGGCCCGGCCGGCGTCGACACGGAGGATTCGGGCAGCAGCGCCGCCACCGCCCGCCGGCGCGTGATTGCCGGATCGGCCAACCTCTCCGAGCGGGCCTTCTCCGGGCGCCAGGCGGAGACGCTGATCGTCTTCGACCAGGACAATCTCGCATGGGACCACTACGTCGCCCAGTACGAGGCCGTGCGCGACGCTTCCACCAGCCGGGTGCCGATCTCCCCCGATCCGGCGCCCGCGGAGCAGGTGCATGTGGAACGGACGCCGGCGCTGGTGGAGGCCGGGGAAAAGCCTGAAGGAACCACGCTGTACCTGCCCGCCCAGGGCCTTGAGGAGGCGGAGGCATCCTATCCGTCGGTGGTGGCACGCATGGAAGCGATCAAACCGGCGATTCGGCGCGGCATGGCCGGCGCATCCCGTCCCGACCGCCGGGGCAACCTCAGGCTGACGCCGCGCATCGTCCGCGAGATCGTGCGGGTGGTGCGTTCCCGGGATGCGGAAGCGGGGCCGCCGACCTATCTGGCGCGCACCGGCGATGCCTTCACGCTGAGCGACGCGCCCTACCCCCTCGAAGCCGACCCGAAAGCGGTGCGCGGCGATGTGGCCGCATGGCTGGCCTTTTTCGACAACTACGAGCACGGATTCGTCGGTGACGTACCCCGGCTGCAGCGCGACTACTTCACCTTCATGTGCTGGTTCTACTTCGCGCCGCTCATGTGCGACCTGCGCAATGCGGCGCTGCGCAGCAACGCCTTCAGCTTCGACCAGCCCCTGTTCGCGGTGCTGTACGGGTCGAGCAACTGCGGCAAGACGAGCCTGGTGGAGGCGCTGATGGCCTCGATGTTCGGCCACCCGCGCATCGTCGACACCCAGGACTTCACGCCGGGCCGGCTGCGCGGGTTGCAGCAGTCGTACAAGCGTTTCCCGGTGGTCTTCGACGACGTTACCCGCGACCGGTTCAACCGCTACGCGGACGAGATCGTCAAGGACGAGACCATACCGTTCGCCGAGTACCCGTGCTTCGCCCTGTCGATGAACGCGGACGCGCGCAGCTTCAAGTCGGAAATCGTCAAGCGCTGCCTGATGATCTACACCCGCACCGCGCTGCCCGGTGACAACACCGCCGCGCGCCGCCGGCTCCAGCGGTCGGTGGCGACGATCCGGGAGCGCATGGGCACGTCGCTCTACCGGGAGTACCTGGGGCGCATGCTGACCGAACTCGACGCCGGTGAGGCCGTGGATGCGACGGAATCGCTCGCCGCGGCCGATGACCCGGACGCAACGGATGCGCTGCTGCTTTCGTCATCGGTGCTGAGCGCGCTGTTCCGCGAGAACCTGCCGCCGGATCGCGAGCTTCCGGGCTGGTGCACCACGATGACCCTCGCCGAGTACCAGCAGCGCGCCTTCGAGCGGCCGCGGCGCCTCCTGGCGGCGCTGTTGAGCCCGGAGCGCTACAGCCCGGAACGCCGCCCTCCGGAGCAGTGCTGGACCGTCGCCGGCGAGAACGTCCTGGTTGCGGTCGCGCCCATCGAATTCAGCCGCACCCGGGCCGACATTCCGGACTGGCTGCTGGACGACACGGCCAGCGCCTCCGGGCAGGTCGCGCTCAACCGCAAGCTCACCGAGGACTTCCTGGGAATCCCCGTACGCCGGCCACGGCGCTGGAGGTGGTGGCGGCGGTAGATTCGGCGAACGAAAACCGTCAGCACGAGTCGTTGCGCCTGTTGAGGTAGGCGAGGTAGCTGCGCTGCAGACCGGCATGGATCTGCTGCAGTTCGCGCCGTAGCGATATGCTCTTTCCGCTTGCCCGGGCCTGCTCTTCCGGCGGCATCCGTTGTAGGGCGCGCAGCAGGTTGAAAGCCCTTGCTGGTGGGCTTTTCCCGTCCATCTCGACAAGCGCACGAGCCAGACCCGGTTCGTGGATAAGCATCCAGGCGGGAAACCACTCCGCGGTCAACTCTTCATCGGCATCGCCTTCCGCCACCGCAATCTGCCAAGCGCGGGCAACGCCGGGGTCCTCGAATTGCGAGGACTCGACCCGATTGCTGAATTCCTCGGGATCCAGCAGGCACAAGGCAAACCAGTACTCCAGCGCCCGGGTGCGATCGCGCAACTTGAATTCGGCCGTGGCCAGCCGTTGCAGAAGCACCGGTTGCGCGCGAAACTCCGGCGCCACGAGCACTGATTGCTGAAGGCACCGCCACGCACGGGCCTGCTCGAATGCGTAGCTGGCGTGCCGCTCGGGGTGCTCCGGATCGAAGGGTGCGGATTCCAGGGCGTGCCCGACGTCGCGCCACAGCGGTTCCAGCCATTTCGCTGCCTGCCCGGGGCCCAGATACTCGCGGGCCGCGGGCCGCCATACGTGCTGCATGCGTTCGAGCGCCTCGAACGCATGCGCCGCGGTCTCCGGAAGCGGCGCCTCCAGGGCGGCAATGAGCTTCTCGCAGTTCGAGATGTGCCGGTAGCCTGGAATCAGCGCGGATGTGCGCTGCAGGTCTTTCCGGGCCCGGCCGGCATCGCGTGCGATCAGCGCGTCGCGCAGGGCGTTGATGCTCGCGGTCTTGCCGCCGTCCAGAAACAGGTCTCCCTGGACGCTTTCCGACGGCCTGTGGCAATGCACCAGCAATTCGTTCAGGAGCGGATCGGTGGATGCAACCAATTCACGGCCGGCGATGTTGCCAACGCCATGATATGCAACTCGATTGGGAACCAATTCGAGCCCCCGGGCGAATGACAGGGCCGATTCCAGGAGTTCCCTGGCGAGCCGAACGTCGTCGACCGCTTCGTCGAGACTGGAAATCTCGCCGCTTAGCCACGCTCGATGGCGTTCTTCGGAGAGTTGCTTCTGCGCCCTGAGCAATTCAACGGGCGAATATTCCCGGTGGATTTCGAGCAGTTTATGAACGGTGGTCTCAATCGACCTGTTGGGCATGGGGACTGCGAGCCGTCTGTTACAAACTGTTTTGGGGCATCGTCCAATTGCGTTCAATCAAGATAATCGATACGAGCGCCGTGATGGTGTGGAAAAGAAGTCATGCGACGCCGCAGGCATCTTTCGCCATCTCCAACCCTAACGAAGCCAGATCGTCGGCATGGCGTCGGCTGGCGCGGGCTTCCTGCCGGTAGTACTTGCCGTCGTACTCGCACCAGCCCCGCTCGAGCCCGGTCAACACGATCTCCGCAGCCTCCACGAAGCGCTCGCGGGACTCCCCCATGTCGATGCCGAATCCCTCGAATTCGATGCGCCCGGCGCCGCGTCCCAGGCCCAGTATGAGGCGGCCCTCCGAAATGTGGTCCAGCATGGATACCTGCTCCGCGACGCGGATCGGATCGTGCCACGGCAGCACCACCACCATCGAGCCGAGCTGGATTCGCTCGGTGCGCCCCGCCATGTAGGAGAGGAACTGCAGCACGTCCGGGCACATGGTGTAGTCGGTGAAATGGTGCTCGACGCCCCAGACCGAGTCGAAACCGAGGGGTTCCGCGAGGGCGGCGAGGCGAAGCTCATTCGTATAGACCTCACCGTCGGTGATCTGGTTCTGGGGATTCTGGAAGATCGTCGCCATTCCCAGATGCATGGGTTCGCCTCCGTGTAGTGAGGGGTTGCACCGTAGCGCATAGTTTGGGGGCGATAAAGGGAATCGGGGTCCGGTCAGGCCGGGAATACGACCGGCGTTGGGGCTATCCGGCCCTCTCCGGGTGCGATAGTGTGAATCGTCCGGGATTGCCGCTGGAGATTTCGTCGCGCAGGACATCAGAGTGATAGATTGCGGCAATACTGCGGCAGTCAGGCAGCGGACCGGTCTTTCCCGTCGCGCTGGCTTCGGCAAGCATTGGAGGTTGAATGACGATAGCCCCAAACACCCAAGCCGTCCTGCTACTGACCTCGCACTTCTCGAAATCAACCGCGGCCTCAGCGAAACCTCTTGCACCGAAGGAGTGGGGGCGGTTTGCCGTGTGGCTCAGGGACCATGAGTTAACTCCCGAGCAATTCTTGGGCCCACACCCGGAAGAGTTGTTAACCGGGTGGACGGATTCTCAGATTACACCTGGTCGGTTGGAAGCATTGCTCAATCGCGGCCCGGCGCTCGCGATTGCCATGGAGAAGTGGTTGCGGGCAGGGCTGTGGGTGATTGCCCGCTCGGATACGGCTTATCCGCCACGGCTGAAGAAACTCCTCGGAACTCAATCGCCGGCGGTTCTTTTCGGTTGCGGCAATCAATCACTGCTCGATCAGGGAGGCCTTGCCGTGGTGGGTTCGAGGAACGTACCCGACGATGGACTTCAGTTTGCGCGTGAACTCGGAATGGCGGCGGCGAATCAAGGCTACAGCGTGGTTTCAGGCGGGGCACGAGGAGTAGACCAGGCCGCGATGCTGGGCGCTTTGGAGAGCGAAGGAACAGCCGTTGGAGTACTGGCTGACAGCCTGTTGCGTGCCTGCCTGAGCGGGAAGTACCGCAACCACCTGTCGGCAAACAACCTACTGCTGATCTCGTCGTTTCATCCTGAGGCAGGGTTTCATCCGGGTAATGCGATGCAGCGGAACAAGTACATCTACTGCCTCTCGGATGCGGCTTTGGTGGTTCACTCCGGAGTAAAGGGCGGAACATGGAACGGAGCGACAGAGAATCTCACGAGGAGATGGGTTCCGCTCTGGGTGAAGCCCACGTTGGACGTCGCCGCCGGCAACTCCGGGCTGGTCAATCAGGGAGGGCGTTGGGTAGAGGAAAAGGTCAGCGAGGTAAACGTTGGGGAGCTGTTCGATGGCGGCGATGGGGCTTCTTCGGGAAACAAGGACTTCTTTGCCGAAACTGGGGGCCAGGACGAAAACCATATCCCGTTTCAGACGGGCGAGCCGAGGCCCGAGAATGTCGGTTTGGATGCTTCGCCTCAACCGGCTGGCAATCACGCAAATTCGTCAAAAGTTGGTGTCGGCATCGACGGTGAGGTAGTCCAAGCCGAATCGGAATCATCGGGGTCGGTTCATAGGGATGATGCGAGCCTGGGCGGTCATCGTGAGCCTTCGTCAAGTGATGCTGCGTCATCGAACTTGGATCCGGAGTTCTACGACCTTTTTCTGCGTAAGCTCGCGCAGGCTTGTGGAAGCTCCGCAAAGACCCCCGGCGAGTTGGCTGAGCTATTCGAGCTGCAAAAGACACAGTTGGACGCTTGGCTGAAGCGGGCGCAGGTTGAGGAAAAAGTTCAGCGACGTATCAGGCCAGTTCGCTATGAGTGGATTGATGCACGGCAGGATTTGTTTTTTGAAAGTTAGCGTGAACGTGGACAAGATTGCTGCGCTCGGCGCCAGCTACTCCAGGATCATCGAAACGCTGCCGAGTCTCCGGCACAAGTCGCTGATTGTGTCGCGACTACGGGATCGAGGATGAGGGAGTCAGGACGATTCGAGGAACGACCACCTCCCAGGAATTCATCTTCAGCCTGCCGGCAAACTGCTCGTCTTTCTGGTCTTTGGCCCACCGGGTGAACACGCCATGAACATCGGCGCGCAGGATTTTCGTTCCCTCGGGAACCAACCACTTTCGCGCCATGAGCCCGACCTGACGCCGCTTTTCATCAAGCACCAGCCATTGTTCGCCCCTGGCGACCAGGAACAGCGGGTCGCCGGGTTGAAGTTCTTCGATGGCGCGGTGTACCTGGTGCCCGGGAGGCTGCCATCCGGCGTAATCCAGCACCACGTTCTCCATCGAGCAAACAACGGTTCTGTCGTCCAGGCGCCGGTCGGAAAGGTCGGGCTGCGGCTCCGGACCCACCAGGGCACAGGATGACCCGCTGAGCGGCCGTGTCAGTGCCGCGGCGCGTTGCCTTGCCGTCGCAGCCAGCGGGCGGTCCCGGATGTCGTGCGGTCGGGCGTCGTCGGCCTGAACCAACGCAAGCGTTTCCCGGGCGCGGGTCATGGCGACGTAGTACAGGCGCCGTGGGGCTTCGCGGTCTTCTCCCTTGCCGACCGAGTTCCACTTACCGTCGAGGATCGCAACGTGGTCGAACTGCAGACCCTTGGCGCGGTGCGCGACCGTGAGCAGCAGGCCCTGCTGGCGCCGGCGCACTTCGCGGCTCCACTCGCCGAGCCAGCTCTTGAGGTAGGCTACGGTAAGCGCGGTGGCGCCGTCCTCTTCGAGCAGAAATTCCTTCAGGGCCTGTGCGAGGAGGCGGGCCCAGGGGCCGGCCCCGTTTTCCGCAACGCGGTTTTCGATGGCTTCCCGGCTGGTTGTCGGCCCTCCGGCATCGAGCGCGCGGAGCAGTTGCTGCGTCTCTCTCGCGCGCCAGAACGATGCCAGTTGCTCGCGGGCGCTCTGGGCGGGAATTCCGGATGCCGCACAGGCGCTGGCCACCGGATCGAGATCAGCCCAGTTGCGTGCGATTACCGCGCATCGGTCCCACTGCCAGTCGGGGTCCAGCGCGGCCAGCCGCCGGAGTTCGTCGACGGCCTGGGAGAGCTGGCCCCCGGCAACGCGGAGAATGCGGACCTTGCCCCGGGCGATGCCGTCGAGCGCTTCCCAGCGGCCGCCGGCGGGGTCGCCCCGGCGCGCCTGGTCGATGCGGATCGGGTGGTCACGTTTGAGGCGCTGCCTCGAGACGCCGATGCAGTCGTTGGCGGCTTCGATGATGTTGCCGGTGGACCGGTAGTTTTCGGTCAGGTAGGCCTCCCGCGCCCGGTAGTCGCCGGCAAACCGCCGGATGAATTGGACCGAAGCGCCCTTGAAGCTGTAGACGTTCTGGTCGTCGTCGCCGACCGCGAAGAGGTTGGGCCGCGCATGATCCCCGCTTAGCTTCCTGCCGGCGACGGCTGCGATGAGTTCGAACTCGGGTTCGCCGATGTCCTGGTACTCGTCCACGAGAATCCAGGCGAGCCGGCCGATGATCTGTTCCCGCGTGACCAGGCCCGCTTCGTCGTCCGTGAGCGCTTTCGTAGCCTGGCGGAGGATGTCACGGAAGGTCTCGTCGCCCGGGTCGGCGGCCGTGTCCGCGAACGATATGCCCAGCACCCGCATGGCGAGGGCGTGGCAGGTCATGACGTTGACGCGCCGGGCGTCGTTGCCGATGAGGTCGTTGAGACGCCGGCGCGCCTCCACGGCGGCATGGCGGTTGTAGGTGAGGGCCAATATCCGGCTGGGGTCTTCGCGCCGCACGCGGATCAGCCAGGCGATACGGTGCACCAGCACGCGCGTCTTGCCGGAGCCGGGGCCGGCAAGCACGAGCGCGTTCGTGCGTTCGCGATCGTCGGCGACGATGCTCTCCTGGACAGGATTATTGAGCCCGGTGACGATCTCCGCGTAATGATCGGGCAGGGTTTCGCGGCGGATCGCGCGCTCCTTGCCCTTGAACCACTTGCCGACAAATGCGTCGTTGTCGAGTTCGAAGTAATCCATGGCGAGGCGCAGCGCCAGGCCGATATCGTCCATGCCGAGCCGCGCGTACTCGGCCACCACGTGAATCTGCGCGGTCTTCTCGGCGTAGTGCTGCCGCAGCGGCTGGAAGTCCGCGACCGTGAATGGGCGGCCGTCCCGCGCGACCTTGAGGGTCATCGCGGGCCGGAATACGGTGAGCCCCCGGTTCAGGGTGATGACTTCCTGCTCGTGCATCCAGAGCAGCGCGCGGTCCACCAGCGCCTGCGTGTTGCGGTTCCTGAGTTCCGCGGTGAGGACGGTGTCGCTTCTTATCGCCTGTTCGAGGTTGCCGTAGGTTGTCTCCACCAGCACGTCGACGCCCTTGACGCCGGGCGGCGCCTTGGCGGTCAGGTGCTTCAGGAGCAGCCCGGCGCCGTCCCGGCGCAGACCGGCAAGGCGTTCGATGCCCGGCCAGGGGCGGCGCAGCCGCATGCCGACGGTGTCCATGTCCCGCGCCCGGATTTCAATGCTGCGAAGCGCGTCGGGCTCGTCGCGGCCGTCGGCCGAGAGGCTGCGGAGAATGCGCAGCAGGCGCTCGGGCAAGGGGTTCTCGATGTTCCCGTCGCGCAGGTGCTGTGCCAGGTGACGGAGCCCCAGCCGGGTCCAGGCGTCGGTCTCCTGGTCGGGCGCTTCCTCGCGCAGCGCACCGATCAGGGCCACTTCCAGTTCCCTGGCCAGTGCCAGGCGCCGTTCCGAGGCGTTCTCGATGCCGACGTGGACATAGACCGTGATGCGAATGTCGTTCGAGGCGACACCCACCTCCTCGAGTGCGCTGAACACGGCACGAAGCTGCGGCAGGGAACAGCCGCACTCGCTCATCAGCTCATCGGTGGTCACGCCGGCGTCCGGGTCGGCATGGGCGAGATTGCGCGCCACCTTCAGCATCCGCCGGCGCACCTCTTGTTCGATCCCGCGCCTCTTGCCTTCGCGCTCGATGCGCTCGCGGGCCTCCTCCACACTCTTGACGCGCAGCGAGGAAGGGAACACGGACGTGCGGTTCTCGTCGCGGCGGGTGAGCTTCGCCTCCTCCAGCCAGGCGATGGCGGTACGCACGCGGTCGTCGTCGGTGGCGCTGTCGCGTTCGAAATCGCCGCGGCTGTCCTCGATCAGGATCTCGCCGGTGGTGGCGACAACCGCGTCTTCGGTTTCCTCACTATGGCGTGTCCGCCGCCCGTCGAGACGGCGCAGCGCGCGCAGCACCGCCTGGATGTCGCGCCGCTCCAGCCGGGAGCGCGCGGTGAGCGAGAACTGCTTCTCCGGGTCTTCGTCGGCGAACAGCAGCAGGCAGTGGGCGCGGTCGCCGTCCCGTCCCGCGCGGCCCGCCTCCTGCAGATAGCTTTCGAGCGAGCCGGGAATCTCGGCGTGGATGACGGTGCGCACGTCGGGCTTGTCGATGCCCATGCCGAAAGCGTTGGTGGCCACCACCACGTCGATTTCGCCTTCGTGGAAGCCCCGCTGGATCTCCCGCTTGCGTTCCGGCGACAGCCCGGAATGAAAGTGCTGCGCCCGCACGCCCCGGCCTGTGAGCGCCTGGGCGGTTTCCTCGGTATTGCGCTTGGTGGCGCAGTAGACGATGGCGCCGCCGCCGCTGTGCCCCAGCGCATCGGCGATGGCGCCGTGGATGTGTTCGATGCGCTGGGCGGGGGTGGTCGGCATGACCGTGAATTCCAGGTTGGTGCGCTCGGTGCCGCCGTCGATCACCTCGAGTTTCGCCTTCAGGGTCTCGTCGAAGTGCGCCCGGATCTCCTCGATGACATCGCGCTTGGCGGTTGCGGTCAGGCACAGGATCGGCGCCGGATGCCCGCCGTGATGCTCGGCGATGTAGCGGGCCACGAACCGGTAGTCCGGACGGAAGTCGTGACCCCACTTCGACAGGCAATGCGCCTCGTCGATCACCCAGGCGCCGATCCGCCGTCCCGCAATGGCCTTGCGGAAGGACCGGTTGCGCAGTTGCTCGGGGGCCACCAGGACGATGCCGGCATCGCCGAAGCGTATGCGGGCGAGAGCATCGGCGCGCTCCGGCATGGAGATCAGTCCGTTAATGGTGTTGGCGCAGGTGATCCCTTCGCGGCGCATGGACGTCACCTGGTCGGCCATCAGCGCCACCAGCGGAGAAATCACCACGGTCAACGCTCCGGTTGCCTCGTAGCGCATCAGGGCGGGCAACTGGTAGCAAAGCGACTTGCCGGTGCCGGTGGGGAGGATGCCGAGCACGTTGGCCCTCTCCAGATGCTTCTCAGTGATCGCGCGCTGCAGGCTTTCGCCGTCGGGACCGGTGGGCTTATCCCGGAAATCGGGGTGGCCGAACCAGCGTTCCAGCGCCTTGACCGGGTCGAGGCGCTCCGAACACCAGAGGCAGGCGCGCTCGCCACAGTGGGCGTCACGCAGCCGGGCGGCGAGATCGCTGGCCGCGAACCGCTTGTCCACATAGGGCGGGATGATGGATGAGCCGCCGGCGACCGGCAGCCATGCCAGAAGATAGGCCAGCGGCAGAAGATTCGAATCGGCGTTGCGCGCGATGCGGGCCGCCTGGTTGGGACAGCCGCCTTCGGCCAAGCGTCGTTCGATGATGGAAATGGCTTGTGCAAGGGGTGGAGTGTCGGAAACGCCCCGAATCGTGCGGAAGAAACTGTCGAACCCATGCCCGCTGACTCCGGCCGCGAGCAGGGCGTGCCACGCCAGCAGCAGGTCTCCGTCGCCGCCCTTCAGCGCATCGGCGATGTCGGCGAGCAATTCAAGCGTGAGTTCCGCATCGAGCAGCGGGTCGTTGGCCTGCACCCTGGCGAGCGCGGGCTCCTGGTACTGCTTGACCAGGCGATGGTAGGGGTTTTCCGGGAACGCGAGCGGGCTCAGGTAGAGGGTGTCGATGGCCGGTACCTGGAGCAGATCGCATCCGGGCGCGTGGTTTGCGAGGAGCGCGAGGTCGTGTTCGATGACGTTGTGGCCGACCAGATATGCCGCTCCCCGTGCGAACTCTTCAAACTCGGCGAGGGCTCTGCCAAGTTGCCGTTTGTTGCCCTTCCAGGCGTAGGTGCTTGCCCGGTTGCCGGCCACGGCGCCGATGGCCGAGATTGCGGTCTTGCCCTCGAGGTCGAACGACAGCAGCCCGTCCAGGCCGTGCGAGGCCAGGCGCTTGCCAATGGCTTTGTCGTCGCTCCAGGGCTGGGCTGTCATCAGGATGATTGGGCGCTAACGGCCGTTCGCATGGCTTACACCACACCGGGCGATTGTCCGATAGCGCGAAGCATCAGGCTGTGCGCCAATGATCCACGCTCCGATGGGGGCGTTCCACGTAGTTGGTTTCAGCAGGGTCAGCTCCCGATGTACACGCTCAAGTGCACACTCCAAATACAGATGCCGAAGATGGAGATTACCGCAAAGAGCCTGAGAAGCCGCGTCGGGGAAATACTCGCCTGCGTTGACCAGGGCGAGTCCGTCATCATCATCTACCGCGGCAAACCCCGGGCAAAACCGATCGGCATTGACGAGGCCGGCGAGACGGCATCAGACGGCGGAGACTTCTCCGGATTCGGCATGTGGGAGAACCACGAAGAGATGCGGGACGTCAACGCCTGGCTTCGGGGGATACGCTAAACGCGCGCACAACCGGGAGGAATTGTCGGACTTTCCTATCTGCTATCGGTTCTGGCCAGCAGTTCCGCGCCCGTGCCGCAGTCGATGATCCAGCAACCTACCTCGGTGAGACGCTTTGCATCCGTCACCGCAGCGAGGCGCCGAGCCAACTCTTCCGCAGTTGCCGCGTCGAACTTGAGTTCGGCCTGGCGGCGCAGCAGTTCGCGTTCCTGGGCCAATCCCTGGTCGATGCCTTGATTGATGCCCTGCTGCAACCACTCCGCTTCCCATTGCTTCGCACGTTCCGCCAATAACGCCATGCTCTTCTCCTGTCCTCGTACTTCCTGCTTCAATTTCGCCACCACCTCGGCAGCGTCCGAACCCGGGAACATCTTTGGTGTCATGGACGCCAGCCACTCCAGGATCGTCGAAAAGATAATGTCGGCCCTGGCAGAGCCCACTTCCTTCGGCAGCCAGTCCGACAGATCCTGTATGTGCGGGATGACCTTTTCCAGCGACTCCGAAGCGTCCAGCCTGAAAACCGTCGAAACGACGTTGCGCGGCGGCAGATGGTGTTGCTCCAGCCGCCGCACGTCAAGCGACAGATAACTGTAGGGCAGCGGCAGCATCAACTCCCCGTCATCCGAGACCGAGATTTCCGTGGCGCCTCCCGGCGCCGACCAGACGCGCGCGCCGGAGTGGACCACAACGGGAAGCAGACGCAATTCTCGGTCTGCATCCGATGCTCCCTGCCGGGTCAGTTCGTCACGGGCCATTCGCGCATAGCGTAGAACGCGGGACGCCATGGTTTGATCTACGCTCGATTGGAACTCCAACAGCAGCACCAGCGAGCGGCCCGGTTCTTCTTCGCGATAGTCTACGCGCCATGCCGCATCGCCGTGGCGCTGTTCGCTGTCGGCGCCGGCCCAGCTTGCGGACAGCTCTCGCAAAGAGCGGAAGTTCAGCCAGCCCGCTGCCAGCGCGACGAATCCCCGCAGCAGATGCTCGACCAAAATGGGCAGGCCGAACAGCCGCTTCCATGCTGCGTCGTGGTCCATGGCCGGAGGATGGCCGGAACGCTGCGCTTGGAGGAAGTGGCGTTTGGCTGAAGATCGCGTACGCCTTCAGCCCGCCGTGGTTCGACGCGCGAAATGTGTGAATCTACCCCGGTGTGTCGGCGTCTGATTCGTTGCACAGGACTACAGGGCGATACATTGGGGGAATCAGGCCGGTCAGTTTGCGCGCAACCGGCGTTCCAGTTCCGCGATTCGGGCATTCGCCGCCCGGCGGACGGTTGCCAGCCGATCAAGTTCCTTTTCGGCCGCCCGGCGGTCGGCGATTTCTCCCCGGAGCAGGCGCATCCGCAGGTCGCATTCCGCCTTCGACGCTTGCGTGGACTCTTCGGCGGCTCTCAAGGCGTCGGCCGTTTCCATACACGTCAGAAGGCGAACGTTTTGCACCGGGTCGAAGTAGAACAGCCGGTCTCCCTCGAGGCACAACTCGAGACCCAGCAGGCTCTGATGGCAGAGCACCTCCTCGTGCTCCTTGAGCACCAGGTCACGGTACTTGCCGTCCGGTCCCAACTCATGGCCCTTCAGGATCGGGTCGAGGTAGTCTCCCTCGGGGTCGAACTGCCAGTACTCCCGAACCCCAAGCTCCTCGTAGACCCGTTTTTTCCGGCCCTCGTCCTCAAGCTCCGTGTTCTCCGACGTGATCTCCAGAACGAAATCGGGCCCCTTGCCCTCCAGCCAGAGCAGCCAGTTGTTGCGCTCCGGCAGCTTCGGAACGCCGAACGCCACCCATACATCCGGCACGACGTTGCCGTTCACGTCCCCTTCCCGGTAGTACAACAACATGTCGCAGCCCACGTAGACGTCGGTTCGGTTTTTGAAGAAAAACTCCAGCGGCATAACGGCATCGACCGTTGCACGCCGGTGGATGGGCGTCTCCGCCATCGGGTTGCCATCGCGTACCGGGTAATCCTCGGGAGCCAGAGGACGGCCGCCCGGAGGTTCGGGAAAAATGACCCGATTCCGGTTGCCTACGGGGTAGATCGGCTCGGCTTTTCGCATGGCGTACTCCTTCAGCGGGCCGTGGGTGGTCGCGGGCAACCTTAGCATGTGCCGGGCGCCGCCTCGTCAAGCGCTAGAGAGCTAACTCTCCCCTGAGAGCATTTCCGTCAGCCGCGGGTGCAGCGTGCTGACGAGGCGGTCGAGCCTGTCGCGCATCCAGGTAACCGCTTCCTCGAAATCGCCCGATGGGCCGTCATCGACGAACGGAAACGTCGTCGGGCGAGTGAATCCGATCCTCGGACGTCCCGCCTCGTTGTGCCAGAACTCCAGGTCGTTCCCCACCTCCTGCTTTAGGCCTTCCACTACGAAGCGTTGAACGATCTCCGTCCGGGCGAGGACCCTCGGTTGAACGATGATGGTACCGGCGCTGTCCTGGAACAGCGCTGCCTCGACCAGCGCGAGATTGAAATGCAGGCCGCTGTGACGCTGGCCGAAAATGAAACCGCGAATGTCCCTATTCGCGATCGGTTTTGTCGAGCAGTTCCGCGCCCGTGCCGCAGTCGATGATCCAGCAACCTACCTCGGTGAGACGCTTTGCATCCGTCACCGCAGCGAGGCGCCTGGCCAACTCCGCTGCAGTTGCCGCGTCGAACTTGAGTTCGGCCTGGCGGCACAGTAGTTCGCGTTCCCGGGCCAATCCCTGGTCCATGCCCTGCTCGATGCCCTGCTCGATGCCCTGCTGCAACCAGTCGGCTTCCCATTGCTTCATTCGTTCGGCCAGTAACGCCATGCTGTTCTCCCGATCTCGTACTTCCTTTTGCAAATTGGCCACCGCGAGGGCAGCGCCCGAACCCGGATACCTTTTTGGCGCCATGGACACCAGCCACTCCAGGACCGTCGAAAAGACAATGTCGGCCCTGGCAGAGCCCACTTCCTTCGACAGCCAATCCGACAGATCCTGCATATGCGGAATGACCTTTGCCGGCGACTCCAAAGCGTCCAGCTTGAATATCGTCGAAACGACGTTGCGCGACGGCAGATGGTGTTGCGCCAGCCGCCGCACGTCAAGCGACAGATACCTGCAGGGCAGTGGCAGCATCAACTCTCCGTCGTCCGCCACCGGGATTTCGGTGGCGCCTCCCGGCGCCGACCAGACGCGCGCGCCGGAGTGGACCACAACGGGCAGCAGACGCAATTCGCCGTCTACATCCAGCGCTCCCTGGCGCGTCAGCTCGTCATGAGCCATGCCCGCATAGCGTAGAACGCGGGACGCCATGCTTTTGTCCACGCTCGATTGGAATTCCAACAGCAGCACCAGCGAGCGGCCCGGTCCTTCTTTACGGTAGTCCACGCGCCATGCCGCATCGCCATGGCGCTGCTGGCTGTCGGGGCCGGCCCAACTGGCGGACAGCTCGCGCAAAGAGTGGAAGTCCAGCCAGCCCGCTGCCGGCGCGACGAATCCCCGCAGCAGATGCTCGACCAAAATGGGCAGGCCGAACAGCCGCTTCCATGCTGCGTCGTGGTCCATGGCCGGAGGATGGCCGGAACGCTGCGCTTGGAGGAAGTGGCGTTTGGCTGAAGATCGCGTACGCCTTCAGCCCGACGTGGGTGGTCGCGGGCAACCTTAGCATGTGCCGGGCGCCGCCTTGAGCGACTCCCCCAATCTCTTGTCGGGTGGATCAGTCGAGTCGGAACCGTTCAATCCGCCAGCGGAGCGGCCTCGACGACGATCGAGTGATGGGCGGCGCGGTCGAGATCCTCCGGCATTGGCGTTTTGTCGCTCTGCAGCCGCACGTTGTGGTACACGGCATCGCCGGGATGCTGCGCGAGATAGCCGGTCAACAGGTCGCGAACGGTCGCCGGATCGCTGTCGACTACGGTTGCGGTGCAATTGATGTCGCGCCCCCGAATGCGCAGTGTCACCCCGGGTTCGTGTTTCAGGTTCCGCCACCACCTGGCATCCCTGTTCGTGTAACAGCGGAACGTTTCGCCTTCCTGAACGTAGCGCAACGGCGTGGTGAAGGAGCGGCCCGTTCTGCGCCCCTTGAACGTGAGCAGCATCAGGCTGCCGCTGACCACGGCGTGCAGGGGCGAGCGCAGGAGCAGGCGCATCGTGGGGTTGATGACTACGAAGAGGGGTTCGGGGATTTTCATGATCGGACTCGGCTTTACCGGCACTTGATGGACGTTGCGAATCCTACGCTGCAGGGGGATGAGCGGACAACGGGACCGGGGATAATGGGGGCAGCCTGCCGCGCTTTCCGGCCTTCAACTCCACAAGGCCGAAGCGGGACATCGCCTTGAGCGTGCGCGAGACCGCCGACTTGCTGCGCCCTGCCAGCTCGGTGAGCGAGCCTGGCTTTTCCCGGGCAATTTGAGAGGCTTGAACCTGCCTTGAGGTTCCATTAGAGCTGTCTTGGCGTTGGTGGTGGTAGGTTCATTTGTGAGCGTTCTGGTTTTTGGCGCTCCCGCATTGGGGGACAGCTACCAGGGTACGGTTGCTGCCTTCGGCGCTTTGACGGGATCGATCATTGGTTTCTACTTCGGGAATCGAACTGCTGCGCAGCCACCTGAAAAGTAATGGCGGGTAATCGACTCGCCAAGAAAAGAAGCGTTAGCGTCACTCGGCCGAGATGACGCTAGCCGGCCGATTGGAGCTAACCCTCCCGTGAGAGCATTTCCGTCAGACGCGGGTGCAGCGCGCTGACAAGTCGGTCCAGCCGGTCGCGCATCCAGGTAACCGCTTCCTCGAATTCGCTTGATGGGCCGTCATCGACGAACGGCAACCGCATCGGGCGAGTGAAGCCGATCCTGGGCCGTCCTGCGTCGTTGTGCCAGAACTCCAGGTCGTTCCCCACCTCCTGCTTCAGGGCTTCCAGCGATTTTTCCAGGCGTTCATGGATGCTTGCAGCTTGCGGCACGTTGGCGCGACAAGACAGAAAACAACCCACTGGGGCCGTTTTCAGAATACATAGCCAACGAAGGAAAGCTCGAACAGGTCTGAAATCGCCGCGGCCTTCCCTCCTAACTGCTATCGGTTCTGGCGAGCAGTTCCGCGCCCGTGCCGCAGTCGATGATCCGGCAACCGACCTCGGTGAGACGCGCTGCATCCGTCACCGCAGCGAGGCGCCGAGCAAGCTCTTCCGCCGTTGCCGCGTCGAACTTGAGTTCGGCCTGGCGGCGCAGCAGTTCGCGTTCCTGGGCCAATCCCCGGTCGATGCCTTGATTGATGCCCTGCTCGATGCCTTGATTGATGCCCTGCTCGATGCCTTGCTCGATGCCCTGCTGCAACCAGTCGGCTTCCCATTGCTTCATCCGTTCGGCCAATAACGCCATGCTTTTCTCCCGATCTCGTACTTCCCGCTGCAATTTGGCCACCGCGAGGGCAGTGCCCGAATCCGGGTGCCTCTTTGGTGCCATGGACACCAGCCACTCCAGGATTGCCGAAAAGACAATGTTGGCCCTGGCAGAGCCCACTTCCTTCGGCAGCCAATCCGACAGATCCCGCATTTGCAGGACGACCTTTTCCGACGTCTCCAAAGCGTCCAGCTTGAAAACCGTCGAAACGATGTTGCGCGACGGTAGATGGTGTTGCTCCAGCCGCCGCACGTCAAGCGACAGATAGCTGTAGGGCAGCGGCAGCATCAACTCCCCGTCATCCGAGACCGAGATTCCAGTGGCGCCTCCCGGTGCCGACCAGACGGGCGCGCCGGAGTAGACCACAACGGGCAGCAACCGCAATTCGCGGTCCGCATCCAGCGCTCCCTGGCGCCTCAGCTCGTCATGGGCCATGCCCGCATAGCGTAGAACGCGGGACGCCATGCTTTTATCTACCGTCGATTGGAACTCCAACAGCAGCACCAGCGACCGGCCCGGTTTTCTTTTGCAGTAATTTACCCGCCATGCCGCATCGCCGTGGCGCTGCTGCCTGTCGGCGCCGGCCCAACTGGCGGACAGCTTCTGCAAAGAGCGGAAGTCCAGCCAGCCCGCTGCCTGCGCGACGAATCCCCTCAGCAGATGCTCGACCAAAATGGGCAGGCCGAACAATCGCTTCCATGCTGCGTCGTGTTCCATGGCTTGAGGATGGCTGGAACGCTACGTGTAGAGGAAGTGGCGTTTTGCTGAAAATCGCGTACTCCTTCAGCCCGCCGTAGGTGGTCGCGGGAATCCTTGGCATGTGCCGGGCGCCGCCTTAAGCGATTTGCAAGGAAGGGGCGGCCCGGCCATTGGGGGTCTCGCTTCCTGATGTCGATGACGAGCCGTTTCTGGAAGGTGCCGTAACGGCGACGGTGGAATTTCTGGTGACTGGCAACCTTGAGCAGTTGTTGACGGGCCGGTATGGGGTCATTCAGGTGGAACGCCGGGGGAGTTCCTCAAAACCCGGTATCGGAAGCGCTGAGGGCCTTTCCCCCGGTCTACTGTCGGGTGGATCAGTCGAGTCGTGACCGATCGATGCGGTGCGGACCGGCGCGTTCGCGGTCGATTTCACCCAATCGTTGCATAAATCGCGGAAAGAATTCGGTTAACCAGGACGTTTCAATT
>JAPPHD010000090.1 GCA_028821125.1 Gammaproteobacteria bacterium
TGACCGGTGACGGCCAGGATGGCGGGGGCGGGTCATCTGGTAAGTTGTGATGGGCAATCCGTTCCCTGCAATCCAGGTCATCCGGATCCGCAACGAGTTGCGGTACAAGCCCTTTGACGCGTATTCCCTTGCCGTCGCATGCGGCGGCCGCGGCGTGCCTCTCGACACCAGTCCCGCCAGCCATTCGGCGCGCCGGTCTTCCTGCGCTGCCCCCTAAGGGCACGACATCGGATCGCTCCTCTGTCACGCACGAGACCTCGCGCCACGGCCTGTTGTCGTCTGCACGCCCGATTGATTTCCAGACCCGCGCGGTTTTCCGCGCGCTGCAGCACAATGGCCGTTGAGGAAACGCCCCCGTTCGCGCGCGACCGCGACGTGGCGCTCAGTGCCCTTGCGGTGCGTCGACCGCGCTGCCGCGCGATTGCGGCGAGGCACGTGGGACACCGTTCGGTGCCGTCTCACGCCAGACACTTTGTCCGGCAACGCCACCCTGAGGCGGCGAATGAGCACGGTCAAGTCTAGCAAACCGTCATTACTCCAGCATTACCCGCGTGTTTATCAGCCCCCTTGCCGCATAAGGCCTGGATGCCGCTTCTGCCCTCTGTCACTACCCTCGGGACCCGGACGCCGCCCCGGCGCGGCCACAGGCCCGAGCCGTCCGGCGACAGGGCCGGGGTAGTGACAGAGGGCCGGCACGGCCGCCTACGCGCCTGGTAGCGCCGCCGTCCGGCGCCGAATCCCGCCACTGGGTTTCCGCGTTCTGCCTTGCAGACGCGGCGACTGGGCAGCCCCAACCCTGTCGGCTAAGCTATCGCTGTGCTGTCCGATGAAAACCTCTCCGACCTCTACGACCTGCTCGACAAGTTGATCGACTCAAACGTCTATCTGTCTACCGCCGTGATCGTCCTGGCGCGCGAGGCCGGTGTCGAGCTGCCCCTGTTCAACATCGAACTGGTGAACGCACAGGCCAAGGAGATGCGCGAAAAACGCGATGCCACGTTCGCGCACCTTTGGCAAGACGATGCGGACGAACCATGAACGCAGCCCCGGCGACGACTTGGGTGGCCTGGCAAGGCGTCTCGTGCAGACGCCAGTCAGCAGCGGCGTCTTCGACCGCCGCCGCACCCTCATGCAGCCGTGCGCCGACTACCTCGATCGACCGGCTTTACGTCACCCCTCCGATTGCGGCCCGGCGTAGGCTTCCATTCTGGCCTTCAATTTCTGGCCGAACCGAAACGTCACCACCCGCCGGGCTGCGATAGCGAACGACTCTCCGGTTTTCGGATTCCGGCCCGGTCGCTCGCCCTTGTCACGCAGGGTGAAATTGCCGAATCCCGAGAGCCTGACCGGTTCGTTGGCCACAAGCACACCGGCGATTTCGTCGAAGAATTGCTCCACGATCTCGTCCGCCTCACGCCGGTTGAAACCCACCTCGTCGACCAGGCGCTCGGCCATCTGTGCTTTTGTCAGCGCACCCAAGGATGCCCTCCCGTACACGTTCGCGGAAAAAACAACAGCGGGCGCTCGGTCGCTTCCCGATCCGTTGCTCGCGTGTGCATCCACATAAAACCGCCGGTCGGAGGCAAGCCAACCGACATGCGTAGTCTCTCATATGGGGCAATCCGATGTCCGACCGGGCTGCAACGAGCGCGGAAACTCAACTAGAATCCGCGCTTCCCAACCGATTGCTTCCGCATCTGGAGACCCCTTGGACATCTTCGTCGGCAACCTGCCCTTCACCACTACCCGCGAGGACGTGGGCGACCTGTTCCGCGCCCACGGCCATGTCAGCGACGTCCGCCTCGTCGCCGACCGGGACACCGGCCGCTCCAGAGGTTTCGCCTTCGTCACCATGCCCGATCCGGCCGACGGCCATCGCGCCATCGAGGCGCTCAACGGCAGTCTCGTCGGCGGCCGCGCCCTGCGTGTCAATGCCGCCGAAGACCGCCCGCAGCGCCGCGGGTCCGATCGCCCGCGCCGCTTCTGAACCGGGCCAGGCCGCGCCGCCTTACTCCCCGTCCACGAGTCGTCGCCGCCCCGCTCGGCTGGCGCGACTCTTGTTCACGATACCTTGCGACACTTCCTGAACATCGAGTGTTTTCGCTCAAAAGCACGCTTCGCCCCCACGCTGGGAAAAGGTCCTGACGGACGCTTCCCCCAGCGTGGGGGCTCGCTCTCCCGCAAACCGCGCACGCGGTGATCCACACACGCCTTACGCATATCACCCGGCTGTTCGACACACCGTGCTTGAACCCCTCCGCCGACCCCTCTACAGTACCCGGTGCTTTCACGTACCCCTTGTGGTACATGGCTGGCGAATTCGCCGGTATGCAATGGTTCCCCCGCCATCAATGGGGCGCGCCGTCAGCGGCGGCAACAGCGATTTCCCTGCTGAAACTGGGGAGCCCCGCAAGGGCGCCGGATCGGAGAGACTGGGGGAAACCCAACAGGCCGCTTCGATCCATGGCTTGTCCAGGCGACCAGTGCGGGAAGACGCGTCATGCGTCGCAGAGGTTCCACTGATCAAAGGAACAGCGCGAGAGCAGTGCCGGCGTGCCTGGCAACAGGCAAACGGGTGCGAAGAGGATGACCGGACTAGTTACCCGAGATTTCGCTCAGCGCCGACCGATCGACAAGCATCGGTTGGACGCGAGAATTTTCTTACACATTGCCGACCGCTTGTACCCCACCCAGCCGACCGGTTGCCGTCTTGCCTTGGCGTACCTGTTCATCACCGGATCCCCGACCCCGCCGCGTCCGCTCCACCTGTCGGTTGTTGAAGCTGGCAGCATCGGAGCCCGATCTGGATCGGGCGCAAAGCCGCCCCGATTGCCACAGAGAACATGTTCTCGCGTACGGTGAGGGAGTTTGCGGCCTGCCCGAGGGTTTGGGCGCTGGGCGGATCGAGATTCACGGAGGACAGCACCACGTTGGCGTAACCTGGCCGACGACCGGCGAGTTGACCGATTCACTTTCGAGAACCCGGGCCAACAGCCTGGCGAGGCCGCCTTCGGCGCCGCCAGCGCCTCGGTAGCCGCAATCACCACGTTCATGATGTTCTGCACCACCAATTGGCTGGCGTTGGCTCCAGGGCCCGTTCCTGGACGCTCTGTCGCGAATATCAGGGTGATTCCCCTAAAAACTCCGATTTCGTGCGCGTGAGAGCGCCTCACGGCACCGGTCCGGGCCGGCTACGGCCCCAATCCGGCCGATTTCCGGCAGATCGACGAGTGCGCCCGTCAGCGCCGCCACCCGGCTGCAGCACCCCGACAGGTGCTCATCATGGATACCTCCGTCATCCGCCAGCCGCTCCCGTTCGAGCAGGACACCATCTGCATCCGCGGCATGTTCCTTCCCGACGCCGGGCCAAGCATGGCCGGATGTACCCATCCGGCCATGGTGAACGTCCTCGCCGCCGACGGCGCCGTGTCATCCGCCAGGACCGCAGCGCCAGCGGAGGACCTGCGCAGCAGGTTGACAGGGTGCCGGCGGTGGCGTTACCCCGCAAAGCCCCAGTCCTCGGTCAACCTGCATCAACCTGTCATCGGTATGAGTCGCCAGCATCTATCACCTCAGACGCGTGGTTTCGCGAAAACGAACGGATACGCGATCTCGTATGTCGTGATCCCCGCAGCACGGGCTTTATCGTTCACCGCGGGCGGAATGCGCTCAGCTACCAATACACCCCGCAACCTCGTATCTCCATATTCCGCACGCCTCTGCAGTCCTTCGATGTAGCTCTGAAGTTGATCGATGGCGTTCAACGACGCCTCCGCACGCTTTATCTCTATGACAATCAACTCATCAGTGACAATGTTTCTTGCCAAAATGTCGACTCGGCGTGGGTTTTTGCCTGCATCAACTGGCACCTCGTCGCCGATGATCCGCGCTCGCTTCCCGAACGGAGTTTCCGACCAATTGAAAAGGACCGCCCGCTGAATGTCATACTCCGTACCGAAACAATCCCCTGATTGTGCCGACCTCCCAAGGGACAAAACGGTGTGATCGAACTCCGCCACACTTTGCAGTGTGGCCAACACGCGGCCACGGTCAATCACCAGGTGGCCAGACGTCCGGTTCCGCTTCTCAAACTCGTAGTGAATCTCGCGCTGCTCGAATTGGCGGCGATACTTGCCATTGAAGACCGCCGCCCCGAAGTCGTCACCGCTGTCGTTTACACTGTCGACCGCGAGCGACCACTGACCCTCGCGAGTGGGTGAGAACGCCAAGTAGACTCTACCCCTCCCGGACGGCCAGCGCGCGTGCGCCTGAGGATGACCCTTGCGTATCATCCAGCGAAACCCACCCGCGAGAGCAGCAGAAACAAGCGCCCGCGTGTTATCGGTCAATCGCCATCGTCGGGCAACATACGCATCATCGTATTGCCGGACCAGGAGCCCCTCGTCGAGTTCCTCAAGCTGGATTCCGTTCTCAAATCGGCCAGTTCTATTTGCCACTTTCAAATCATACAGCCCGCATGGAGCCAATCGGAGAGCTGTTCCCGTCCGCTCCGGAGTGGCGAAGAACGGGAGACAGCGATGGCATTGGGAGTGTTCTGCTACAGGCTATTTTTCGTCCTCACCCATTGCGCGTAGCCGGTAGTCTTCATAGCAGAGCAGGCTCGCTTTTCGGTGCCTCTCACCCTGTTCGCGTTTCAAATTGGCAACGATAGCCTCCCATGCCCACTCTTCGAATGCCCATTTGGGTGGCAGAATGATCCAGCCGTCTCGGGAATCCCCAACGGCAGTGTATTCGCCACAAGCGATACACAGTCCCGTGATGGCACATACGAAGGCGGCTCGGTCGTCATGGTTGGTCAACGAGTGAATGTGCTTTTCCCAACTCTTCGGGCCGAGTAGACACTCGATTAGTTGACTGAGGCTTCGATCCGGCCCTTCGTGTCCATCTAGGTGCCCGAAGTAACGATCCGACCTTTCTCCCGCTGACAATCGTTCTGGACATCGAACCATGACCCCGAGAAACGATGTCGGAAACGCTTCCACGACCGCATATTCGTCGATTGCTTGATCGTGGCTCGCGTCCCCGACTTCACACCAATCTTTGACAGTTGTTGCCGCTAGGTTGGCTTGCCAGTTGAGCTTCTTGCCGTTCGGTGAACTCGACTGGCCAGGCTTTCCGATCCGCTTCAACAACTCGCCTCGGCTTAGCACACGCTCTGCGCTACGGTAACGCTCGATCTCATCGAAGTTACGGCGCAATGGACCGTCAATGGCGACGGCGAGGATTTTGTTGGTCCCTGCAACGTCGTGGATAGTATTGCGTCGATCATCATCATTCGCGCGGAACCGACACACCCTCCAATTGATGCTGTCCTTGTTCCAGGACAGGCGGCAAACGGCGCTTGACTCTTGCTTTTCGGACCAACCGACATCAATTCCGAGAACGTTTCCTTCGGCAATCGACACACGATTCACTTCGTACAGTCACCAAACCCTACGACTCTCTCCGAAATTAGGCTAACACGATCTCCACCGATTTAATCTGTGCATGTTGGTCCGTAAGACGCTGCATCGCGATCGTTGTGGTCGAAATTCGTTTCAACGAAAATCTGAGAATATGGTTTCGTTCCCGGTCTCGGCGGCGCGGACTCCCACGAAAACTCGGCAACTTTCGGACCGTGACAGTTTCGGGTTGCGAATCGTTGCGGCCGCGACACGCGACAATAGCCGACGTCAGAGCGCTTTATCGATCCGCATACTGGGACAACCAAATCGTTGCCTTTGCCCCTGCCCTCCCGGTTTTTTTCATATTAGCCATTAGCCGAGGCGGAAATCTCCCGCGTGTGAACTGACGTGGTAACCGCCCTCGGTCGAAAGTCCTCAACTCATCGCCATTAAAAGACTTTTCGGACCTATCAACTCGGATTGAGCGTGCCCGTCGCGAGTCCCCGGCGCTGCCACTCGCGCACCAGCGCCTCAGCGTGCTTGCGCCGGAATCCCGCGGCGCGCAGGCGCTTGAAGCCGAGGTCGTGCAGGGTGTTGGCGGCCTGGGCCAGCGCGTAGGAGCGGTCCCGCCGGGTGACGAAGCCGCCTTCCCGGTGCCGCTCCTGCAGGCGCTTCAGGTCGAAATTCAATTGCCGCATCGCGCGCTCCGCACGCTTATCGGCCGAAGGCTGGGTCGGGAGTTCGCTAGGTCCACATCGGTCCTCTCTCAGTCGCCCCCACTCGGGGTGCGTATCTCAAAGTCCCGCGAAGTTTCCGCCGCGGGCGCGTCCTCCCTGACTTGTAATCTCTACCGCATCGCCGGCACCGCAGTCAAGCTAAAACAACAAAAAAATTCTTTATTTATCAATAGGATAAACGAGTTAATGCGCTGAAGCCGTTTATCACCAAGCTACGACTTTTCCCTTTGCCAGGGCCCCGAGCCGAGTCTTACACTGCCCGTAATCTTCCGGAAAGCGGACCGGTCCACACACGCATGAAAACCGTCTCGGTGGTCGCGCAGAAGGGCGGAACGGGCAAGACCACGCTCTGCCTGGCCATCGCCTGCGCGGCCGTCCGGGACGGCCTGACCGCCGCCGTGATCGACCTCGACCCGCAGGCCACCGCGGCCAGCTGGGGCGACCGCCGCGAGCCCGACCTCCCCGTTGTCCTCACCGCCCAGCCGCCGCGTCTTGAGCGCGTCCTCGATGCGGCGGCGGGGCAGGGCGTCGGTCTCGCCGTCGTCGACACCGCGCCGCGCATCGAGCAGGGCGCGGTCGCCGCAGCCCGGGCCGCCGACCTGGTCCTCATCCCTTGCCGCCCCGCCATCTACGATCTGGAGACCGTGGCCGCCACCGTCGAGGTGATCCGCGCCGTCGCGCCCGACACCCCCTTCCTCTGCATCCTCAACGGCGTTCCTCCCCGGGGACCGCGCCAGCCCCAGGCGCGCCGGCTGCTTTCCGACATGAGCGTCCCAGTCTGCGCCGCGAGCCTCGGCCTGCGCGCCGCCGTCGACTACGCGGCCGCCGGCGGCGCCAGCGCCCTGGAGTACGAACCCCGCGGCAAGGCGGCGGCCGAGATCGCCGCCGTCTATCAAATCGTCCGGCAGGCCGCCGGCTTTTCCACTAGTCGAGACGTCGACTTGTCCACTCGTCGAGAAGCCGACAAGTCCACCCGTCGAAAAGCCGACAGGCCCGCCCCCAGGGAACCCCACCTCGATGCCCGCCAAGTCCGCTGACCTGCGCCGCGCCATCCTCGACCAGGCCGGCCGGAGTCCTGCGGCGAAGCGCGACCGCACGGCGTCGCCGGAGGACGCCTCGCCGCAACCGCGCGCCGCACAGCCGGGCCGCGCCGGCAAGGTCAGCGTTACCGGCCACTTCGCGCCCGAGGTCCGCCGCCAGCTCAAGCGCCTCGCCGTCGAATCCGACACCACCGTCCAGGCGCTTCTCGGCGAGGCGCTCAACGACCTCTTCGCCAAGCACGGCCTCGCCGAGATCGCGGATGCGGATTCCTGATATCCCGGCGCACCGTGCCACCGTTTCCGGCATTACCTTGCCCGAGTGCCCGGTGCCTGCACCGAATCGCCCCGCCGCCGGCGCTCCCGTCGTGGTGGAGCAATTCGGGATTTGCCGAAATGTCTTCCCACGCCCGCCGCGGCCATCGCAACGCTCAGCGCGCGTCCGTGCCGATCCCGTGGCTCGCGTTGTCGCCGCGCACGAATCCCGCCTTGCCGACCTTGTTCGCCCACCAGCGCAGGTGCGCCATCCGCTTGCGCATCGTGCCGGCGCCGAGCCCCGGTCGCTGCCACTCGCACTCGAGAGCGCCAGCCCTGTCACAACAGGCGATCACGGGCAGACCTGAACCGATATAGCCACGCACACGGCATTTCTGATGCGCCGCCCTCGCGCCATGCGTGGTGGAACAATCCGGGAAATCGGACAGTTTCCCGCTTTAACCACCGCGCCAGTCAGTTCGGCGGTGCATCAAATCGGGGAAAAGCCCGGTTTTTCAACCAATCAAATTGAGAAACAACACCAAGCTGTCCGCCGACCATTGCGCCGTCTTCCGGTCACCCGCGGCTAGCACCACGGGCGTGCCGCAGAACCGGGACACAGCGAGCGCCTTCTACCCACCGGGATCGAAACCGACCCGGCGCGGCTCAGTGTCGCGATCGCCTCCGTTTACGACATCGCCCGGCAGCCCGCCGGCTTGTCCACCAGTCGCAAAGTCCACTTGTCCACTCGTCGACAAGTCCACAACCCCACAAGTTGAACAGCCCACTTGTTCACAAGTCGAAAAGTCCACAAGTCGAGAAGTCCACTTGTCCACAAGTCGGAAAGTCGACAAGTACACAAGTCCAGTAGCCGACAGGTTCACTGCATGGAAAGTTGACTTGCCAGCCGGCAGGGAGCGTAACGCAGATGCCCGGCAAGTCCGCTGACCTGCGCCGCGCCATCCTCGACCAGGCCGGCCGCGGTTCCGCCGACAGGCGCTGCTCGCCGAAGCCCTGAACGAGCTGCTCCCCAAGCACGGCATGCCCGAGAGCGCCGACTCGGACCCCTTAGTATTTCCGCTCCATGGCAAGCCACCACCGCGGCGCGCCACTGGGGTGATTTCATTGGTTCAGGCTGGATGGAAAAGGGGGAGACGCCACCCGGAGTCCGCGACACGTTGCCGAAATCTCACGGTGGAGAGGCTGCTTGCATATTCGGCCGCGCCCCGCGGGCGCGGGGCGGGCGTAGGGTAGCTCAGTTGTGATGGGCGATCCGTCGCCTCGATTCCCGAGACAATGCGAATCCGCAGGTTTGCTGCGAGTCTGCCCTTCGACGCACTTTGCGCTGCCGTCCGACGCGGCGGCTGCGGCGTGCCGTTTCCGACAGCGGCCGCGAGCCCGGTTTGCGGCGCGATGCGGTTTCAGCGAGCACCGGTTCTGCTTCCCGGCATGGCAAGGGTGTTCCGCCCAAGCCTCCGCTTCCTCGCGTCGCACCACGGTCCAGACCGGCTCCATCCGCCGGACCATCGCCCGGCTGCCCGCGGCCCCTGATGGGTTCCGCGTGGCGGCCGCCTGGCCGTGTGAATTCGCTCGAGCCCCCGTCGCGATGCGACGTGGCCCGCCGTGCCTTCGCGGGGCGTCCGCCCGTACAGCGCGATTACCGCGCTGTGGCACATGGTCCGCCTTGTAGGCGCCCCATATCGGACTAAGCCGACCATACCGCACTTGGCGGCACTAGAACGGGTAGCACCCTATCAGACCGTCACGAAGGCGTCACTTGCAAAATCTTTAGCAGACCCCTCGCCGCACAAGGCCTGGATGCCGCTTTTGCCGCCTGTCACTACCCCCTTTCCGCCATCCTCACCCATTCGCGAACGGGGTAGTGACAGGCGGTATGCGTCCGTCCGCCGTCTGCCCGTCGTCATTTTCCGGACTGTCCCCGACGCCATGAGGCCTTCCACGCCGACTCCAGCTCGCCGCGCAACGTCACCTCGGCGCAATCGGCCGACAGGACGACCAGAAACGCCAGTACCGAGTTCCGTAAACCAAGCGGATGCGGATTTCAAGCAGACGATCCGGCGTTGCCGTCGTTCTCCACGCCAGCGTTCACCACCACTTGCCTTGATGGGCGTGTTGGTGGATTATCGCGCAACGCTCAGTCAATCCGCACGATACAAGGTGCCCGACTCACAAAACGAACAACGCGACCTCCGAAGCGACGTCCTGCAGCACCGCAAGGATGCGAGGCGGGTAGCCGAGCATTATCAGCTTCGGCATCGGCGGTTTACCCGCCTCCAACTTTTTGGGAACGTCCTGCTCGTAGGCTTGGGCTCCGGTTGCTTTGTTTCGGCGTTTGCCATCGCCATCACCGGGGAACGCTCCGTTCCCGAACCCCTGATCGGCCTTCAGCAAATTCTTGGCGTCCTGCTCGCGGTCGTGGTTCTGTGGTCGCTGATTGCCAATCATGCAGTCAAGAGTGCGCTGGCGCTATCTGTCGCGCGCGAGATCTACGAGATCGTGCGCCGATTCACCGAATTGCTCAGCGATATCGACGCGGGCGTCGACGATCCCCGCGCAAGGCAGGAATTCGAACGCCTGCTCGACAGGCTCGCCGAGACTACGCTCCGGTTCGGGGATGTTGGTACCGTGGACGTCAGCGCGCACGATGCCGAGTCGACGAACGCACCATCCTTCGCGGGATGGTTGGTTCGGCTATTCCGGCCGCAGAGCCCTCTTCGCACATCGGAGGCCGAGTGACGGAGCCTGATGCGGACAACCGGAAACCCGCATGTCGGTTACACCGGTTCACCCATTTTCGCCGAGGCCGCCTGCACCTGCTGCCCGCCACCCTCTAGGACGAAGTTCGGAACGCAATGGGCTGCCCATGCATCCGAGATGCGCTCCATTGACTGAACGCGTCGGACAGTGAACTGGCCGGAGCGGACAAGCGCTTAGGCAAACGCCTGTCATTCACGGACGGGCATCATCAAGAACAACCGGGCTGGGGTGTCGACGCCCAGCCCGGGCGGTGGTGCTGGTCAACCACAGTGGCGCCCGGTCGCATAGATGTCGGGCCGGCATGGCGGTGCGGTGTCATGTCTCCCGCGTAGTGCAGTCATCCGTAGTCAAGTCAATGCCAGACCCTTTTTACCAAGATAGCAAGCGGCAGCGTATGCAGCACCCGCGTTGCGGCAAGGTACCGACCAGCCGAACCCATGTCTGACTCGCCGGGGATCGGGTTCCGAGATCGATGAAGGCCATACGGTTGGAAAAGTCGAGACGAACCGTTGCTGCCGCCGCATGTTGCCCGTTTGAACCGCCCCCGACAGCGGCGCGGAAGACGGGTGGTCCGCGCTGTTCGATCCCGGCGCGGGTTTCTCCCGTAAGGCGGCACTCGGTTTCCGTCTGTCGCCGAGATGGCCGCTCGCCGCCACGTACTCCCGCAGTGCCACGGATTTCAACCAGACGGTGTCGTCCAACGACCGTCAGAGCGGACTTCCACATAATCAACAACGAGCTCTCGAACGGCCTGGAGATCCTCGGCTCCGCAACATCGGACGAACTTCAGATTGTCGCGTGCGTAACGCAATTGCCCGACCTCGAACCAGTGGCCCTTACGCGAGTGCCAGTGTGGCTGTCTCACGCGCACGCAAGCATTGCTGTTGGCTCTCAGCAAGGAGCGCCGATTCCGCGGCCATCACCACGGGCTTGGGCTTTCTGAACGCACAAGACATCCGCCGCCATCCCGCCGGCACGGTCAGGTGTGGCCGGCGCGCCCTCCGCGACGGTATTGTCGGATGCGTCTCTAACAGGGGCGTCTACTGTCATAGGTTGTAGGTTTGGTCGGCCCAGACTCAATGCTCAGCAGAAGCGATTCGAGGCGTTCTAGTCGACGGCTATGCGGGTGACCTATTGCGCAACCAACTGCCGAATCTGCGCCTCGACGGCAACAAACCGGTCCACATGTGGTCACGCAGCGTCGACACAGGGCGACTCTCGGCGCTGTACACCATTCGCTACGTCATTCGGTAGCAGGGCTTTTGCACTTGACTGGGACTGGCCGCCCCCGTCCCGCCCTCGGCCGCAGCGAAAGGCGCTACGCCCTCGCAATGCCGCAGGGCAAGTCCGGCGTTGCACGTCATTGACATGATCAGAAACGTCGTTCGACTCGAACCACGAACTCGCTGGCGTCATTGCTGAGAATCCGCAGCAGATAGTCGCCGGTGTTCAGCCGAGCGTTGTCGTAGCGCCGGTCCAATACGTTGCGACCGTAGACCGCCACCGTCCAGGCCCCATCGGACGCCTCGTACCCCACATGGAAGTTGACCAGGCCGCGGCCGCCGACGCGCGTGAGCCGGCCGGGATCGGAACGCGGCTCCCCCCACATTCCGCTCCGATACGAGTAGTCCAATCTGGCGGTGATTCCACTACCGTTGCCCAGCCAACACCGATACTCGGGGCTCAGCGACAGCGTCAGTTCCGGGGTGAGCGGTGCCACCGGGCGCACGCCCCCTTGGGGTTCGACCTTGACGTTCAGCCAGCCGAGCGCCGCGTGCACCCGAAACCTGCGCATCACGTACAATGTGCTCTCCGACTCGAATCCGGTCGTCCACTGCCCGACGATCAGGTTGACACTGCTGAAACCCGCTCCGGCCGTGCTGCTCACCTGGTAGGGCAGGTCGACGCAGCGGGTTCTGAAGACCGCCGCGCTCAGTTCCAGCCCGTCCACGGGCTGCCCCTTCACCCCGATCTCGTAGTTGAGCGCCGTGATGTTGTCGCCCGCCGTGAAGCAGTCCGGATCGACGAACAGGCAGTACGGGCGAGCGGGGAACTGCCCGGACTGGTAGCCGTTCTGCACCGTTGCATACGCCGCCATGCGATCGCCGAGTGCGTAGTGGGCAGCAATCTCCCAACTCGTTTCGCGCCACCGGCGCTCCGCCGAGACGGGCTCGGTTCCGACATCGGTCGTTGCGCGCTTCCGGTCGCGGGTCGACCGTACGCCGCCCGCCAGCTGCCACCGGGACCCCGGTTCGGTGCCCACACTGGCGAACACGGCCGCGCTGTCGAGTTGCTGGGCGAGTTCGAACGCGCCCCGGACGCCGAGAAAGACGGTGGGATCCTGCACGTTGGCGCCGTCTTCCTCGAAACGGTACACGCCCGCCACGAAGTCGATACCGCCCCAACGCCCCGTCCAACTGGACCTCGATGGACGACTGGCCCGCCTCGCCGGTTTCCGGGAAGCGCACGAAGTCGTCGAAGAATCCGTCATCGTCCAGCCCGGCCTCGTACTCCGAACGCCGGAAGCTGGCGATCGCCTTGAGGCCCAGCCGCTCGCCGGCCGACCAGTTCGCGGTTGCCGCCACAACCGCGTGCCGCGTTGCCGACGCGAGTCTGGTCGAGTTGGCCCGTGTTGCTGTCGTACGGATCGTCCGAGACGTCCGCGTTGCGGTAGCCGGCGGCGAACACCCGGCCGCCCGGCACCTCGTCGATCAGCGTCGTGTAGGGATTCAGCCCGTTGTCGCCGTCGTTGGCGTCGGCGACAACCGTCAGCGAGAAGCCCGGCGCCGGGCACCATGCCACCGCCAACCGGCCGAACACCTCCCGCATCTCGCCGACCTCCACACCGGCGTCCGGGCGGTTGATGAAGTCGCCCAACCCGCCCCGTCGATTGACGCCCGCCGCAAGCGTCGCGGCGAACGCGTCGCCGAGGTTCGCGTCGGTATGGACATGGGCGTCGATGCGGCCGCGCGAGCCGACCCGTACGCTTGCGCGCGCACCGGGGTCGACGCCCTGCGGCGCGGTGACGAGGTTGATCGCCCCGCCGATAGAATTGCGCCCGTACAGGGTGCCCTGCGGGCCGCGCAACACCTCGACCCGCTCAAGGTTCCACAGGTTCCAGTGCTGGCCCACCTGGCGGCCCAGGTAAACGCCGTCCACGTAAACCCCCACGCCCGGATCCGTCGTGATCAGATGGTCCTGCGTGCCGATGCCCCGAATAACGGATTCGCGGACGAGGTGTGCCCGGCGGAGAACGTGGTCACGTTCAGGTTCGGCACGAACTTGCCGATGTCCACCAGATCCGCGATGCCGCGCTCCGGCAGTTCGGTGCCGTCGAACACGCTCAGCGACGCGGGTACGTCGTAGACGCCCTGTTCCCGTTTCGCCGCCGTCACCACGACCTCCTTGATGAGCCTTTGCGTCTGCTGTGCACTAGCGGCGGCGCCGGACGGCACGGTCAACGCCAGCGCCAACAGCACGGTCGCTGACAAATCTCGTTGCGTTGGAAACCCAACGCCCGCGGAACCATCGACGCGGCAGGTTGTCGCGCCGAGCGATTGTGCGCCAGCAGCGCTCCAAGCGTTTACCTGCGCCACCGCGGCCGGGGCGAAACAGAACAGCGAGTCGCCCGGAGAATCCTTCATGGCCGGACAGAACGCGACGGTGCTGAACCCGAGGGTGACCGACGTTGTCTTTGATGCGGCAATCGGTCTTCGCATCGATCGGTTGTCTCTCATCACAAACCCCGCTGGCTGCTACGGGTCTCCAAGCGCGGATCCCTGCCGCTTGTCCATAGGCGGGCCCACGCCGACTTGGCCGACAACGGTGTTCGGCCCGCCCCGCAACCCTAGACCTCGCAAGCCCTTTGCGAAACCAAGATACGAGGGCCCGGTCGCAATCAAGCGGGACGGGTCACCGATCCCTGCGACCCACCGGACGCCGAGGAGGCCCGAGCGGTGGGAAATCACGCCACGTGTCCGGCATCGACGCTTGGACGGCAACCGGGTGCTCGTGCAGGCACGCGCACGCGTTTACGCGTTTACGTTTACTGGACCGCCTCGCTGGAATGTCGTTAAATCAATGGCAAGCGTTCGGTCGTGACGGTACGATGTGAGTCGAAGGGACCAGACTCACGGTACCCAAAGCGTTCGAGCGCGACATCTGGGACTCGTGGACACTCCCGCGTCCCGGTTGCCCGCAGGGTTACATTCGATGCGTTCGCTGCCGATGACGGTGGTCACGGGGACGCAGCGACAATCAAGGTGTTGAGATGAACCGCCGGAAATTCTGGCGTCTGCCGGTCTTGCTACTCTGTCTCGTCCCAGTCGGGTGCACGACGGGGTTGGCCGAGGGTGACTACGTCAACTTCGTTCGCGACGTGATGGTTGAGTCGGCGCGCCTTGACGAAGCATCGGGTGATGGTCCAGAGCGATCGGAACCCGTCGAGCGGGCGGTGCGCGAATGGCGCGGCGCCGATCAGGGCCCGGCATCCCCTGATTCCCCATCCAACTGATCCGTCGTGACGGGTCGATTGGATCGTCGGTGAGGCTGCGGCCGGTTTCGTGGCCGTAGCGAGATCAAGACGGCGTTTGTGGGTATGACGGAAGCCGAGCTGACAGCCTTCCTCAACGATGCCGCAAGCCGCCGGGTGATCAAGGATGCCGAACCGGCCGCGAAGGTGCGCCCCGGAACCGTTCGCCATGCCGCCCGCGCTTGCCGGGAGGGTCGCTCGTCCGACATCCTGATCGTCGACCTGGACGGAGAACAGAACCCCATTTCTCACATCGCCTCGCTGCTGGAGGTGTGCCGGCCGGAGAGCGTAATCCTGGCCACGGGGTCGGAAAACAACGTCACTCTGGCAAACGACCTGTACCGGGGTGGCATTTTTCTGTACCTGCCAAAGCCCCTCGATACCGTCAACTTGCGCAGCGCCATTCGTGAGGTCATCGCCGTCAGCGAGGAACAGGATCGCCCGCAGATTCAGGCGAGTCGGGTGGTGCTCGTGCACGGCAAGGGAATGGGCGTCAACACCGTCACCGCGCTGCTTGCCTATCTTGCCGCGGACATGGGGCGCTACGTGAGTTGTGTCGACCTGGATGCCGATTTCGGCTCCCTGTCACTCGCGCTCGACACACAGCCGGAGCGCGGACTGGCCCAGTTGCTGCAGGATCCCGACGCTGCGGACGCGTTGGCGGTGGAACGCCTGCAGGTGCAGGTGAGCAATCGAATCGCACTGCTAGCGCATCCCGTCGACCTCGCCGGCCAGGCCAGTTTCGAACAACACGGCCTGGACAGCCTGATCAAGGCCTTGACGAGCCACGCGCACCTGATACTGGCTTGCGGTGCCTCCATGTACCAATTGGCGGCGATCCGCCATCTGGTCACCAACCACCTCATCGTTTTCGAACCGACCCCGGCGGGTGTCTCGATCGCCGTACGCTGGCTCCGCATTCTGGAGGGCGCAACATCGTCGCTCATCATGAATCATGCCCGCTCGCTGCCAAAGGTGCTCGGTGAGGACCACTTGAGGAATGCGTTCGCCGAGCGGCTGCCCGATCTCGAAATCCCCTATATGCGAAACATGGCGGGAGCCATGGCGCTCGGCGAGCCCGAACGTGCGCTGACCCGGCGTGAGCGCGAGCCGCTCACGCGTTTTCTGCGCTCTCTGCTCGGCGGGGGTGCGTCCTGATGCGCTGATTCACGCCCTCCCGGAACGAGCGGAGCGGCGCCACGCACGTTTCGGGAGGAGCGTGTGCGAAGGGCTCGCGCGTCCGCCAGCGCAGCGTTGTGACGCCGCCAGCCTTGCCGTTCGGCCGGGGCGTCGCTTCGCTCCGGCGTTGGTGTCCGATCGCGCGTTGACCGTCCGGTGAAGCCGCTGCTTCAGCGTCACTGCAGGAATTCGAGCAGTTCGTTCACGGAGTCGTCGGGCGCCAAGGGCCCAATGCGCACCCGGTGCAGGGCGGAGCCGTTCTCGCGCACGACTTCGCTGACGCGTACCGGCCGGTCGGTTCGTCCGCGCAGTTTCGTCGCCAACGACTCCGCCTTGACGCGTTCCCCGAAGGCGCCCATCTGCAGATAGCGTTCCCCGTCCACCGTGACCGCCCAGGGACGCCACCGTTCAGCGGGCTTCGCCGCGGAATCGTCCGCGGCGGCCGCAGGCAGGGGAGGGTTCGCAATGCGATACCCTTGAGATTCAAGCGCCGATATGGCTTCCGACAGCGCACCGTCCGCAGGGACCGGACCGATGCGCACGCGGTGCAGCGTCGTACCGTTCGAATCGCTGGTTTCCGAGAGCGTTATCGGGTGACCGGTCAACGGCCGCAAGCCCGCAGCCACGGCCTCTGCGCGGTCCCGCTTCGCATAGGCGCCGAATTGAAGGTACTGGCCGCCGATTTCCGTGACAACCAGGACGGAGTTGTCCATTGCCGCAACGGGACCGACCGCTGAGCCGTCGGCATCCGGGTCTGCATTGGAATCGGGGTTTCCGGTGGAACCCGGATCTGCCTCGGCGTTCAGGCTCGCGCGGATATCGGCATCGGCCTGGGCGTTCCTTGCTCGTGACGATTCCGGCTCCGGCTTCGCTTCCGCGCCGGCCTCGCGCAAGCGCGACCCTGCAACGGAGGAAACGTTTTCGTCTTGTGCTTCAAACGGTTCGCGTTCGGTCGCCGGCTCCGGGTCTCGCGGTCCGTTGCTTCGCGGGGTCGCCCGGCCGGTGTCGAGGCTTGGTGAACGGTCCGGTGCCGGTTGCATCCGTGTTTCGCCGTGCCGGTCCGTCGCCTCAGTCTCTATCCGGTCCGAGTCGTTCGGCTCGCCCGGTGCGGGCGGTGACGCTGTCGTTGCGACCGCCGATGGGCCAGATCCTGGAGTTGGGCGGTTCGTTGCAAGTGCCGGCGAGTCGGGCGCCGGAGACGGATCGGTGGTTTCAGCTGCCAGCGGATCGGATGCCCGGGATGATTCGGTTGATGCGACGGTCGACGGTCGGGGCGATCGGGGCGGTTCGGGCGCTTCCGTTGCATGGGGTCGGCGCGCGGGAGCAGCGGGGCTGGCGACGGGCGCTTGCGCGGGTGGTACCGAAGCGCTTCCCGTGTCGGGTCCGGCTTCCTCTCCCGGGCGGTCCGGGATCGGGAAACCGGCCTGCAGGGCCAGTGCGCGTTCCAGGTTGCCTTGAAACCGACCCTCTTCCGGCGCGAGCAGCACGGCCCGCTCCAGGGAGGCGACGGCACCGTGCGGGTCCCCGCTCAGCAGTCGCGTCAGGCCGACGCCGTTGTGGCCCCAGGCTTCTGTCGCTCGGGGCGGCTTGTCTTCGGCGTCGATCAGCCGGCCGAAGCTGTGACCCGCCGCTTCGACCTGGCCCGCGGCCAGGGCCGCCCGTGCGTGGGCCAGCAACGCGTCGTGCCGATGTGCGGGTTCCTCCGCGTGGTTCACCGCGGACAGGAACCAGCGGGCCGCGGCGGCCGGTTCCTGTTCGCGTAGCGCCACGCGCCCCAGACCCATGCGGGCGGAAACGGATGCGGGGTCGACATCAAGCAGCCGACGATACAGGCGCCGGGCGGTTTCCAGCTGCCCCGAGTCCAGCGCGGTTGCCGCCATCGGCAGAACCGCATTCTCCATCTGCCGTGCGCGCAGCTGCTCGCCCTTCGCAGGCATGAGGGTGCACGCCTGCACAAGCGCCAAAAGCACCAGCACGACGCCCGACGATTTCATGGCTAAAGAGGCTCCCCCGCCGTCGGGACGGAGGACGGTTTCCGCCCGGGCGGCAGGAGTGCCGACGCCGATGGAAGATAGCGCTTGCTTGATTTCTCACGGCAGCGTTCGGTCGTTGCAAGACGACCGGCGAACCGCTTTTGCCGTGGACTGCACGCTACGCGAATCATGTTCGGGGAAACCGCTCCATGCTATCGGCCAAGTAGGAGTATAATGCACTGCAACCACCGATCAGGATGAAGCGCATCGGCATGCCTTCCGATTGTTCCCGGGACGAACCAAACGCCAAGCGTCGATTTCCGCGGCGCTTGATCTAGCTGATCGCCGTGGCTCAGTCCATTCGACATCGACGTGGCTCGCTGCCGCAACATCGCCGTGGCAGACAAATGGGCACGGAGACCGCCAGCGGCACGGAGCCCGCCGTGCGCAACCGTTTCGAGTCGATCGTTCCCTGGTATCACAGCCGCGTTCTGGAAGCGCTCGACTCGGAACGCGCCGCGGCGCTGGACACGAAGGAATTGACCGAGGAGGTCGGTGCCATCCTGCGCAGGCTGGAAACGGCCGCTGATGCCCCCGCGGTCGGCGGCAACCTGTCAAACCTGGCGGTTCGCCTGGTGGACGAAATGCGGGGCCTCGGGCCGCTTGGCTCCGTACTGCGCGACCCGGACGTCAGCGACATCCTGGTCAACGGCCTGAATTCGGTGTACGTCGAGCGCAGGGGTCGACTGAGCAAGGTGGATATCCAGTTCCTTGACGCCGACCATCTCACCCGTATCGCGCAGCGCATCGCGTCGAATGTCGGGCGGCGCATCGACGAACTCAGTCCCATGTGCGATGCCCGCCTGGAAGACGGCTCCCGAGTCAACATCATCGGCCCGCCGTTGGCGATCGACGGGGCGGCGATTTCCATCCGCCGCTTTCGCAAGGGAGGCTTCTCCGTCCAGGAACTCGCCCAGGGCGGCGCAATGCACCCGGGCATGGCGAGTCTTCTGGACGTGGCAACGCGGGCACAACTCAATATCGTCGTGGCGGGCGGAACGGGCGCCGGAAAGACCACCATTCTCAACGCGTTGTCGGACAACATCCATCCCGAAGAACGCATTGTGACCCTGGAGGACGCTGCGGAACTGAATCTGCGTCAGCCCCATGTCGTGCGTCTCGAAACGCGTGCGCCGTCTTCCGAGAACTCGGGGGAAATCACCATGCGGGACCTGTTGAAGAACGCCCTCAGGATGCGGCCCGACCGCATCATCGTCGGCGAGGTCCGGGGACCGGAGGCGCTTGAGGCGTTGCAGGCGATGAATACCGGTCACCCGGGGTCCATGTTCACGGTCCATGCCAACAATCCGCGTGACACCATGAGCCGGCTGGAATACCTGGTGATGATGGGTTCGGGCGAGATGCCGCTTTCGGCGATCCGCAACCAGGTCGTCTCGGCGGTCGATCTCATCGTGCAGGCCGCCCGCTTCCGGGATGGCAAGCGGCGCATCATTTCCATCACCGATGTGGCCGGGTTGGAGGGCGAGGTGCCCGTCTTGGAAGACCTCTGGGCTTACGATGCGGGCGCGAATCGGTTCGAGTGCAGCGGTGGACGCCCGTCGTTCACGGAGCGCGTCGAAGACATGGGATACGGCAAATCGCTGCACGCCGCCCTGGGGCGTGGCCACGCGGCGATGCGGCACGGTTGACTCAATTGATCAGCGCTGGCCCCAGATGGTGCGCCGGCTGTGCGTACGGCGGTTTGGAAAGCTTGACGTCCGCTCCCTCGGCGGCTGCGGAGATCGGTGAGACGCCAAGGATACGTCCTCCGGGGGTCTGGCGGGCGCATCGGTGCCGTTGGCGCCGACCTTCTGAATCATGTCGAGCGCTTGCCGCATGGCCACCCAACCCAGCGCCAGATTGCTGGACTCGCGTTCCGAGATCAAGATGAGCAACTGCTGGTCCTGACCGGGCACGAGGGACATGAAGTGGTAGGTCTCTGCCGTGGTTGCCTGGATTTCTTCCACGGCGTTCCCGCCGTGCGGGTGGTCGCCCGTTTCCACGGGCTTTCGGCCATAAGCGCGAAAGTAGGTAACACCCGCGGCGGACATCAACTCCATCGCCGCGGCGTTGACCGGCGACTGGGGTTTGACGTCGAGCGCCAGGGGCAGGCCGGTGCCGAGATCCACCAACGCACAACCCAAAGCCCCCTCGACGTTGTCGACGATTTCCTCGCAGATGTCCTGCACCTTCGCTTGATTCATTGGCCCTCCGCTCGCTCCCGGACTTCCCCACCGTGCACGATGCGCGGACCGCCTAACATGCGCGTTCCCCCCATCGCTGTCAAGTGTGCTAATGCTCAGGCCCCGCGGCATCGGCACCGCCAACGACGAACAAAAGCACCAACGCATAGAACACCCGCGTCATCAGCCCTCCAACCTCGCGGCGCTCGGCAGTATCCCGGTACCGACTCGGACTTGCAAACTCACGAGCATGATTCCAGGTCTCGCCACGGAGCGAAAACGCCGCTGCCTTCGATCATGCATCGACCGGTTGCCAGCCCCCTCGCACACGCCGGGCAATGCCGGTTTCGAGGCAGGCGGTAAGCGGGCCACCGTCTTCCCTGTCCGCCCCGATCCCGAGACGCCTCCCCTTCGAATTGGTTTATTCTTGCGGTTTGGAGCGTCGACGCTTCTCCATTGACCGAGGTAGGTATGCACTAAAGGCATGTTCTAATTTTATCGGTGACCTTGCTGCTTGCAGGGGGTTGCGCCTCAATCACCCGAGGCACCATGGATTCTCTTGTCGTGGACTCAGACCCCTCCGGGGCCGACGTGAAAGTCCGCAGAAGGGATCGGGAATTCACCAAGGCCGAAATCGAGCAGAACAGCGTTGACGACTCGGGCGCGATCGTCGGCATGACACCCTCGTCCTTTCGCCTGAAACGCGAAGGCTCATACAACGTCGCTGTATCAAAATCCGGGTATCAAACCGTCCAGTCCGTGGTTTCACACAGCGTGGCCGGCGGAGGGGCCGCCGGCATGGCCGGAAACGTCCTGCTGGGCGGCGTGATCGGTGCGGTCGTGGACTCCAATACGGGCGCCATGATGAACCTGACGCCCAACCCGCTGAAGGTCGCGTTGAGCCCCATCGTCGGGTCCGCCGACCCTGTCGACGAAACACCGCCAGCCGTCATCGCAGGTTCATCCGACGATCCGGACGAAGCCAACGGCGGTGCCGACAGAGAGAAAGGGGATCGTGACCGGACGGAATCCTCGGAGCCGACGGGAGGTGAACCAGAGCCTTGATTCCGATTCGGCGATTCAATCTGGGAAAGGTTTGAACGCGTCGAGCCTGCAAGAATTGGCCAAACCCGCCAAGGAGCGCCGGCGCGCTGATCGAACGGGTTCCGTGCGCGAGGTCGGAATACGATTCGAAGAAGCGGGGGACGCGCCGCGAACTCCTCCTTGGGAAGATGGAACGGCTGATTCCCTGGGATCGGCTGGCGAGCCAGGTCGAGCCGTTTGATCCGAAGCCAGGCCGCCGTCCCTGCCCGCTGTGCAGCATGCCGCGCGTTCACTGTGCGCTGCTTTTCTGCAAGTGAGCGTGATCCGAGCATGGAGGACCGGCTCGATGAGTTGAAGTCGGTGCCGCGGTTCGCGGGATTGCGGTTGACCGGGCCGTTGCGGAGGAGACGACGACGCTGGCGAACGTATCCAGCGTGGCGGCCGCACCTGCGCCCTTGCACGACCGGAAGGAGCGGGGGAGGGGCGATGCCGGCTGCGAAGGGGTTGGCAGGCGTGTGCAGAACCGGGACGCGGAGGTGGGCCGGCGAGTGGCGGTGAAGCGCGGCAAACGGCTGCCGCCGGACAGGTCGCGGTCGGAGGAGGCGGAGGAGCGTCGCAGGGGATCGGTGCCGGCAAAGGTGGAGCACCCGTTCCCGCATGTGAAGCGGTATTCCGGCTGTTCGAACGTGCGCGATCGGGGTCTGGCGATGAACTCGCGGCGGATTGCGATGTTGCTCGAATTCGCAAATCGGCGAATCGCCGGCCGGCATGCGCCCGGCTGATGTCGCGGCCGCCTTGCGTCTGCGACCCGCAACGGGTTGCGATGAGGCGATCCAAACCGTTTGAAATGGCCGGGTCGGCAGGTTTCTTGAAACATCGAGTCCTGTGCCAGATGATCGTTACTCCTGCGTGCGGAATCCGAAAACCGGGATCCACCGCGGCTCAGGCGGCACATGCCGCCTTATTCAGACTTTCCTTGAGGGCTTCCGGCTCCGATTCTGGCTGCACTGCGGCTCATTCCACTCGTATCGACGCAGCGTCGTCGGGATCGACTCCGCTCTCACTTGCGACGTCGCGTCAAGCCGCGACGTCAGCGGCTCCTACCCGTTGACGGTCCGGGACACGGGTGACACCGGGGTTCATTGACACCGAAGAAGGTTCCGGCCTCTCCGGGTACGAGCGCTGCATGCCCGAAGCACCAGCGATGAACCGTCAGGCCCTGCACATGGGTCTTGTTTGACAGCGCGGTATTCCGCCGTGTGCACCTGCCGCAATCCGAACCCCTGCCCACTTCCCCGGGACGGGGTCCCCAGCCTGGTCCCGGCGGTGTGCGGTGCCGGACCGCGTGGCGGGATCGTCCCGTCCCGGCACCGGCGGCGCTCATGAACCGCGATTCCGACCGGCTTCACGCTAGCGTCCCACTTCCGCACGTCCCACTATCGCAGTTTCGCTTTTCCGTCGAAGCCGGTATGGTGTAGTAACCATTCGGTCGAGGAAATCGACCCAAGTTGCTGAAAGAGGCGAACAGCGCGGGAACGCGGTGGACAAACTCCGAGACGCCCGACAGGCGGTCCCGGCACACCGGAGCGCGGAGTGCGGCGCTGGTCCTGCTGGCCGTCGCCGGTGTGTTGGCCGCCGCGGCCATCGCAACCCGGGCGGATTTCGAACGCCGCGTCTCCGTCGTCCTGCCGCTTCCGCACGCGGCCGACCGAGCGACCTGGGCCGAGGAACGCGAAGATTTTGCGGCACGCCTTGTTCAAGCGTTCGATCTCGAACGTTCAGTCGCGGTCGACTTCGCCGGATGGATCCTCGAAGCATCGACGCGCCAGGCGTTGCGGCCCGATCTGCTGGCCAGCCTGGTCATGACCGAGAGTTCGTTCCGCAAGAACGTCCGCTCGCCGATGGGCGCGGTGGGTCCGGGCCAGGTCCATCCCGGCCTGTGGACCGCCTGGTGCGGTGCCAACGTCGCCGATCCCGAGGAGAACGTCCATTGCGCCGCCGGCATCCTCGCGCATTACCTTGAGGCCTGCGCGCAGAGTTCAGCGGACGCCGAAGCCTGTGCGTTGCGTTCGTACAACGTCGGGTACCGCAACCGCGACAACCGCTACTTCGCCGCAGCCGCCGATCGCTATCTCGTCAAGATCCAGCGCTACCTCGCCGACCTGGGAAGCAACTGAGCCGGCGAGGTTCGAACCCGCCTTCCGGGAATCGGCGTATCGCCCCGCCCGGCGGTACGCGCCGGGAACCAGCGGTTTTTCGTTGCGGACCGGGCATCGTCCACAATGGCGCGCACCGTCGCTCACTCACCGGCGGCCCGCCCGCGGAATGCCGACCTTCTCCGAGCCCGGCGAGAAGTCCGTGGCGATCCACGCGCCGGCGACGGCAAGCGCGGCGGCCGGACCGAGGGCAGCCGGCACCCGACACCGCGCGGCTGCATCCTGCCCCCGGCTCGTCCGGATGCCGGTAGACGCCGTTGCGTGTGGCGAGGCAGTTGCTGTCCGCCATGCGCTCCGCATCGAGAAGCGCGAGAGCGCGATGCAGGTGCGTCAGCGCGTTGGCACCGCGAAACCGTCGACAGCACCGACTGCAACGCCTGATCGACGGTGCCGGCTCCGGCATTGGCCAGAAACGCGCCCCGGCGATCGTCGGCAATCCACATCGCGCAAGCCGCCGAGGCTGTGGCGTCGCCATCGGCGTCGTCCGAATAGGGCTGTTCAGGCCGCCCGCCGCGCAGAACGGCGATCCGAAACCCCTTGTGCATGGAGCGTGCGCCATGCACAAGGGCGATGGATGGCCGACTTTGTTTGGCGAAAAGGTGACGGTAAGCCCGTGTGAGCCGGTCCAACATCGCGTTTGACGTTGCCATGGTTGGCAAGGCCTCGAACAGCCCGCTTACCGGACTGTGCCGCAGCAATCGATGCGCCAGCATCAGGGCCGCCTCTGTCTTGCCGCTGCCGGTCTCGTCTTCGATAGGGAACAGAGCCGGGAGCGCAACGCCGTCAGTTCACATCTAGAGCACTGAGTGCGCCTCTTTACAACACAAATCTCCTGATTCAAATCTCCTGAATCGCCGGCACACCGACTACCGAATTGCCCATTTTCATTTCCTCGGTTTTCAGACCTGGCATCTCCACCCGTCATTACGCTCAGGCCTGTCCGTACGCGCCGCGCCGGTCCGAGGTCGGAGGTCGGAGGAAGTCGGAGGTTGATCGTCGTTCGGATCCGGTGGAACATCGTCCCGAGGTTCATCAGGAGCACGGGCTCGCATGCGGATCTCGGCAGTCCTCGTTACGGTTGCGCTCGCCGCCGCGGTCGCATTCTCTCTCGGTCGCGGAAGCGCGCCCGACCGTGAGCCGAACCTGGTCCCGCCCGCACCGCCGACTGCCGACGGTCAGCCAGCGCCCCGATTGTCCACCCCGGAAACCGCGATGCCGGTGGACGGGCGTAGCGCGTTGCTGCGCGCCCTCGAACGGCCCGCCGCTGACCGGAACCGCGGCGTTCGCCGGGCCATGCTCGCGTGGCTCGCCGCAGACGGGGCGAGAGCCCTGTCAGACGCCCTCAAAGATCTGCAACTGGCCGATGTTGCGAAGGCGATGACGCACATCGCGCTGGTCGCGTATCCGGAGGTGTTCGCCGATGATCCTTCGTTGTTGAACGCTCTCCCGGATGCCCGGCAGTCGGTCGTTGCGGCCATCGATGCGATTGCGGCCTACGATCCCGCGACCGCGCGCGCCCTGATCGCAGCCGTGCATGCGGGTACCGGGTACGGCCAGCACTTGTCGTCCGTGATCGACCGGATCGAGCGGGTGAACGACGATCGTTCGAAACCGTTGGAAGATCCCCACGCGGAACTCGAGGCCATCCTGGCCGAACGGAATCGGATGACCCCGTTTGCGCGATTGCGCCAGCTAATCCGCCGAGTGGCGGAAGACGATCCGGTGGCCGCCACGGCGCTGGTCGACAGCCTGCCCGGACCGTCGGCGGACCAGGCCATGGGCCCGCTGATCGAGGTTTGGTCGCAGACCGATCCGGAGGCGTCCGCGCGCCGGCTCACCGGCAAGAACGCGCAGTTTGCCTGGGAGCGGTTGAGCCGCCTGGCGCATCGGTGGGGGTCGGTCGAATTCGACGCGGCGAGTGCCTTTGGGGACACCTTTACCGGCGCGCATCGATCCGCATTTCTTGCCGGGCTCGCGGACGCCGGGCCGAACCGGTCGACCGGCGAGATGCCGGGTTGGTTGTCGCGCTACGAGGGAGATCGAGTCTAACCGGATCTGGTCGGCAGCGTCGCGAAACGGGTCGCCCAGGAAGACATCGTGGCGGCGTTGACCTTGATCGATTCGCTGCCCCCCGAAACGCGTACGGAGTCGTTGATCCGCGTCCTGCCGACGCTGGTTATGCACGATCCCGAGGCCGCCATAGATGCGATTGCGGAACGCCAGGACGAGTCCATGCCCGACTTGCTGTTGCCCGCGGCTTCCTCCATCTGGGCGCAATTCGATGCCGCGTCCGCGCTGAATCGCGTGCTCGAACTCGGCCGTGGCCGCGCGTGGGACAACGCCATCGCTTCGGTAGCCCGGTCACTGATCCGTTTCGATGTCGACGGAGCCAGCGACGCAATCGACGAGATTGACGACACGGCGATTCGCCGCCGGGCGGTCCGGCAGGCATTGACCGTGGTGTCCAGTGACGAGCAGGCCATCCGTCTCGGGCGCGACCACGGTTTCTCACGCGATTCCGTCCTGGAGATGCGTGCGCAATGGCAGGGCAGGGACAGGGATCGTCCATCTCTTTCAGTTCCGCTACCGGCTCCGGCCCTCTTGTTGCTGTTGGCGAACCGGTAATCCGCCGTGATCGGTAGGTGGGAGGCCGCGGTGCCCGCTCGCTCCAACCGGTGCCCGCGGACTGTTCGCGTGCGGGCTCTCCGCTCACGCGCCGCCGGCTTGCTCGCGCCTTCGAACGGTCCGGGTCAACCGCCGTCTCAGGCGACTCGCCGGGGGGCGCGGCGCCCGGCTTCGCCAGGCCTCGACCGGAGCTCGGCAAGGGTGGCCACCGGAGGGCGGGCGGACCGCCACGACTGCCGACCGGGCACGACCGTGCCCCCGCCGTCCTGTGCAGCCTCGCAACCCTCGGCTACCTCGCGATGCGCCGCTCCCTCCCGAGCGGCAGGCGTCCGCGGCGGCGTGGCTGGACTCAGGTCGGCTCGTGCCGAAGGCGGGGTGGCCCGGGACCGCCCGGCCCGTGCGGTGCCTGCATCGCAGGCTCCCGCGCCCTTCGCCGCCTGCATTGGGCGCGAGCCGGCCTCCCTCCTGTACCGTTTGCGGCGAACCGACACCCCCTCCGGGGTGCCGTTCGTATCGATCGTTGGCACTTTCGTCCTCCGGTCGATGATGTCGTGCCACGCCGCCGCACGCGGGTACGGCACCGGGCTGGGCGCAGGGGGTCTGGACATCAGAAACCAAGCAAATGTGAATCGACGGATTCGCCGGCGTGTGCCGCGGATCGGGTAGACATCCTGCAAAGCCTTGGCTCCGAGCCGAGTGGCACGTGTGTGCCGCCAACCGTATACTGCACGCGTCGAACACACGCCCGTCGGCCACGGATCGTCGGTATCGGGGCGGCACCTGAGGTACGCCTACACAACGAGACGGGCGGCCGGTGCGTCAGAACGGGCTGCTCGGACTGCTGAACGTTTGACGAAGGATGCACGGATTGTTTGAACGCAATGCGAAGGCCTGAACGGAGGTGGCGGAGAGACCGCCGTGCCCCGGTGGCGGAAGCCGCTCCGGCGCCTGCTGCAAGCGATTCCGCAGGTGAGAGCCCGCCAACGGAAGCCGATGCCTCGGCGTCGGACAACCTTGGGCAACAACTTGAGAACGAGGAGAATTTCGGCGTGCCCAGGGGCGCCGGGACGTTCTTTCGCATCGAAGCGGCATCCGGACGATCGTTCGCGGTCTGGGCGGACACGGAAAAAAATGGCTCAGGCGGCGGCCGACCGGATTGACCGGATGACGGTCGCAACGGGTCACAAGACGTTCCGGATGGCAGCCGTGCCGGTGCGCCTGGAGGACGGAACAAAGGACCAGCGCAGCATCGCGAAGGTCCGCGAGATCAAATCGTGAACCCGCCTCGGCGGCGCCGCTGCCTGGTGCGGTACGCGGCATGCCGGGCTTGGGCGATGGGTCCGCCGGGCTTTCAACCACGGGCGCGACCGACTGGGTTTGAACGCGTCAACGCGTTGCTTCGATTTCGCGTTCCGGGGATTTGTCGGCCGGATCGTCCACCGGTACGACCTGCGGTACCGGGCGGCGGTTCGCCCGGGTCAGCGCGCCCGCGTTGCGCTCCGCACCGACGTGACCGGGATACGTCAGGCGCCCGTCCCGGGTTTTCCACACGACATGCCTCCGTGACGTGCGCACCGGCGGAAAAGACGATGGCCGGCGCGTTCCCATCCTGATTTCTATGGACGCCTTCCTATGGCAAGGCCCATCTGGCGTTTCCGGCTTGCAGGTTGCAGGGTCATGATCAGCCCGGTTTTGCAGATCCTCTCGCCTGCTGGCCCCGATGGCATCCGTGGATCCGCACCGTATTTGACGCCCGAGTTCCAAGCTCGGACCGGGTTTCCGGTTTGGCGGATCGCGGTCTGACCTGTCTGCCGTCATGCCTCGTCGCGCCTCGCGCACGCTTCAGGCCTTACCCTTTTTCGTGCGTTCGTACCTTCCGTGCCAACCCCCCCTGCGTCGGTCGATGCAGAGAATCCGGACCTCTCCGGGTTGGCAGCGAGGCGGCGGCGCCATCAGTGCATGGGGTCGCGGCGCTGAACGGGCAGCGATGCTCGGAGGCGGGCGAATCGGCAGCTGGCCAACCGGGCGCGCAAGGCTGCCCCGTGCCGGCACAACCGGCACGTCTATGCCTCTCCGGTCATCGCCGAGCTGGCTGGTCGGTTGTGGCTGGGCGACCTGCGGCTGATGAACAGGACGCGCACGGCGAGGGTTCCGGCCGCTTGTCGCGAGCAGGGGCGCGCCACGGCCGTATCGAACCGTGAGACGCTTGAGACGTGGCTGGGTGACCTTGCGCGGCGACTCGAGCGGAGGGCACTCGCGTTCAGGCGGCGCGACCGGGCTCAAGCGGGCCGCACCTGCGCCGAGTGCGGGACGGTATCGGCCGAGGGTCGGCGCGCCCTCGCCGTTCGAGCGTGTCGGTTCGCGTGCGGAATGACACGCCGATGCCATAGCGGCGATCGATGTCCTGCCCTCCGGGGCTCGGCTTCCGGACGGATGGGGCCGTTGGCTCCGCTCGCACGGATGAATCCTCGAACGAGCACGGACTCCCCTGGGGAGTCAAACAGAGGAGTCCCCTCACTAGTGTCCCAAGAATTAATCAAATAAATTCAATTGGTTAGGGTTTTGGTC
>JAPPHD010000008.1 GCA_028821125.1 Gammaproteobacteria bacterium
TGATGGCATCAGTCGGATAGTATCCACCCGCCCAGAACTTGCTGTGCGCCCCACCATCGGACGTTCCTGCGATAGCTCGCTTGTGATTCATCAACTTTGCCATGACTTCAGCATCATCATTCTGAGAACTTAAGCTAAAGACTGCTTCACCTTTAGATTCTGCGATCACATCAAAGAACACTTCCGTCACATGGCGACACGCCGCTTCCGCGATATCACCCAGCGGATACCCTCTGTATTGCGCATACTTTTCCGACTTTGGATCTACTAGCTTGTAAAACTCGAAGCTGCCGCCAGCCGTCACCAGGTCTTTAGGGTTGTACGCACCTTTGATGTCGTCACGAAACTGTTCATCGGCACACAACTCTAGCTGCTTTTCTGGCGGTGCAACGCAGAACTCTCGCATCCACTTGACAGGATCAAAGTGATTGGTCGTCAGCGCCGTAAACTGAATCCATGGTCGAAATATCGTGGATTGGGCATAGACATTCAAGCCTTTGCTCTCCATATCATCAAGCCAGTCCAGTTGCTTGTACATTTCTTCCGGCGGAACTTGCGCGCCGAGAGATATCGAGTTGAAGAGTATCCGACCCCTCGACCGGCGGGCCAGCTCTTCAATGATATGGCTGTTGTCCTGGTAACCCGTGTGAGTACAGTTCACCTGAATTGACCCATGCCCGCGCTCCGCCAACACGTCCGCCAGGGAGTAGGCAACCTCAACATCCATGGCATCGGAAGGCATCAGGCTACCGTCAAAATCCACATGATTGGTTTCTTCGCCTTGCCACGAGAACGCAAAACCTATGGCGCCTGCATCCATTGATTCATTCAGCAGCTCTTTCATCTGCTGCATTTCTGCCTCAGTAGGAGCGCGCTTCTTGGCCTCGTCCAGGCCCATAACGTACGCCATCAGCGGGTTTATCGGCATATACATCGCCACGTTAACCCCTTTGTTCAGCTTGCCTAGCTGCTGGAGAAAATCAGGCAAGCTTTCCCAGTTCCAAGGCAAACCGGACCGCATGGCCGGTACTGCAATCTGCTCCGTGTGTTCCATCATCTTGATGATGCGATTTCGACTTTCTTCATCAGGTTTGCAGGGCGCAAATCCAAAGCCGCAGTTGCCGACAGCAACCGTCGTCACACCGTGCCAGCCGGAATTCGTGGCATAGGGATCCCAGAAGAATTGCGCATCGTAATGGGTATGCCCGTCAACCACACCGGGGGCGACTATTTTGCCGGCCGCGTCGATCACCCGCTTCGCCTGGTCATCCGGAATCATCGACGCAATTCTCTCGATGACTCCGTCCTTGATCGCAATGTCGCCAAAGAATCGTGGAGCAGATGTCCCGTCAATTATCGTTCCACCCTTAACCAATAGATCGTACATGGACACCTCTACAATAGGATTGTGATGGCTTTCAAGCCAAAGGAATCCCTTATCATTAGCCAACCGCAGCCAGTTGGTTTGTGGCTACATCAATATCCGTCCAACGTAGTGGCCGCGCATAGAATGATTGCGCAACATCTTCCGCCACCACATCAACGGCCAGCAAAAAACCTTTCAACGGGTCCAGGTAAGCAACAATTTCACAATCGTTCGCACTTGGCAGATAGTCACGAATCGTTGCGCACCCCCTGGTCCAGTCTCCTGGACTCACCGCAAGCGGATGTCCGGAGTAAAGGCTCACAGCAACGCCACCTTGCTGCTCGACGTTAGGATAAAGTAGCCCCCCGGAGGGCCCTATCTTGGCGAGCGCTTCCAGTTCAGCCGTCCAGTTCAAAGGCTCCTCTGGTGCCGTCGCTTCTTCCAATCGACGCTGTAGCATCGACGCGCGTTTTTCATCGGTGGCTCTGTTGTCACCGCATACAACACCGTATACATCTGCTGCGTCTCCCACCGAAAGACGACCCCAGCGGACATCATCTTCCACGGCTTGAATTTTGCGGCGCAGCGGGTCTCCCCAGCCCGATCCACCACAGATTTCGACGCAAAACAGATCACTTCCCTGCAAGGTCGTTCCTTGAGAATGGCAAGGTACGTTGAGCAACCGCCCATCCTCCTGCTGCAGAGTGAATCGTGTTAGTGCTGCTGGGTATCCACCCCCAGTACCCACCACAGGCACTCGCTCGCGATTTCCCAAGATGGCAGCTTTTAGCGGTGCCGCACTGCTGGATCGATACGCAATCATGGAACCGCAACCCCCGCGAAATTCGCCTGCACCAGCAACTCCAGAGGTCACACGGCGATATTGAAATTGGATTGGGTACCAGGACTCCAGCACTTCTACGTCTGCGACCTCCACGGTGGCACCCTTGCCGACCATGTACTGGTAATTGTCATTACCATCTCGATCAGCCGATGCGGACCCTCCCGTCATACCGCCCTCAAGCTGAAGCCAGCCTTCCGGCTGACCGTTCAATCCCAGGCCAGCCCAGGTGTGTAAACCATAACCTGATCCGGTTGATGGACCGGTCAGCGTACGCTTGGCAATTGACTCCTCAGACGCGACGACTGCCATTGTCAGACACCGCATGGCGACTTCAGTTGCGTTTTGACCTATATCCAGATGTGGTCCGCCAATGGGCGCGGGTGGCTGTGCATCGGTGATGCTTCCTGGCTCGCAGTGAATCTCAATGGCACGAAAGATGCCCTCATTGAACGGAAGATCGCGAGCCAATTGGGCAGCGACGTCGACTCCCAGGAGGCTCTTGATGACATAGGGTTTGGAATTGAAGTAGTGATTCGATTGCGATGCTGCGCCACTATAGTCAAATCGCAGTTTGTCCTGGTCAATCGTTAACCGGCAGGGTACCCTGAACAACTCATCAGTCCACTCAGTCCAACTCACAGCAAAGTACTCGCCTGGCTCCAATTGAGCAATACGTCGACGAAACTCGCGTTCCGTAAGAAAGGCCTGTTCTTCGACGATATCCGCGAAGACTGCCGGGCCCAATTCCGCAATCAGTTCACTTACTGCGTTCTTGACGACCGTACAACCGGCAATGAGTGCTCTCATGTCCATTTCAATCAAATTGGACATGCGAACGTTGGTGCGGATGAATGCCCAGGTGTCTACTTGTTCCTCACCGGCACGAGTGAGCCGAACAGGCGGGAAACGGAGCGCTTCCTGAACACAATCTATGGCTTCAGGGACGAAAGAACCAGGTACCGAGCCACCCATATCCATCATATGTGCGGAGGCTCCCACCCAGGCTGCGAGCTCGTGCTCAGCGTAGATTGGAACCAGGATGAAAACATCCTGAGCATGGAAACCGCCTCCTGAGTAAGGATCGTTTACCGCAAAGACATCTCCTGCACTTAACGTATCGCCATGGCGTTCCAGAATTGCAGACACGCAGTTCGAACCGGTTTTGAAGTGCTGTTGAACAGCGCCTCCACCGGCGATCAACGCGCCCAGGCCATCAAAGAGCGCGCAGGAACAATCACCAGCTTCCGCTATAACTGGACTTATCCCAGTCCGCTGTATCGTTCGCGAGCCCTCATCTACAATTGCTTCAAGCTTGTTGCGCACAACTTCGAGGACAACCGGATCTTTTTTCATAATTTCGCCTCTTCTCAACTCAAGCGGTCGCGATCCAAATCGTCGGTGATTTTCAAAGTCTGACCCCGCTCAACAATTAACTGCGCATTTGCCGGGACCCACACACTGGTGTCCGGTGCATCTACGAGCGCGGGCCCAGCGATCACGTCGCCGGCACATAGGAGATCAGCCGTGAAGACTGGCACCTCCGCTTGCTCCTTGTTTATCCATACAGGCCTTGATTCCGTTGCCCCGAACTCTCCCCTACCTTCATTGGCAACGTCGGATGGAAACGAAGCTCGCTCCGTCACGCCTGTACCAATTGCCCGAAGCAGCGAAAGCTCAATCTGAGAATTCGGAGTGACCGTACCTTTGCCGTAGCGGGATTCGTGAATCTCAATGAACGATTCCAGAATGGCTGCCGAATCGAAACATCCATTGGGTAGTGGCAAGCAGACGCTTGCTTTCTGTTTCAGGATTCTCACTTCGACCTCAAAACGAATGCTCTGCGACTCAGCACGAACACCATCGAGTGCAAGATCGTCACTTACCTGTTGCCGCAGGACATCGACCCTCGACTCGATCTCTTCACGCTTCACAGGAAATATCTTCAACAGGGTTGCAATACGCTCACGTCGCAAATCTGCTGAACTAGCCCCGAAGGCCGATAGGACTGATGCCAATTTTGGAGAGAAAGTGACGGGGACGTTGAGTTCCCTTGCAATCTCAGGGGCAAACAGAGATCCCGAGCCACCGAAGGAGATCAAGGAGTATTTTCGTGGATCAATACCGGCAGTCGCCAACCGACCGCGCACCGGTCTCGCCATCTCTACGATCGCGACTTCGCGGGCACCATGCGCCGCTTCAATGGTTGTCATGCCGATCTTCTGACCCAGTTTGTCAAATGCACGTTGGGCAGCAGCGGTATCCAGTTTCATGCTACCGCCGATGAACTTATGCGGATCAATATAGCCCAGCAACAACATGGCGTCAGTTATTGTCGGCTCTGTGCCACCACGTCCATAGCAAGCGGGTCCTGGTTCAGCGCGTGCCGAATGAGGACCGATACGCAGCATGTCGCGGTCATCCACCCACACGATGGCACCACCGCCAGCTCCCACCGAACCTACATGTACTGAAGAGAGACCACTGCCGATGCTATCTGCCTCAACGCCCGACTTTCGTTCTGGCTCACATTCTTGAATCACACATATGTCTACGCTCGTTCCACCAACATCAAAACTGATGGCGTTGGGTGACCGAACTCTTCGTGCAACTTCAGCGGCGGCGATGGCGCCGGAGGCTGGTCCAGAATAGGCAAGGTGAAGGGGCTCGTTCATGGCTTCCGACACCGACATGGCGCCACCACCGGAATGAAGCAGCAGCAAAGGTGATTGGAGCCCTCGTTCGCGAAGATCATCTGAGAGCTTGGCGACACCATCAAGCGCACCAAAGGCGTAAGCGCTTAGCACGGCTTCACGTGTTCGATCATACTCTCGCAATGTGGGGTTTAGCTTTGAGCCGCAGAAGACCTGCACGTCCGGACACAAGTTACGAATGATGTCAGCAGCGCTTTGCTCGTGTTCAGGATTAAGGAATGACCAAAGAAACGAAATTGCGATTGCTTCAACCTGATGAGTTTCTGCCAAGTATCGCGCGGCTTGTTCAACTTCCTCTTCGGAAAGTTCAATGCAAACTTTTCCCTCACGATCAATACGTTCATTGATACCAACAACTGCATCTCGAGGCAATGGGTTCCAAGGCAGCTCCAGCCAGCCATCATTGCCGTGGCGTGCAGAGCGCGCCAAGTGAAAGTGATCTTCAAACCCAGCGGTGGTGATCAATCCGATCCGGCAGCCGGTTTGGCTTGCGAACACGTTAGTGACCGCTGTGGTACCCAAACCGAAGCGCACTGTGCGGCTGAGCAATTCGTCTAGACCATGGCAGCACTCCGCAGCAACCAATTGGCAAGCTGCCATCACACCAGCGCCGAAGTCACTTGGCACCGTAGGCGACTTGGCCCGCCAAGTATCAGTCTGATCGCTACATACAACGTCAGTAAATGTGCCACCCACGTCCACACCGATTACGAAGCGGTTGTCAGCGCTCAAGTGCTACTCCTTCCGGACCTCTTCGAAGTTCCATTTGAATATTGTTGGCAACAAATGTTCATGGCGCCATATGATCCGTTGGCTGAACTTCAGACTCATCCAAACGCTTCAATAACCTGCCCAAATTTGGCAACTCCCTTCCCCGCCCCTCCTCTCGATGCAGAATGTCGCGAACGATTTCCATGTCTTGCGCCAGCACCTTCCCGCCATGGTGAAACTTGTTAAAGGCATGGTAGTCCAACGGAAGCGCCGCTTTTGATGTGCCCCGCCACACCCTGGTCAGAAATTTCAAAGGCCCACCAAGAACCGCAAGCAACTTCCCCAGATATCCGTATTGCGGCAGCGCTAAGATTTCCAGAGTGGCTTTACTGGCAAGCTCCCAATTCTCAGTCTTGTACATCACTTCAGGTTCCGGCCAGCCTTCTATCACAAAGGCGATGAGGCCGGGGAAAGGGAAGCAACTCAAAAAGTCCATGACAGAAAGATTGGGCACAACGGAGAAAGTCGAAACACCCGATCGATCAAAGGCTTTAGCAAGCTCCTGGCCGAGCTTGCGGTTAGTGCGAGTCAGCGTCAGCCCGGCGTTGGATTGACCTAGGTGAACATAGGCAAACACACAGTTTGACAACGCCTCCTGATCGATATCTGGGTGAAAACGCTGATCTGGAAGAGGGATGTTGTGGCTTAGGAAAGAGAAACTGCCGAACAGGCATCGCTCGCTAGGAATACTCGTGTGATGAGCAATAAAGTCCTCGATGCCGTGGGCTACGCCAAGACATACGAGCACCGCCTCGCTCGGTCGAATGGCATTGCCCAGGTTCCTTAGCAACTCCATGCCCTCATCAGAGTGCATGGCAAAGCCATCGAGCGTCGTGAGTACATAGTCAAATCTTTGAGCAGCCACCTCATCCGTGCTGCATACCGTCTGGTACTGATCAAAGATCTTGGTCTCGTGATCGTCGTAGCAGTAGAGACGCTTTGGCTTCCGGGCCATCTCACTAACGCGGTTGGCGCGGACAAAAAACGTAACGTCCGCGCCAGACAATGCGAAGTGGTAACCCGTGACCATCCCCCCGGCTCCTGCACCCACGATGAGAACATTCGACCTTTTAGTCATGCTTCACCGCAGTACTCTAACGCCGTGTCACGAGTTTTCTGTTGGCCCGGACTGGAAGCCGCCCTAGAACCTCCTAGTTACTTCGAGGCCGTAGGTGCGACCAATGCTAAAGTTGCCTCCCCTGATCCCAAAGAAAGCGACGGACAGGCTGCCGGTCACAACTTCTTTGTCCGACAGGTTCTTGCCAAATGCACGGATCGTCCAGTTGTCATTCGCAGTCGTAAAGGAGACATACAGATTCTGGATGGCGTATGAGTCCTGAATCCCTGACTGGTAGCCGAAGAGCGAGTAAAGGACTTCATCGCTGAAGTAGACCTCCCCTCGGACCAATAGCTCCCCGCCCCCTACACTCGACACGTACTGGCCTCCTATGGTGCCACTATACTCTGGCGCGACCATCATTTGATTGCCCGACAGATCCTGAACGCCCAGCAAGGGCTGCATTGGATCAACTGCCAGGAATTCATCGAATTCAGTATCGAGCCAGGAACCGAGCACATCAACGCTAAAGTTGTCCGTCAGGTTCAACATAAGCTCTAATTCCGCACCGCGAATCGAAGCCCCTGCTGCGTTCTCAACTCGCGTTTCCAGGTTCACAAGCTGCGAAACCTGCAGGTCTTGGTAGTCGTAGTCGAATATGCTGAAATTCAATACGCCACGACCGTCCAGGATGGTTGATTTCATCCCAATTTCGATGGCGTCGACGTATTCCTGATCGAATCCATCTCGACACGTTGCAGTTTCAAAGCCGCCAGCCTTGAATCCTTCCTGATAGGTGGCATACACCATCACGTTGTCGTTCACGTCATATTGTACGCCGAACTTCGATGTGGTAGCCGACCAATCATCTTCCGATACCACGTTGTCGCAGATCGTAAAGCCCACCTGTACGTTTGATTGAACCACTTCCTTATCTTCATCGCTGTATCGAATACCAGCAAGCAGGCGCAGTTCATCCGTTACGTTAAACGTCATGTCCAAGAAAGCAGCTTTGGCCGTGTTCTCCTGGTTGTAAAGAGAGGTCACCCCACCTGCCGGAAAACCAAAGAAGGAAAAGTCGAAAAAGAAGTCAAAGTCGATTTCGTCATCGAAATAGAACAACCCAGTCGTCAGCTGTAAGCGGCCATCCGCCAAATCCGCATTCAAGTTGATCTCCTGAGAGAACGAGTCCGCATCGCTTACGTAGTTGCCGACATTCCCGAAAACGGGTGAATTCGAGTAGTCCGATTCGAACCTGATCTGCTCGTATTCGTTCTCCATAAAGCCGGTGATAGAGCGAATCGAGACCGTGTCAGAAACATCCCACGTGATGTCCAACGAATAGGCCGTTTGCTCGATGCTGCCCTCGGGATCAGTATCATCCGCTACCAACTTGTTTTTTTCCTCCGTATAGGTTCCGGGCGGAAAAAAGCCGATGTCAGCAATCGATTCAGTTCGTTGATGGCCGATGAGCGTATCGGTTTCGATGTGGGAGGCGGACACATCGATGGTCAAATTGTCACTCGGCTCGAACCGTAACGCCAGCTTGCCGCCCACGGTTTCATCACCACGCATATCCTCGAAGGTATCCGTCAGGTTTTCGACATATCCATCTCGGTCGTTGTAGTAGAAGCTTGCCCTGGCCATCACGCCATCGGCGATTGGTCCAGAAATGTGTCCTTTGGCATGCGTTCGATCAAAGTTGCCCGCCAGAACACTAATGCTTCCTTCGAACTCCTCAGTAGGCTTCCTGGTCACATAGTTGATCGCACCTCCTGTGGAGTTACGGCCATACAGGGTTCCTTGGGGGCCCTTAAGCACTTCAACTCGCTCAAGGTCCGATAGAGCGAGCAACACGGCCTGCGTTCGGGGCTGGTACACCCCGTCCACATGCTGCGCCACCGCAGGGTCATCGTTGCCCGACGTTGAGCGTGTGCCTAATCCACGCATCGTAATCAAGTTGCTGCCATTCAGGTGAGCAGCAACCATGCCCGGCACGCTATAGCTCAAATCTCGGGTGTTGCGTATTTCTGTCGTCTCTATCCGGTCCTCACCGAACACAACAACAGAGGCCGGTATTTCCTGAAGATTGGCCCCCCTTTTTGTCGCTGTGACCACAATTTCCTCTATCTCGGCCTGAGACCACGCGATGTGCGGCGTAGCTGAAAACAGTGCTAGCATCGCGCAGCTTAGCCATAGAACGTGGCGGCTCGGCCCGACCTGGGTACGCAGCGTGAAGTTGTCTTTAAGCATACTGACTCTCTCCTTCATTCGATTTTCCTCCATTACAAATAGCACTCGGTTTAGGAAGGTGCGCTTAAGACCACGTTTCCGTGGATTGTTTGTGGGTTTACAAGCAGTTTGTAGAGCGGACAAGTCGCCTGAATCTGCCGATGCAGTTCTTCGATTTTTGGTTCCGGCTCTGTGGAAGTGATTTGGATCGTGTAGCGGAAGTTGTGCGGCTCAATCGGCACCTCTTCATAGCCTGGGGTTTGAGCCAGCGGATGACCTTCGGCGCTCACCTCGACACCTATCTCGTCAATTGACAGCTCCATCATCGCAGCCACCATCAAGGCGGTATGCGCTATGCAGCTACCCAATGCGGCCAACTGGATTTCCGGCGAATTCGGCCCGAGGTCGAACCCCGCCAACGAGGAGTCGGTGTCGCTCACCATCTCAAACTGGCGCACTTTGATCACCCTGACACCACTGCGCCCTCTGACGTCAACTGACGCGCTCAACGTCATCTTCTCTGGATTGGCCGCTGCCTCGGCCATAAAACCAGCCAACGCAACGCGTTTATCAGCCAGGAAATCATTGAGATCACTCATCGTTCAATCACCCTGCTCCCTGATATGGACACTACAAGGGGTGCGATCCGCCTGACGCCGGAATTGACCCGATCGTCTTGTTCGAACCGAACGGAATAGTCATCCCAAACTGTCGCAAACAGTCACCCCATGGCGATTGTATGGATTTAGCGTGATATGTCAACCCTATTTATTCCGTATATTGGCGCTTGCTCCTCCATCATGAGGCCGAGCGGGATTGACGTGATTGCCGAGAGGGCGCGCGGCGGCGAGGAGAACTTCTACACTTGAAGGTGATGCGCCCGTTTACTGGCCCGCCATTCGTTTTGCGATTTCACCCGCGGCACGGCCGGATTCGCCGTTGTAGAAGGCCTCCATGAACACGATCTTTCCGTCACGCCAGGTATATATGTGAACGTACTCGTTGATGTAGGGCACCCCACTCTTCTGACGACTGCGCACGCGATAGCGAATGACCGCAACATTGCCATCGACGATCAACGCACGGTGGTCGACCTTCATTCCAGCCGAGAAATCCATGTTCTCACTCAGACGCTTGTACCAGTCCAGGAAACCTTCCTTGCCGAAAAAATAGTGTCCGAGCGGGCCAACGGTGTGATAGTGCGCTTCGATGTCGTCCGCGTAGTAGGCGCCCCACTTGTCGATAACACTCGGATCACCAGATTGATGATATTTCAGATAATCCTTCATCAGCGCCCTGGTTTCTTCGGTCGTCATCTCCTCTGCGAATGCCTTTTCCGTCATCCCTGATCCGAATACAACCGCAAGTGTCAGTCCGGCCAGCAAAGCTATCCGTCTGTAGTAGTTCACCATTTCCATCCCTTTTCATGACGTTGAACAAAACTGTCCCGCGGGGTCGCGCCTAGTCATAGACTGCCACCCGTCCTTCTTCACTACCTTTAGAGCAAAGTGAATGAACCATCCCAGGCAGTTCACCAGTTGATTCCCCATCAACAAAAATGGGGACCCCATTCACAATCACATAACGCATTCCGGGAGGTGGCGGGTTCGCACGTCGAAAGTCACCGGGAACGTCATCGATCACCAGGTATGGAAACCTGACCTCAAGCTTCTCAAGATCGTATATCGCCAGATCCGCAGCAAAGCCCTCCTTGATCTTGCCGCGTTTCTCAAGACCAAGAACTTCGGCTGCTTGCCCACTAGCCTTGTAGTGAAAACCCTCCAATGAAATCACATCGTGATCACGAACAGCCCAGCTTATGTACTCGACATACCATGGCATCGCAATGAAACGCAGGTGCGCACCACCGTCAGACAGTCCCGGCAAACAGTTGGGGTGTGAAAGAATCTCCCGGTATTTTTCAGGATCAGTAGAACTGCCTCCTTCCATGCAGAATTCCGCCCTTATTTCGCTCTTGGCGAGCAGGTCAAACACAAGGGCAGTAATCTCACAATCGGTTTCGTTCACGATTTCGGATAGCTGTTTGCCCTCGTGTTCCTGATAAGTATCGCAATGCGCTCGAACCAGCCTCCAGTCTTCCCATCGACCGCCAGAGCCACCAAGAACAACCGGGTCGTAATTCTCCTTAGCCGTTGCGAGGAACTCAGGATCGACACAAAGCCGTTTTTTCTCCTCGATCGAGGCGTTCACAAATGGTCGAAACGCCGCTAGCCGTTCCCATGTATTCAGGTATTCCAGACTGAATTCCAGGCGCGCGTTCGGGGGGCCAGGTTGAGAATAAATCTGCAGTCCTTCTTCGACGCACCTGGACAACCATTCGAGCTTTTCTCGATGATAATCAGGAGCCGAATCGTAGGGACCAAGCACCAGATGAATAACCGGCCGACCGGATGCGCGAGCCAGCTCTTCAGCAATGGCTTGGTTGTCCGTACCAGGGAAATTCGCGGTGATCTGGATGACACCTTCACCGCGCTCCTTCAGGACCCTGGCCAGTTCATAAAAATCTGCCGGATCATGAATATCAGCAGGCATGGGCGAGCCATCAAAGTCTGTATGTGAGGAGGTGTGGCCAACGTGAGATAGCGCAAAACCCAATGCCCCGGCATCCATTGCCTGGTTGAGCATTTCCTTGAGGGTTGCCATTTCCTCCTTGGTGGCGCGCCGTGATTTAGCGTCATCTATACCCATGACGTAGATCAGTAGTTGGTTCATTGGCAGGTAGGATGAAAAGTTCATACCCTTTGGGATGCTCCGTAGATGCTCCAGCCATTCAGGGAAAGTTTCCCAGCTCCACGGCAAGACCGCTTGCTGAGCAGACAAAGGGACTTGCTCAGTTGTTTCCATCATCGCCATGGTACGTTCACGCATTTCTGCGCGAACCGGCGCATACCCGAAGCCGCAGTTCGTGATGATGCTCGAAGTGACGCCATTCCAGCTATGTGGTGTGCAATATGGGTCCCAATGGACCTGGGCATCAAAATGGGTGTGCGCATCAATGCCACCAGGCGCCACAATAAGCCCGGATGCATCGATCACTTGATCGGCGTCGCGATCCAAATCCTTGGCGATTTCACTGATTTGACCATCTCTAATGCCAACATCGGCAGAGAAACGTTCCTTGCCCGTGCCATCGACAACAGTGCCGCCTTTTATCAACAAATCAAATTTACTCACTGTTCGTCTCCAATTCGCCCGGTCTCCGCCTGGCGTTGTGAGTCTCGGTCCCAATCCGTCTGCTGTTTCCGAGCAAACGCCTTGCGGGATTCTGTCTCTTTGACCCTTGAAATAGATGACTTGATAATCGTGAAGAATTGCCGTAAACCATCAATACATGACGATTGTATCTCTTTAGCGTAGTTTTTCAACCCCAATAATTCCGTTTACTGGCACATGATGCGCCGCCACCGCGCCATGCGGCAGTGACGCGGTCGCGGAGACCCAATCGGCCCTACTCCCCAGGCCACACCTTTCGGGCCGCTAGTCTTACTATGCTCCGAGGTCCCCCATTGCCTTGTGGACCGGACTCGAAGAAATTGCCGTTTCTCGATCTAGGCCAGATCCATGTAGTGTCCGTGCGGGGTCCAGCCGATCTGGACCGGCAACTCGATCGTGGCGAGGGGCCCTGCGTCGATCCCCTGCGTGTCGAAGATCAGGTATTCCGAGGAGTTCTCCGTGAATCGCGAGACAGGCACGATCAGATACCCGTCGCCTTCCGGAGCGTCCGCGCTGCGAGGGGCAAATGTCGGTGCTATGAATTCCGGGTGCGCTGAAGTGCTATAAAGGTGCCGGAGGCCCGCACCTCACATGCGCTCTCCTCCCACTACCTGACGCTGTTGCGTGAGCGTCAGAACACCCTATAGCCCCCGTCGACACGGACCTCCTGGCCGGTGTGGAAGCTGATGTCCGGGTCGGCGAGGAACGCTCCCACTTCCCGGAATTCACTGGGGTCCGCCCATCGGCGCACCGGTGTTCGACGGGTGGCGACCGTCCTGAACCTGTCGTTCTCGTAGCCGCCCTTCGCGAGCTTCAGGGACCGTTGCGACGGTTGCCGGAGCTTGCGGCGTTCTCGGTTCGGGCTAGCAGTTCTGCAGCGTCGCTGCATTGGATCACCCAGTCGCCCACCTCAGCCAGCGCGGCTGGGTCCGCGATGCGATCGAGAAGCGGCGATAGCCGCTCGGTGGCCGCGCCGCCAAATTTGAGCCGGGCCAGCCGCACCGCCATGTCCCGCTGGCCCTGCTCCAAGCCTTCGCGCAGGCCCGTCTCGCGGCCCTCCGCGAACCACTGCTCGGTCCACTGCTTCGCACGCTCTGCCAACATCGTCATGCCCTCCTTGAGATCTTCAATCGGTTCCCGGTCCGCCTCCGGGAAGCGCAGCGGCATCAGCACATCGCTCACCCACCGCACGAACGCCAGTCCCAGTTCATCGTCGCCGAGCCACGCCAAAGTCCCGCGCAAGGCTTCCAGCAAGGCCTCCGGCGAACCGGCGGCCTCAATGCGCACGAACGCCGACATCAGGTTTCGCTCCGGCAAATCCTGCTTCGCCATCGCACGAACGTCAAGCAGAAGGTAGCGCGGCCCGGCCACGTAAGCCGACAACTCCGCAGGCGGCCCCACCCGCTCGGCCAGATCCAGGGCCGGCGTCCAGCGGCGCAGACCGGTGTACAGGACGATGGGCAGCACAGCGGGCATCCTGCCGTCCGCCCCCCTTGCCTCGGCGGCGAGGCCTTCGCAGACCAATCCGGTGAGGGTCATCATGCGGGCGGGCATGCGCGGGTCCGGGGTGGACTGGGCCTCCACGGCGATGACGACGGCGCCGCCGCCCTCGAGCTCGGTGGTCCAGAGCAGGTCGCCCCGCCGCCGCCGCAGTTCGGCGTTCACGTGCTCGGCGGGCAAGGGGCGCAGGGTGTCGAGGTCGATGTCCGCGATCCAGCCGCCTGGCACGAAGACGCGCAGCGCGTCGGCCATCACGCGCGCGTCGCCGAGGATGCGCTTGGCGGCCCTGTCGTGGCCTTCGGGGACCGTCACGGGGTGTTCCCGGTGGTTGTCGTTGGGGAAACGGTAGAGGATCAGAGGGCGGGCATGAAAGCGAGATTCGCGCTGTCCGCTGTGCGAAATTGCCGCCGCATGACTTGGGGGATTCGGGCGGATTGGGCACGGACATCATTGCGGTCGTGGTCCGCGCGCTGGCCCTGGGCGGTTTATGCGTTAACGACTCCGTTCCTGGTGGCAGCGCTCGTCACCGTCGCGGCCTCGAGCGCCGAGACGGGAAATCCCGCCGCGTGCTCGACGCGCCATGAACGATTACACCAGGATACAGCGTTGGTGCAGCGCGTTCAGGCTCATTTCCTCCGGGGAATGCGCTCCGGGGCCTCGAAGTGGCTCAGGTAGTACTCGTGCTTGATATTGGTGACTAGTATCTGCGCGTCGACTTTACGTACCCCGCGCATCGACATTAGCTGATTGTCCGTTACGTCTCCCAGCGACTGGTTGTCGGGGGTGATAAACAGGGCGATGACGTTCGAAACGCCGGCCGCCTCGGCAACGAATGCCGCCGCCTCGAGGTCCGTAATGCGCGCCAGTACCTTTCCGGCTTCCTTTGCGGTGGTCGAGATGCGCAGAACCGCCGCCGTGCCCAAATCCAGTGCCAGGGGGTTGCACACCACCTGAAACTGCATCTCGCCGGACTGCTGCAGCGCTTTCAGACGCTGACGTATCGCGCCCTCCGAGATGTCGAGCTGCCTTGAGACCTCGCGATTGCTCTGCCTGCCGTCCTGGCAGAGCGCGTGGAAGATGCGATCGTTCCTGGATTCCGGATTCACCAGCGAGGGACGCCCCGGATTCGCCAGGTCGCCCAGGTTCGAAACGAATTTGTGAATCCGGAAACAGGGAACGACCTCCAGCGTCGCCACGCCCCCAATGGCCGCAATCTGTCCCGCAACGCGATGCGCGTCTTCCATCGACCTGGCCCTGGCGGATACGAAGAGGTCGGGGGTGCCTATGCACTGTGACACTCCGAACACCCCGTCGACTTTGGAGATATCCGCACCCACGCGCTGAACGGTTCGCCCCGCCGTGTCGACGAACAGGAAAACGACGTGCGAATAACCGTCGGAGAACACGTGTTTCTGGGCGATCACCCGCATGACGTTGCGCTCAGCCATGCCCCGGATGCGCTGCGCCACCGTCGATTCGGCGATGTCAAGGCGCCCTGCGATGTCCTTGTTGGTGATTCGTGGATTGGTTCGCAGCACCTGGACGATGCTGGAGTCCGTCCCGTCAAGCTTTGCGATCACGATCGGGCAGCTCCGGCAGGCGCAGTGAAGACAGGCGTCACCATCTCTGGACAATTCGGCGGCGGCCTGCCGATCAGCACGGTACGCATTACCGACGCCATTGCTGAGGGGGCCGTGAACCAGGGCCGCTTAATCGGGCGCTCGCATGCGGCCGATCCGCTCTTGTGCGCCGCCAGTGAGGAGAGCATCAACATCGTGGTTGAGAAAGATACGGTCGTCTCATGCGATATTCCAGTTCACGCCGCCAGATAGCGCCTGACTGCGCCCTGGTTCCGAGCAGTTCCGGGCCCTGGATCCGTTGTTCAACGCACACCGTCCGTCGCCCATTTGGCGAACATGCCTTCGACATCTCCTGCCTGACGAGATGGCTGCTTCGCACTTAGAAAGTCATCAAAGCGGAGTTTCGCCATCTCCTTGATCGCTTCCGGATGCGTGTAGATGTAAAACTCGTCCTGCTCAATGGCATCCAAAACGATCGTCGCTACTTCTTCGGGCTCCATCCCTATTTGTTCAACCATCGCTGCGATGCCCTGTGAAGCCTCTGCCATTACATTGAATTCTTCGTCCGATATCTGCGACCGTACGCTGTCATCCAGCATCGCCCCCCAACTGGCGTTGATCCCGGAATTGATCGGGCCAGGCACCAGCAGGGCGGCTTGCATGGATGGCGCATGTTGCGCGAAGTCATAGTGCAACCCTTCGGTAAGGCGGGTGATGGCATGCTTCGCGACCGAATACGCACTGGTCGGGCCTGAAATGATCCCGCCGATGGAAGTGGTGTTGATGACGATGCCCTTCGCGCCACTCTCGACCATTCGTGGCAGAAAACCCTCGATGCCATGGATCACGCCGAAAAAATCCACAGCCATGACCCAATGCCAATCGTCGTTCGGGAGCCTCCAGGCCGGCGCCATGATTCCGTTCACCGCGGCATTGTTGAACAGCACATTGACCTTGCCGTACTTCTCATAGGTGGCATCTGCAAAAGCCAACACCGCCTGGCGGTTCGAGACGTCGAGCACTTCGCACAAGGCTCGCACACCATGAGATTCGGCCACGGCTCGGGTGGCGTTGAGCCCATCGGCGTTCACATCCATCAGGGCCAGATCCACCCCTTTTTGCGCCATTGCGATTGCCGTCGCCTTGCCGATGCCGCTTCCGGCGCCGGTGATGACTGCAACATCGTGTTTCGTGAGTTCCATCGTTACTCGCCTCGTTTATGAATCTGTTCGATGGAGAAAAAACGGTCCATTGCGTCTAAGCCTTCTCTCGCCTCCTCTCGCCTCCTCGGCGACTCACACATTGAGGCATGAGACGATTCTGCGAACAGCATCGGACGAATCCCGTCAAATCCCGTCGGAAAAATCCCTTTTTCTCGCGTCAATTGGAAAAATCCAGCCCTTCCATCTGCTGCTCTTCCCGCCACGCGATCAGCACTTCTTCAAACGCATTGGCACCCGGCGCATAGGCATCCCCGGTGAAGGTTGCGGTGGTATCCCTGGCCTGGCCTTCGTTGTTGTAGAAGCCCGGTGTGCAAGACTCGAAAAACTCCTGGTTGTCGGCAGCATGTCGGCGGATTTCCTGTACCCAGGCTTCTTCAGCCGCCGCGCTCGCTTCAATCACCGTCGCATCGCGCCGCCTGGCCTCGTCGAATATCGCCACCAGGTTTTCGGTCTGCATTTCCAGCATGATGGCATAGTTGAACGAAACCCCGGTTTGAGACGCGCCGACAAAAAACCAGTTTGGAAAGCCATGGGTCGAGTGGCCATGCAAGGTTCGCCGACCTTCGGCCCAGTGATCAAATAGTGATTTTTCACTTTTGCCCTGAATTTCGAAACCGAATCGACGCTTGTATCCGGTACTCGTTTCAAAGCCGGTGCTGTAAATGAGGCAATCTATCTCGTACTCAACACCACCTGCCACCACGCCGTTTTCGGTTATGCGTTCAACACCACCGAAGTCACTGGTGTCTACCAATGTGACGTTGTCGCGATTGAATGTCGGAAGGTATTCGTCGTTAAAGCAGGGGCGCTTGCAAAACTGGCGATACCAGGGTTTCAGCAGTTCCGCGGTTTTTTCATCTTCAACGATCGAATCGACCCTTGCGCGAATCTCGTTCATTTTTTCGAAATCGGCAATCTCGGCAGCAAAAGCGGCTTCTTCGGGCGAGACCCCTTCCTCGGGATCCTTGCCCATCCCCGGCAATACCGAGCTTTGCAGGTTTCTGAAAATGTCAGTCCAACCATCGTGAACCAGGTCCACATCAAAAGGCCGGCCACCGACGACATCGTCAAGGTTCTTCTGCCGAGCTCTCTGCCAGCCCGGCTCCAGGGTTTTGACCCACTCGGGATCGGTGGTGGAATAACCGCGAAGCCCGACGGACGACGGGGTACGTTGAAACACATAAAGGTGTTCGGCGGATTCGCCGACATGGGGAACACATTGGATGGCGCTCGCGCCGGTACCGATGACCCCAACGCGCTTGTCCTTCAAACCTGTCAGGTTTCCGTTGTTGTCGCCGCCTGTGTATTCATAGTCCCAGCGACAGGTATGGAATGAATGCCCCTCGAAGTTTTCGATGCCTGGCACACCAGGCAATTTGGGACGGTTCATGAACCCCGTACAAACGATGACATAACGCGCACTCAATTTGTCATCGCGCGAGGTTGAAACCTGCCAGCGCTTGCTGTCTTCCAGCCAGCGCATCCCTGTAATCCGGGTAGAAAAACAGGCGTGGTCGCGCAAACCGAAATGGTCAGCGATCCGACACGAATGCTCATAGATTTCCGGCCCGAAAGCGTACTTGCCCTTCGGCATGTAGTTGGTTTCTTCAAGGAACGGTAGGTAGCAATAGGCTTCAATGTCACACTGCGCACCAGGGTAGCGGTTCCAGTACCAGGTACCGCCGAAGTCGCTGCCCGCCTCTACAATCATGATGTCGGTGTAGCCCGATTGCTTCAGGCGCGCTGCCGTCATCATTCCGGCAAAGCCAGCGCCGATAACAAGAAATTCGACAGTTCTTGTGATCGGGTCGCGTGTGCCATCAGACTCTGCGAACGGATCGTCATCGCTGTAGTGCGCGAATTCGCCAACCACTTCCCGGTACTGTTTGTCCCAGATTGGGTTGATCCGCTTGTCGCGTTCCTGGCGATACTTTTCGCGTAGCTGATCGGGGTCGTAATCAAGTTCACGACCTAGAGCAGTATACGTAGTGGGTGCTTCTGACATTTTTGACTTTTCAGTGGCGGAACATCTCGCGTTCTATGAATTCGGCGTCGTCGGGACAATAGACCAGCGAGAGTTCCATCCTGGCGCCACGCCGCGACCGGGGACAGCCGTCACCCGCCGAATGCCGAATTCGCGATCGTGGTCGACGGCATCCATCCCGCGCAGCGTTCTACGCAGAGTCGTTCCTCGGATCGTTTTCCGCGGCACCCGTCGAGTCGAGGCTGTAGCTGTGGTCCGAGACGATCAGGCCCGCGTCGTCGAAGGTGAGAAAGACGCAGCCCTTGTCGATCGTATTGCCGCCGTCCCAGGAAGCGTCCACTTCCACGGCCACCGTGTCTCCGCTGGCGACCATGCGGGTGACGGTCATTTTCCGGGAGGCATCCAGGGCCACCATCTGCTTCTCGATCAGCCGCAGCTCCTCCCGGCCGCGAAACGTCCTGCCGCGCAGCATGTCGCTGACTTCGCAGTTTTCCGCGTAGCACTCGTCGACCATGCGCATGACGTCGTTGTTCCAGGTCCATACCCAGTGGTGGACGCGCTCGATGTTCCGTTCTTCGATCGATCCCATTTCCGTATCCTCCTTGATCAGCGCCTGCCGCGAATCAGCCGTCCCGGCCGCGCCCCGGTGTCTTCGTCGTGCTCGCGCGTCACTTCGCCGTCGACCAGGGTCGCAATGTACCCGCTCGCCGGCTGCAGGAATCGCAGGCCGCCTGCCGGCAGGTCATTGACGGCATAGGGCAGACCCAGGCTCAGGTTGTCGAAATCGATCACGTTGATGTCGGCGCGCTTGCCCGGCGCAATGAGGCCCCGGTCGTTGAGGCCGTACAGCGCCGCAGTATCCGCGCACTGCTTCCGGACCAGGTATTCCAGCGGCAGGCGGGGGCCCTGCCGGTCGCGCGCCCAGTAGGTGAGCAGGTGCGTGGTGCTCGAGGCATCGCAGATCAACTGGCAGTGGGCGCCGCCGTCCGCGAGGCCGATGACCGAATGCTCATCGGCCATCAGGGCGTGGATCGCATCGCAGTTGCCGCGGGCGAAGTTCAGGCTGGGCATCATCAACATGGCGCGGCCGTCCTCGGCCATCATCAGGTCGTACATATGCGCTTCGACATCGATTCCCCTGCGCCGAGCGTCCGCGGCCACGGACGTTTCCGGCTTTGGCTCATAGTTGATCGGGTTGCCGAGCGGGAACACGTTTTCGATGTTCTGCGCGATCAACAGGTGCATGGCATCGTTGATGGAATCCGAAAGCGGCGGCACATTGTCTTCGCCCAGAATCGCGGCCCGGACCTCGGGCCGGCGCAACGCCTCCAGGCGTTGGCCGAGCGGCAGGTTCGCCACCCGCAGATAGCCCGGGCGGCGCTGGAACAGGTGGTTCGACTGCCAGGAGAGCAGCACACCGGCGGGGCGCGAGGCGGTCTGCGGGTAGAGACGGGCGCCGTTCGCGTTCGCCTGCGCCACGTATTCCATCACGCGCGTCCAGGCATCCGGGTCTTCGATGAACTCGACGATCAGGAAGGTGATGGGCAGGCCCGTTTCCCGGGAAAGGCGGTTCATCCAGTCCAGTTCGCTCTCCAGGCGCGCTTCGTTCGACCCCAGCGCCAGGCCGGCCTGTCCGACGGACCCGCCGGGAACCAGCTCGAACACGGCGCCGGAGCGCTGCATCGCGCGGCCGATGGCGAATACCTCGTCTTCGGTGGCGAAGGTACCCGGCACCGGGTCGCCGTTGATCGACTGGTGGCCGAGAATCCGCGAGGTGGTAAAGCCCAGCGCACCGGCATCCAGGGCTTCGGCGGTCAGCGCGGCCATCGCCCGAATGTCGTCGGCGGTGGCCGCTTCGTTGCGAACGCCGCGTTCCCCCATCACATAGCTGCGTAGCGCACCGTGGGCGATCTGCGCCCCCACATCCATGGACCAGCGCTTGGCATCGAGCAGATCGAGATAGTCCGGAAACGACTCCCAGTTCCAGTCGATGCCCTCGTAGAGTGCGGTGCCCGGAATGTCCTCCACGCCCTCCATGAGCTCGATCAGCCCATCCTGTTCCCCCGGCCGCACCGGCGCGAACCCGACGCCGCAGTTGCCGGTGACCACGGTGGTCGTCCCGTGCGATGCGGACGGGTCCAGGCAGTCGTCCCAGGTGGCCTGGCCGTCGTAGTGGGTGTGGATGTCGACGAAACCCGGGGTGACGATGGCCCCGGCCGCATCGATGCTGCGGTGTGCGGGCCCGGCGATGCGTTCCTCGACCGCGGTGATGATGCCGCCGTCGATGGCGATGTCGGCGTGGCGGGCGTGGCTGCCCGTGCCGTCAACCACGCGTCCGGACTTGATCAACAGATCGTGCACGATTCGATTCCTCCGTGGTTCCTGCCAGGCTCATTCCCTGAACTCATTCCCTGAAAACAACATTCCGCCCCGGCCGAGTCGTCAGTCGACCCGGAATCCCTCCAGATTACCCTGTTCGCGCCACTCGGCCAGCAGCGCATTGAATGCATTGATCCCTGGAGAATAGACCTGATTCGCCAGGCCTTTGCTCGGGTCGTCGAGGTGCCCCTCGTTGTTGTAATAACCGGGCGTGCACGCCTCCAGGAACTCCCGGTTGGCGTGGGCAAGCCTTAGAATCTCCGCCACCCAGTCCGCCTCCGCCTCCGGCGACACTTCGGCAACCGTGCCGCCCCGCTTCAGTACCTCGTCGATGATGTAGGCGATATGGTTCGCCTGGTCGTCGAACATGGCCGTCATGTTTACCGAAAAGCCGCTCTGGTTGACGCCGATGAAAAACCAGTTCGGGAAGCCGTGGCTCGACATGCCGTGCAAGGTACGCAGGCCCTTGCCCCAGTGATCGAACAGCGACCTGCCGCCCCGGCCGATAACCTCGAAGCTGACCCGGCGCCGCGGCGACGAGGAAATCTCGAAGCCGGTGGCGTAAACGATGCAGTCCACTTCGTACTCGATGCCGTTGGCGATGACGCCCCGCTCGGTGATCCGGTCCACGCCCTTGCTCCCGCTCACGTCGACAAGGTGCACGTTGGGCCGGTTGAAGGTCGCGAGGTATTCGTCGTTGAAGGTGGGGCGCTTGCAGAACTGGCGGTACCAGGGCTTCAGCGCCTCGGCGGTCGCCGGGTCGTTTACGGTGCCGTCGACGCGCGCGCGGATCTCGTTCATCTTGCGGAAGTCCTCGATTTCCGCGGCCAGCGCGAGTTCCTCCGGGTCGCCTTCCACCGCCACCTCGAGAGGCAGCGTCGTCTGCACCCGGCGGAAGATGTCCGTCCACGAGTCGGCCACCAGGTCTTCCTCGAACGGCCGCCCCACCATGATGTCGGCGAAGTTCTCGCGCCGCGCGCGCTGCCATCCCGGCTTCAGGGAGCGGTACCAGGCTTCGTCGGTCGGCCGGTTGCGGCGCAGGTCCACCGACGAAGGCGTGCGCTGGAAGACGTGGAGTTCCTTCGCGTATTCGCCCAGATAGGGCACCGCCTGGATGGAGGTGCAGCCCGTACCGATGACCGCGACGCGCTTGTCCGCCAGGTTCTCAAGGCCGCCGCTCTGGTCGCCGCCTGTGTAGTCGTAGTCCCAGCGGCTGGTGTGGAAGGAGTGGCCCCGGTAGTCGTGGATGCCTTCGATGCCCGGCAGCTTCGGCACGTTGGCCGTGCCCGCCGCCTGAATGACGAAGCGCGCGCGGATGTCGTCTCCGCGGTGCGTGGTTACCGTCCAGCGGGCGGCCTCGTCACTCCACCGCAGTTCCGTGACCCGTGTCTGGAAGAGCGCGAGGCCGTACAGGCCGTAGTGCTCGCCGATCCGGCGGGAGTGCTCGAAGATCTCGGCAGCGTAGGAGTATTTCTCCTTCGGCATGTACCCGAGTTCCTCGAGCAGCGGCAGGTAGCAGTAGGACTCGATGTCGCACTGGGCGCCGGGGTAGCGGTTCCAGTACCAAGTGCCGCCGAAGTCGGCGCCGGATTCGATCAGCAGGATGTCTTCGACACCCCGTTCCTTCAACCGCGCGGCGGCCATCATGCCGCTGAAGCCACCCCCTATGACGACGATGTCCACCTCCCGGCGGAGCGCATCGCGTTCCTCGGGCGCATCGGCGAACGGATCCGCATCGGCGTAGTGCGCGTAGTCGTCCATGGTGCGCAGGAACTGGTCGTCCCCGTCGTCGCGCACGCGCTTGTCACGTTCGATGCGGTACTTCTCCCGCAACGCGTCCGGATCGAAGCCGAGGTTGGAATACCGCTTCTCGAGTGCTGTGTTCATGGCGCGCGCCCTGTCATTGCGGAGCCCTGGTTCGCGAACGACCGTTTGTGATTCTGCCACATTCGAAATTCTGCGCTTATTGTTGACCAAAGTCAATTTTTGCTACTCTATGCGTTGTCTCCACCCCAAAATCTAATGTATAAATGCGGTTAAGAGGAAACGTTTCACTCCCCACCCGAGGGCTGCGGCGATCAGGGTCAGCACGCGGGTGCCGAACGCAATTGCTGCACTCGGAGGTGCGTTCAACAGGAGCATCGCAATGAAAGGATCATCGCTCGTCGTCACCGGAGGCGGTAGGGGCGATGCCGGCCCGCATCCGTCACCAACTTCCCGCTGCGGACGCCGATGCATTCGCCCCGCCTGGCCGCGGCTGGCGCGTGCGTGGTTGAATGCCGGTCGCCACCCGCAACAAGGCGTCTGAAGCGCGGCAGGCCGGGGCGTGGTGAAATGGCTGGCATCGCCCTGAATTGAGAACAGACAGGCAACCCAAGGGCACCGAGATCAACCGGGATCCCGCAGCGATCCACCACCGAAAGGAACAAGCATGACCTTCGATCTCATCGTACAGAACGGAACCGTCATCGACGGAACGGGCAATGATCGCTTCAAGGCGGACCTGGGAATCAGGAACGGCCTCATCGTCGAGATTGCGCCCGGGCTCGATGCCCGGCAGGCACGCCGCACCATCGACGCGGACGGCTGCATCGTTGCGCCGGGCGTCATTGACGTACACACCCACTACGATGCCCAGATTCACTGGGACCCCTATTGCACCGGATCGAGTTGGCACGGCACGACCACGGTGGTGGTGGGCAACTGCGGCTTCGGCTTCGCCCCCTGCGAGGCGGACCCGGAGGTTCGCGATCGCTACATGCTGATGATGCAGAACACCGAACAGGTGCCCTACGCGGCGATGCGTGAGGCGCTCGGCTGGGATTGGACCACCTTTCCGGAATACATGGAGCACCTCCGGCGTGTTCCGAAGGGCGTCAACGTGGCGACCTACCTGCCCATGAACCCGCTCATGATCTATGTGATGGGTATCGATGCGGCGAAGAGCCGACCGGCCACAGATATTGAGCGCGCTCGCATGCGGGAGTTGCTCAGTGAGGCGATGGATGCCGGGGCGATTGGCTTCGCCTTCTCCTACCTCCAGGAACACAACACGCACGTGGACTTCGACGGGAGCGTCATGCCTTCGGACGGCATGGCGGTCGAGGAGGCCTACAACCTCGCGCGGGTTCTGCGAGAGCGGGGTGACGGCATGATTCACGCACTCGTCGAGGTGCCCGGCGCCGTCAACCACCGGGAAGTCGCCGCCGAGCTGGCCCGAATCAGCGGGCGCCCGGTGCTCCACAACATCATCACGCCATTCGACACCCTCGACACGCATCGCGACGTGCTGGCGTTTCTGGATGACTGCGCCGACGAGGGCCTCGAGGTGTACAGCCAGTCGTTCTCGCACCGCTCATGGACCGAGTTCAACGCCATCGACAACAGCGGATGGGACTTCAATCCCGAGCTGCGTGAGTTCACGAGCTGCGGTGATGCCCGGGACAAGGTGCGCAAGGCGGCCGACCCCGACTTCCGTAGGCGCATGCGGGAGAATTACGACCCCGCCGTCATGATACCGGCGGGTGGACCGATCGACACATGGCTGCTGGTCGATGCCCACGGCTCGGAACGCTTCGGCCCCTATGAAGGCGCCCTGCTCGCCGAGGTCGCTAGGCGCGAGGGGCTGCACATCACCGATGCCTTCTTCGAGATTGTCGTTGACAGCAACGGCCTCGCCGACTTCCGCACCAGCGAAGCCATGAGCCATGATCTGAAGATGCACCAGGAGATCCTGCGCAACGAGCGGGTGATCCCGGGGACGTCCGACGGCGGTGCCCACGTGAAGTTCTACTCGGGAGGGCAATACTCCACGGACCTGCTGACTTGGATGGCCCGCGATGAGCAGCGATTCACGCTCGAACAGATCCACTGGCGCCTCTCAAGCCTTCCGGCACGCGTGGTCGGCCTCTCGAAGCGCGGCGAACTCCGCAAGGGCTACGCCGCCGACCTGGTCGTCTACGACCTCGACCGGCTCGGCTTCAACCGCGACCGATACGACCTCGTGCAAGACCTGCCGGGCGGCGAGTACCGACGCATCTGTCGCGCTCAAGGCATTGACCATGTCATTGTCGGCGGCGAATCGATCGTCGAGGCGGGCAACTGCACAACGGCCCTACCGGGGAAGATCCTCACGAACCACGGTCCCTGAGGCGATCACTACGGAAGCAAGGCTTCTGTAACACAGTACTACCGCGACATGGCCAGCATGTTTGAAATGCAAAAAGGGCCTGACGTTCGAGCCGCTGCAAACAGGGGTAGAGGGAAACCACTCGTCCATCGCGTTCCGCGTTCAGGGAGCGGCGCCGGTGATCGGCGCCGAACTTTCGGCCAATGGGGAGATTGGCTGGAACGTCCGCAAAATATGTAATACAGTTCATATTACAACAGCTGGGGACGTTGACCATGAGTATCAGGACAGTCCGGCTGGACGACGAAGCGGAACGGACCCTGGCTGACTTGCGGAAAGCGACCGGGCTGTCCATTTCTGCCGTGCTCAAACGCGGATTGCACGCGTACGCATCGATTGCGGAAAAAAGCGCGTCAAGGAAGCCGTATGAGGTCTATCGTCGTCTCGATCTCGGCCCCTCGGGCGATGCAGTTGCGCCGGCTAACGACAGGAAAGAACGGGTCTCGGAGATCATTCGCAAGAAACACGGACGATGATCCTGGTTGATGCCGGGCCGCTGGTCGCCCTGTTCGACCAAAGCGATGCCGCGCATCTACGATGCATCGAAACACTCCGGGCAATTGACGAGCCCATAGCGACCACCGTTGCGGTCCTGACCGAGACGTTTCATCTGCTCGGCCCTTCGAGCGCCGGCGCATTGAATCTCATGGATTTCATCTCCGAAGGAGGGCTGAAGGTGCTGCTTCTGGACGAAGACGCGTTGCAGCGCTGCTTTGAACTGATGGTGCAATACGCCGACGCACCGATGGATTTCGCCGATGCCTCGCTGGTAGCGATGGCGGAAGCCCGCAGTACCCGCAGGGTTTTTTCGATCGATCGCGGCGACTTCGCCACTTACCGCATCAAGCGAGGCCACCGGTACGTCGCTTTCGAGATTCTCGGGTGACTACACCCCGCATCCTGGGGCGGCGAGTTAGAACCCGACCACGCGCTCCAGTCCGACCAGCGGTTGCATGCGACTCACACCTTTTTCTAATGTTCAGAAAATCTGCGCTTATTGCCGTACAAAGTAAATTTACATACTCTATGCGTTGATTTTTTTCGCATACTTGATATATAAATGCGGCGATGAAAAGCAAATTCGTCAAAACGCCGGCCCTGCGGATGCACTATCTGGAACAGGGCGAGGGGTCGCCCGTGATCGCCATTCACGGCTGGCCCGAAACGTCCAGGGAGTGGGTCGGGGTAGCCGGAGAACTGGCTGACAACTGGCGCGTGCTGGCACCGGACACACGAGGCCATGGCGACACGGAAGCGCCGCCCGATGGATACGACCGGGCGCGGCTGGCCCGGGACATCGTTGACTTCATGGACGCGCTCGACATCGAGCGCTGCCCCATCGTGGCCCACGACTGGGGCGGGATCATTGCGGTGAAGCTGGCGCTCGATCACGGCGAGCGGGTCGAACGCCTGTGCCTGCTGGACACCATCTGCACCGGCTGGCCCGTTTTCGTTCAGTATTACTACTGGTTCATGGACGGCGACCGCGTGGAGCGCTTTTTCAGCACAAGGGCGCGTGACTTCATCGCTTCCGTAGTCGGTGGTCAGGATCGGGGGCTTCCGCCACCGCCGGGTTGCCCGGTTGAGTTCCAGTCGCCCGAACTGACGGCACCGGAGCCGTGGGCGACCGACGAGGTGCTCAATGCGTACACGATCCCCTACGAGCAGGGCGATGCCACAAGGGTTAGTTGCAACTACTACCGCAGCATGCAGTTTCATCGGGTGATGCCCGATTCGGGTGCCCCCAACGGCGAACGTTACGAACGCGTTCCCCACGACGAGATGGGCCGGATGTGGCACAACGGCGAGGTCGCCGCCGAGTACCTCGACTTCGCGCCTGAAGACCGTCACAAGACCTACCATGGCGAAACCCTGTGGCTCTTTGGCCGATACCTGGTCGAGGTGGCTGGAGGCAGCCTCAACGAAGCGGGCATCCCGGTGGGAGACCCGTCGTTCGATTCGTTCAGCCGTCACTTTCCCAACCTCAGTGCCGAGGTGGTGGATGGCGGGCATTTCTTTGTCGAGTCCGATCCGCAGGGAACGGCACGGCTCATCGACAGCTTCCTTCGGGGCGGATAGCGGCCCGAAGGTGAAAGCGGCGCCGACATGGCCGACATGAATATTCGCAAGGTGGCGGTCGTGGGCGCCGGCATCGGCGGCCTGATGAGCGCGCTCGCGATTACCCGGCAGGGAATCTCCGTCACGGTCCTTGAGCGGGACGCTCCGCCGCCGGTGGGTGTCGCACCGGCCGACTCGATGGACTGGCTGCGCAAGGGCGTGCCGCAGTCGCTGCATCCGCACTTTCTCA
>JAPPHD010000168.1 GCA_028821125.1 Gammaproteobacteria bacterium
CAATCTTTCATGGAACAACCTCCAACACCGGAAAGCGAGTTCGCATGCGGCGCTTACCATTAGGCGCACGGCCACATTGTCCAGCGAAACGCAAGGCTTTCAGACGAGCTTAACGCGCCGAAAGGGAAGCCCCGCATGCGAACTCTTTCCCGAGATTCAGTATTGTTCCTATGACGTCAGCGACCCGGCGCGCCAGGGAAAACTTTCTCTTCTCATTGAGCTTCGATTTGTCTGATCGATGCCACGCAGATGATTGCGGGTTGGATGACTCCGTTTGACGAACAGCGGCTGAAGGGATTGCTCGATCGGCTGGCAATTGGCGACAGCCTCCCGGAGTCTGAATTCGACAGGATTTCGGTCACGCCCGGCGAGATGGGTCTTGTTGTTCGAGACGGCATGGTGCTGTTGTCGCCGGACACGAAGATCCTGGACATCGAGCGGATTCGTGAGGGTCTCTCGCCCGAAGCAGCCGCGTGGTTGCGGGACCCGGAAGTGCATCTGGTCATTGACTCGACCAATAGCCGGATGACTGCAGCGGCCCAGGCGGGTTCCGTGGACGGGCTGTGCTGGTTTGCGGAACTGCAGACCGCCGGGCGGGGGAGGCGCGGGCGGAGCTGGGTCAGTCCTTTTGCCCGCAATCTTACGCTGAGCCTGGGGTTCTCGCTGGGGGGTACGCCGAGGGATGCGGGGGCGTTGAGCCTCGTTGTGGGGCTTGCCGTTGCGGACATGATCGAGGGGCACGGGGTGGCGGATGTCTCGCTGAAGTGGCCCAACGACGTGCTTGTCGGGGGCGCCAAGGCTTGCGGCATCCTCATTGAGCTGATCGCGCATCGCCGGCCCCTGGAATGCGTGATCGGGATCGGGCTCAACGTGGAAATGCCCCATGACGTACGGGCGGCCATCGGCCAGGACGTCGCCGATCTCAGAGAGCATGGCGTCGAGGACGGCCGCGATGTGCTGGCCGCCGAACTGGTGTCGGCCGTGATTCGCTACGTCGACGAATTCAAACGATCCGGTTTCCGGGGGATGCGATCCACCTATGACGAGGTGCACACCTGCCACGGCCGGCATTGCCGCATCCTGCACGGCAACGCCGAGTTTGAAGGCGTCGTGACGGGCGTGACCGACGACGGCGAGTTGCGGGTGCGGGGGCCGGACGGGGAGCGCCGGTTCAATGGCGGCGAGGTTTCGTTGCGGCGGGATGTCTGAGTTGCGCGGAAGCGGGATGGCCTGGTTGGCCGCTGCGATTCTGGTGAACATTGCCGTTGCGTTGACGTTGCATGACGGAATCCGGGACCGGCTGTGGAGCCTTGCGTTGCCGGAACCGCGGTTTATGGAGGAGGCGGTTCCAGGACGGTGGATATGCGCCGCCTGGGGCCCGTTTGCGGAGTCGGCCGCGATGGACCCGCTGATTGCGCGAATCGAGGCCATGGGAGGGCAAACGGACCTGATTTCGGGACGGTTGGGTGCCGGGCCGGACTACCTGCTGCTGGTGGGTCCGGTTGGCTCATTCGACGCGGCTCGCCGCGTTCGCGAGGAACTCAGATCCCAGTCGATCGAAAGCCATGTCGTCGCGCAAGGCGCCTTCGCCCGGTCGCTGGAGGTGGGCGTTTTCGCCGATCGGGCACGGGCATTGGCCCGGCAGGAACGTATCGAGGCACTGGGTTACCTCGTCCATCTGAGGGAATTGCGGCGCTCCGCCCCCGCATTCCATCTGGTGGCCCGTCTGGAGCGGATTTCCGCGGCCGAACTGCCCCCCGCGGGCGATTGCGGAATCGTTGCGCCGGACCACCGGTTTCTATAGAATCCGGCTCCCATTTTGAGCCGCCATAGCTCAGCCGGTAGAGCAACTCACTTGTAATGAGAAGGTCCAGGGTTCGATTCCTTGTGGCGGCACCAGAGCATCGCCTGTGGATGCGGCTGGGCGCGCGGCAAAAATGGCAAGCGTTCCAACGGCTTGGCGGCGTGGAGTCGGCGTTCGAGCGGTTTGAATGCGGGTAAGCGAGGGTGGCGGCGTGAGCTGTTGCCGAATGGAAATGTTGCGTCGTGCGTTCCCGGCAGGGGCCGTGAATGCATGGCGTGTTTTGCGTTTTGGAAAGCCGGAATCGCGCCGGCGCTGGAGGCAGGTCAGGTAGCAGCGGCAACTGGTTTCAGGTGGGGTTCCCGAGTGGCCAAAGGGATCAGACTGTAAATCTGACGGCTCAGCCTTCGAAGGTTCGAATCCTTCCCCCACCACCAGAGTGCCGGATGCGGCGGGTGATACGGCGGGTATAGTTCAGGGGTAGAACCTCAGCCTTCCAAGCTGATGACGCGGGTTCAAGTCCCGCTACCCGCTCCATGCTCGCCGGATGGCTGAATCGATTGTTGGCGTTGGTTGGCGTTAGTTGGCGTTGCTCACATAGCTCAGCAGGTAGAGCACTTCCTTGGTAAGGAAGAGGTCATCGGTTCGAATCCGATTGTGAGCACCAGTATTGGGCCTTGAGCCTTGAGGCAAGGAAAACCTGAGGACATCACGAGGAAAAAATGGCTAAAGAACGTTTCGAGCGGACCAAACCCCATGTCAACGTGGGTACGATCGGTCATGTCGACCACGGCAAGACCACGCTGACCGCGGCGCTCACCATGGTGTGCGCGGCGGCGCGCGGCGGCGAAATCCGGGAGTTCGACCAGATCGACAACGCCCCGGAAGAGAAGGCACGGGGTATCACCATCGCCACGGCGCACGTCGAATACGAAAGCGACGAGCGTCACTATGCCCACGTCGACTGCCCCGGGCATGCGGACTACGTCAAGAACATGATTACCGGCGCGGCGCAGATGGACGGCGCCGTTCTGGTGGTTTCCGCCGCCGACGGCCCCATGCCCCAAACCCGGGAACACATCCTTCTTTCCCGCCAGGTCGGCGTACCCCGCATTGTCGTCTACATGAACAAGGCCGACATGGTCGACGACGAGGAACTCATCGAGCTCGTCGAAATGGAGGTGCGGGAACTGCTCGATCAGTACGACTTCCCGGGGGACGACACGCCCATCGTCATCGGCAGCGCGCTCAAGGCGCTCGAGGGCGAAGACAGCGAATACGGCACCCAGTCCATCAACTCGCTCCTCGAGTCGCTCGACGACTATATCCCGCAACCCGAACGCCCCGTCGACCAGCCGTTCCTGATGCCGATCGAGGATGTCTTCTCCATCGCCGGCCGCGGCACCGTGGTAACGGGCCGCATCGCCCGGGGCATCGTGAAAGTCGGTGACGAAGTCGAGATCGTCGGTATCAGGGAAACCCAGCAGACCACCTGCACCGGCGTGGAGATGTTCCGCAAGCTGCTCGACGAGGGCCGTGCGGGCGAGAACGTCGGCGTGCTGCTGCGCGGCATCAAGCGCGACGGGGTGGAACGCGGCCAGGTGCTCGCGGTTCCGCGGAGCATCACCCCGCATACCGAATTCGATGCGGAAGTCTATGTGCTGTCCAAGGACGAAGGCGGGCGCCATACGCCGTTCTTCAAGGGCTACCGCCCGCAGTTTTTCTTCGAGACCACCGATGTGACCGGCACCGTCGAGTTGCCGAAGGATGTCGAGATGGTCATGCCCGGCGACAACGTGAACATGGCCGTTCAGCTTATCTCGCCCATTGCCATGGAAGAAGGTCAGCGCTTCGCCATCCGCGAGGGCGGCCGCACGGTCGGAGCGGGAGTCGTTACCAAGATCACGAACTGACTGGGCGAAGCCTCGGGCCGACCCGAACACGGTCACCGGCACGAACCTGACTGATCTGACGGCTTTGTCTGCGAACAGGAGATCGAACGAAAGATCGAACAGTAGGTACATAAGGCCAGTAGCTCAATTGGCAGAGCAGCGGTCTCCAAAACCGCAGGTTGGGGGTTCGATTCCCTCCTGGCCTGCCAGGGTCGGCTGGCCCACAACCCCATGAAGGGCGTGTTTTTTTCGAAATGAGACAGCATCCTGAATTTCCGGTCGCCGACGAAGGGCGCTGCCGCCTGGCGGGACGCCGAACCGGCGCCGTTTCGGAGCCGCCGTCATGAACGCCGGCACCGAAACAATGGCGGCCTTCGACTGGCTGAAGTGGCTGTTGACCGCCGCCCTGCTGGGGCTTGGCATATTCGGCAACTGGTATTACCAGGACGAGTCGCTGTTGCTCAGGGTGCTCGGGCTGATCGGTATCGCGGTGGTGGCCACGGGCATTGCGTTGCAGACCGAGCGCGGGCGCGCCATCTGGACGCTGTTCAAGGAGTCGCGGGCCGAAATACGAAGGGTCGTCTGGCCGACCCGGCAGGAGACGCTGCAGACAACGGTTATCGTGCTGGTGCTCGTGCTGGTGTTCGCACTGATCCTGTGGCTCCTGGATTCGGGGCTCAGTTGGCTGGTGTCCTCCGTAATCGGATAGTTGAGATGTCGGAAGCGACCGCAAGGCAGAAAAAGTGGTATGTGGTGCATGCCTACTCCGGGTTCGAGAAGAACGTGGCACGCACCCTGCAGGAGCGGGTGGACCTGTCGCCGCTCAAGGAATGCTTCGGCAGGATCATGGTGCCCGCGGAACCCGTGGTGGAGATGCGGGCCGGCCAGAAGCGCCGCAGCGAGCGCAAGTTCTTCCCCGGCTATGTGCTGGTTGAGATGGAACTGAACGACGAGACCTGGCATCTGGTGAACGAAACCCCCCGGGTGATGGGTTTCATCGGCGGTACGGCGGATCATCCCGCGCCGCTCACGGACAGGGAAGCCGGTGCGATTCTCGACCGCGTCGATGCGGGCAGCGAGAAGGCCCGGCCCAAGACAGTCTACGAGCCTGGCGAGTATGTGCGGGTGGTCGACGGGCCGTTCAACGACTTCAACGGCATGGTCGAAGAGGTCAACTACGAGAAGAACCGCCTGCGCGTATCGGTGACGATCTTCGGACGCTCGACGCCGGTGGAACTGGACTTCGACCAGGTGGAAAAGGGCTGAAGCGAATTGCGGCGGCGCCAGGGGCGCTCCGCGTCGGGAAACTGACATGGCAAAGAGCACGAAGAGAGTAAGCGCGTATATCAAGCTGCAGGTGCCGGCGGGGCAGGCCAACCCGAGTCCGCCGGTCGGCCCGGCACTGGGCCAGCACGGTGTCAACATCATGGACTTCTGCAAGGCGTTCAATGCCCAGACCCAGAGCCTCGAACAGGGCATGCCCACCCCGGTGGTGATCACCGTCTACGCCGACCGCACCTTCAGCTTCATCATGAAGACGCCTCCCGCATCGGTGCTCTTGCGCAAGGCTGCCCGCATAGACAAGGGCAGCGGCACGCCGAACCTCAACAAGGTCGGCCGGGTCACGCGGGCCCAGCTCGAGGAAATCGCGAGGCTCAAGGATCCGGACCTGACCGCCGCGGACATGGATGCCGCGGTAAGGACAATCGCCGGCAGCGCCAGAAGCGCCGGTATCGAAGTGGAACTGGAGGCTGTCTAGTGGCCAGGCTGACCAAACGCATGCGCGCCATCGCCGAACGCGCCGACAAGCACAGGGACTACCCGATTGACGAAGCCGTGTCGTTGCTGTCCGAGTTGTCGAACACGAAATTCAAGGAAAGCATCGACGTCTCGGTGAACCTCGGCGTGGATGTACGCCGGTCGGACCAGACCCTGCGGGGAGCGACCACCCTGCCCCACGGTACCGGTAAAACGGCCCGCGTCGCCGTGTTCGCCCAGGGTGACCAGGCTGAGCGGGCGCAAGCCGCCGGCGCGGACGTGGTCGGCCTCGATGACCTGGCCGAACGGCTGCAGGGCGGCGACCTGAATTTCGACGTGATCATCGCGACGCCGGACACCATGCGCGTGGTCGGAAAACTGGGCAGGCTGCTCGGCCCCCGGGGCCTCATGCCCAACCCGAAAACCGGCACCGTGACCGCCGATGTGGAAACGGCTGTCAACAACGCCAAGGCCGGCCAGGTCAAGTATCGTACCGACCGCGGTGGCATCGTCCACGGCAGCGTCGGCCAGGTGGGCTTCACCGCGGAACAGATCAGGGAGAACGTCGAGGCGCTGGTTTCGGATCTCAAGAAGGCCAAGCCTGCCGCCGCCAAGGGCGTGTACCTGAAGAAGATCACATTGTCGACGACGATGGGGCCCGGTGTTCCCATCGACCAGTCGACCCTGGACATTTAGGCAAGCAAACCCGGACGGCCAGGGGAACAGGAGTTGCCAGGTGGCACTGAGGCTGAATCAGAAACAGGACATCGTAGCGGAAGTCAACAGGGAGGCGGGCGAGGCGCTCTCGGCGGTACTCGTCGACTACCGCGGGATGACGGTCGGCGAAATGACGGATCTGCGCCGGAGGGCGCGGGGAGACGGCGTGTACCTGAAAGTGGTGCGCAACACGCTGGTCAGGCGCGCCGTGAAAGGAACCGAATACGAGTGCCTGAACGACGCGCTGGTCGGGCCCACGCTGCTGGCGTTCTCCAGGGGCGAGCCCGGCACCGCGGCCCGGTTGCTGAAGGACTGCGTCCGGGAATACGACGCGCTGAGCGTCAAGGCCCTGGCGATCGGCGGGGAGTTGCTCGATGCGGGTGAGATCAACCGCATTGCCGCGCTGCCGACACGGGAAGAAGCCCTTGCGATGCTGATGGCCACCATGCAGGCCCCCATTGCGAAACTCGCCAGAACGCTCGGGGAGGTGCCCGGCAAGCTGGCGCGAACGCTGGCCGCGATTCGCGACGCCAAGGAATCCGGCAACTAGCCGCGCCTGTTCACGAACGGGTGCGGCCGGGAAGGCAGGAACACGATTGAAGATTCGAGGAGATCGAGAAAATGGCATTGTCCAAAGATGACATCCTGAACGCCATCGCCGAAATGAGCGTCATGGAGGTGGTGGAGCTTATTCAGGCCATGGAGGAGAAGTTCGGCGTCTCCGCGGCGGCCGCGGTCGCGGCGGTTCCGGCGGCGGTCAACGGCGATGCGGGCGGCGACGCCGGCGCCGAGGAACAGACCGAGTTCGACGTCATGCTGCTTGCCTTCGGTGACAAGAAGGTCAACGTGATCAAGACGGTTCGCGCGATCACCGGCCTCGGCCTCAAGGAAGCGAAAGCACTGGTGGACGGCGCCCCGTCGCCGGTCAAGGAAGGGGCCACCAGGGAAGAAGCCGAAGACATCCAGAAACAGCTCGAAGAAGCCGGCGCACAGGTCGAGCTCAAGTAGTTGGGCCCGGCCGGCGCATATCCGCCGACGCCCGGCAGTGGCGTCGGCTTCCTGTCGACACGAGAACGCGCAAGCGTGGGAGATTCGAATGGCGTATAGCTTCACCGAGAAAAAGCGCATTCGCAAAGACTTCGGCAAGCTCACCGAGTCCATGCAGCTTCCCTACCTGCTGGCAATCCAGGTGGATTCCTACGGGAAGTTCCTGCAGGCCGCCACGAAGCCCGCCAAGCGGGAAAGAGTCGGGCTGCACGCCGCTTTCCAATCGGTGTTCCCGATCCAGAGCTATTCCGGAAACGCGGAGCTGCGCTACGTGGAGTACCGGCTCGGACAGCCCGTATTCGATGTCAAGGAATGCGTGCTGCGCGGTGTCACTTTTGCCGCGCCGCTGCGGGTCAAGGTGCGCCTGGTCATTTACGACCGCGAGTCTTCCGCGAAAAAAGTCAAGGAAGTGAGGGAACAGGAAGTCTACATGGGCGAGATTCCCCTCATGACCGAAAACGGCACTTTCATCATCAACGGTACGGAGCGGGTCGTCGTTTCCCAGTTGCACCGTTCGCCGGGGGTTTTCTTCGACCATGACCGGGGCAAGACCCACAGTTCCGGCAAGCTGCTCTATTCGGCCCGGGTCATCCCCTATCGCGGCTCCTGGCTCGACTTCGAATTCGATCCCAAAGACTGCGTCTTCGTCCGTATCGACCGGCGCCGCAAGCTGCCGGCCACCATCATCCTGAGGGCATTCGAGTATTCCAGCGAAGACATCCTCGACATGTTCTTCGACAAGAACGTCTTTCACGTCAAGAAGAACGGGTTTTCGGTGGACCTCCAGCCGGAACGCCTGCGGGGGGAAGTTGCCTCGTTCGACATCAAGAACCGGCAGGGTGATGTCATTGTCGAAGCGGGGCGCCGTATCACGGCGCGCCATGTGCGGCTCCTTCAGGACAGCGGGCTGAAGCGCCTCGACATACCCCGGGATTACCTGCTCGATCGCGTCACCGCCAAGGACGTCGTCGACGAATCGACCGGCGAGATCCTGCTGCCCTGCAATTCGGTCATTACCGAAGAAGTATTCGACCGCTTGCTCGAACTCGGCGTCTCCAGGATCGAGACCATCTACACGAACGATCTCGACTGCGGACCTTATATCTCGGATACCCTGCGCATCGACCTCACGAGCAATCGCCTCGAAGCGCTGGTGGAAATCTACCGGATGATGCGTCCGGGCGAGCCGCCGACGCGCGAAGCTGCCGAGAACCTTTTCAACAACCTGTTCTTCGCCAAGGAGCGCTACGACCTGTCCGCCGTGGGGCGCATGAAGTTCAATCGCCGCCTCGGCCGCGATGCCATCACGGGCGAGGGCATCCTCACGAAGGAAGACATCATCGATGTCCTCAAGACGCTGATCGACATCCGCAACGGGCGCGGTTCGGTGGACGATATCGATCACCTCGGCAACCGCCGGGTCCGCTCGGTCGGCGAGATGTCCGAGAACCAGTTCCGCGTCGGGCTGATCCGTGTGGAGCGGGCGGTGAAGGAGCGGTTGTCCCTGGCCGAGTCCGAAGGGCTCATGCCCCAGGACATGATCAATGCCAAGCCCGTGGCCGCCGCCATCAAGGAGTTTTTCGGTTCGAGCCAGCTTTCCCAGTTCATGGACCAGAACAATCCCCTCTCCGAGGTCACCCACAAGCGCCGCGTGTCGGCCCTCGGGCCGGGCGGTCTGACCCGTGAGCGGGCCGGTTTCGAGGTTCGGGATGTGCATCCCACCCATTACGGGCGCGTCTGCCCGATCGAGACGCCCGAGGGGCCGAACATCGGGCTGATCAACAGCCTGGCGGCGTATGCGCGCACCAATGAATACGGTTTTCTCGAATCGCCCTACCGGAAAGTCGTCAACGGCAAGGTCACCAGGCACATCGAGTACCTGTCCGCCATCGACGAGGCGGAATACGTCATCGCCCAGGCGAGTTCGACGCTGGACGAAAAGGGCGCTTTTGTCGGCGACCTCGTCGATGTCCGCCACCAGAACGAGTTCACCAAGACAGCGCCGGAGAACGTCAACTTCATGGACGTCTCGCCCAAGCAGGTGGTTTCCATCGCCGCGTCGCTGATACCGTTCCTGGAGCACGACGATGCCAACCGGGCGCTCATGGGTTCGAACATGCAGCGTCAGGCAGTACCTACGTTGCGCACGGAGAAACCGCTGGTGGGCACCGGCATGGAACGCCATGTTGCCCGCGACTCCGGAGTCTGCGTAATCGCCGAACGGGGCGGCCTGGTCGACAGCGTGGATGCGGGAAGGGTTGTGGTCCGCGTGGCCGATGCGGAAACCGAAGCCGGGGAGGCCGGCGTCGATATCTACAACCTCACCAAGTTCACCCGGTCCAACCAGAACACCTGCATCAACCAGCGGCCGCTGGTGAAGCCGGGCGACAGGATCGCCCGTAACGATATCCTGGCGGACGGCCCTTCGGTGGATACCGGTGAGCTGGCGCTGGGCCAGAACATGCGCGTCGCCTTCATGCCCTGGAACGGCTACAACTTCGAGGACTCCATCCTCGTCTCGGAACGGGTCGTCCAGGAGGACCGCTTCACCAGCGTTCACATCCAGGAGCTGACCTGCATCGCCCGGGACACGAAGCTCGGTCCGGAAGAGATTACCGGCGACATTCCCAACGTCGGAGAGGGTGCGCTGTCGAAACTCGACGAGTCCGGCATCGTCTACATCGGGGCGGAGGTCGGCGCCGGCGATATCCTGGTCGGCAAGGTCACGCCCAAGGGCGAGACGCAGCTTACGCCGGAGGAGAAACTGCTGCGTGCGATTTTCGGCGAAAAGGCGTCGGACGTTAAGGACACCTCGCTCCGGGTTCCGACCAGCGTCAAGGGCACGGTAATCGATGTCCGGGTGTTCACCCGCGACGGCGTCGAAAAGGATCAGCGCGCCCGCGACATAGAGCAGGACGAACTGGCGGAGATCAGGAAAGACCTCGATGACGAGTATCGCATCGTGGAAACCGCCACGTTCGAGCGCCTCGGAGCGGCACTGAACGGCAACAAGGTGGCGAGCGGTCCGGGCGGCGTCCGCGACAAGGTCGTCGATGCGGAGTATCTCGACGGGCTGGAGCGGGACGACTGGTTCGGAATCCGCATGGCCGACGATGCGCTCAACACCCAGCTAGAGCGGGCGGAGGAGCAACTCAACGAGCGCCGGGAAGCGCTCGATGCCAACTACGCCGACAAGCGCTCGAAGCTCGAAAGCGGCGATGACCTGGCCCCCGGCGTACTGAAGATCGTCAAGGTCTACCTTGCCATCAAGCGGCGTATTCAGCCCGGTGACAAGATGGCCGGCCGGCATGGCAACAAGGGAGTGATCTCGGTGATCATGCCGGTGGAGGACATGCCGTTCGATGAAAACGGCGAGCCGGTGGACATCGTTCTGAATCCGCTCGGCGTGCCGTCGCGCATGAACGTGGGACAGGTCCTGGAGGCGCACCTGGGCTGGGCGGCCAAGGGAATCGGCATCCAGATCAATGCGTTACTCGAAGCGCAGACGAAGAACGCGGAACTCAGGGAGTACCTGCACGAGGTGTACAACACCATCGGTGAACGGCAGGAGAATCTCAAGTCGCTGAATGAAGGGGAACTCAGGGAACTGGCCGAGAACCTGCGCGACGGGTTGCCGATTTCCACCCCGGTTTTCGATGGCGCCAGCGAAAACGAGATCAAGCGGATGCTGGCATTGGCCGGCCTGCCGGAAAACGGCCAGGCGGTCCTCTACGACGGACGCACGGGGGAGCGGTTCGACCGCCCGGTAACGCTCGGCTTCATGTACATGCTCAAGCTGAACCACCTGGTAGACGACAAGATGCATGCCCGGTCCACCGGCTCCTACAGCCTGGTGACCCAGCAGCCGCTGGGCGGCAAGGCACAGTTCGGCGGCCAGCGCTTCGGAGAAATGGAAGTCTGGGCGCTGGAGGCCTACGGCGCCGCCTATACATTGCAGGAAATGCTGACGGTCAAGTCCGACGATGTGGCGGGCCGAACCACCATGTACAAGAATATCGTCGACAGCAACTTCCGCATGGAAGCCGGGATGCCGGAGTCCTTCAACGTGCTGGTGAAGGAAATCCGCTCGCTCGGCATCGACATCGAACTCGAAACCGAATGAGCGCCCTGGTGAGAAGCGGGAAAACTGAACGAATGGCAGCCGGAGGAAGACCTTGAAGGACTTGCTGAATCTATTGAAGGATCAAGGGGACACGAACGAGTTCGACTCGCTTCGTATCGGTTTGGCTTCGCCGGAGATGATCCGGTCCTGGTCGTTCGGCGAGGTCAAGAAACCCGAGACCATCAACTACCGGACTTTCAAGCCGGAGCGCGACGGCCTGTTCTGCGCGCGCATATTCGGCCCGGTCAAGGACTACGAATGCCTGTGCGGCAAGTACAAGCGGCTCAAGCACCGGGGCGTGATCTGCGAGAAATGCGGAGTGGAGGTGACCCTGGCCAAGGTGCGGCGCGAGCGGATGGGGCACATCGAGCTCGCGAGCCCCGTTGCCCATATCTGGTTTCTGAAGTCGCTGCCTTCCCGGATCGGGCTGTTGCTCGACATGACCCTTCGCGACATAGAGCGCGTCCTCTACTTCGAGTCATACGTTGTCATCGACCCCGGGCTGACCGACCTTGAAATCGGGCAGCTCCTCACCGACGAAGAGTACTACGCGAAACTCGAGGAATTCGGCGACGAGTTCGAGGCCCGGATGGGCGCCGAGGCCATTCAGCAGTTCCTGCTCTCCATGGACATGGAAGGGGAAATCGCGAGGCTCAGGGAAGAGATCCCCGCCACGAATTCGGAAACCAAGATCAAGAAGCTTTCCAAGCGGTTGAAGCTCATGGAAGCCTTCGTCAATTCCGGCAACCGGCCGGAGTGGATGATCCTGACGGTGCTTCCGGTCCTGCCGCCGGATCTGCGGCCCCTGGTCCCGCTCGACGGCGGCCGTTTCGCCACATCGGACCTGAACGACCTTTACCGCCGGGTAATCAACAGGAACAACCGTCTGAAACGGCTCCTGGACCTGTCCGCGCCGGACATCATTGTCCGCAACGAAAAACGCATGCTGCAGGAGTCGGTCGATGCGCTGCTCGACAACGGACGCCGGGGCCGCGCCATCACGGGTTCCAACAAGCGGCCCCTGAAATCCCTGGCCGACATGATCAAGGGCAAGCAGGGGCGATTCCGGCAGAACCTGCTCGGCAAGCGGGTGGACTATTCCGGGCGCTCGGTGATCGTCGTGGGCCCCACCCTGAAGCTGCACCAGTGCGGCCTGCCCAAGAAGATGGCGCTCGAACTGTTCAAGCCGTTCATTTTCGGCAAGCTGGAGGCCCGGGGGCTCGCGACCACCATCAAGGCCGCGAAGAAGATGGTGGAGCGTGAAACCGCCGAGGTCTGGGATATCCTGGCGGAAGTCATCCGCGAGCATCCGGTTCTCCTGAACCGGGCGCCGACCCTGCACCGCCTGGGCATTCAGGCGTTCGAGCCGGTGCTGATCGAGGGCAAGGCCATCCAGTTGCATCCGCTGGTCTGCACGGCCTACAACGCGGACTTCGACGGCGACCAGATGGCGGTACACGTTCCGTTGACCCTCGAGGCACAGCTCGAATCCCGGGCGCTCATGATGTCGACCAACAACATTCTCTCGCCGGCAAGCGGTCAGCCCATCATCGTGCCTTCCCAGGACGTGGTACTGGGCATCTACTACATGACCCGGGAAATGGTCAATGCCAGGGGCGAGGGGATGGTCTTCGCGGACACTGACGAGGTGCACCGCGCCTATCATGCCGGCGAAGTCGAACTGCATGCGCGGATCAAGGTCCGGGTGCCCGATTTCGCGACCCCGGACGACGGCATGCCGGTCGCCGGGCTCAAGCTGACGGATACCACTGTCGGCCGCGTGCTGCTCTATGACGTGGTGCCCAGGGAACTGCCGTTTTCCTCGGTCAACAGGACGATGGACAAGAAGGCGATCTCGAGCCTGATCAACGACTGCTACCGCAATGTCGGGCTGAAGGAAACCGTTATCTTCGCCGACCAGCTCATGTACACCGGGTTTGCCCATTCCACGTCGTCCGGTGCTTCCATCGGCGTCGACGACTTCGTCATACCGGATGAGAAATCCGACATCATCGACGTGGCGGAAGCGGAAGTGGCGGAGATCGAGGCGCAGTACGCTTCGGGCCTTGTTACCCAGGGCGAGAAGTACAACAAGGTCGTCGACATCTGGTCTCGGGCCAACGACATCGTCGCCCGGTCGATGATGGATGGCATCTCCAAGGAAATGGTGGTCAATCGGACGGGCGAGGAAGAACAACAGGCATCGTTCAATTCCATCTATATGTATGCGGATTCGGGAGCCAGGGGCTCGCCGGCGCAGATCCGGCAGTTGGCCGGCATGCGCGGGCTGATGACGAGGCCCGACGGCAGCATCATCGAGAACGCCATCACGGCGAATTTCCGGGAAGGTCTCAACGTCAACGAGTACTTCATTTCGACGCACGGCGCCCGCAAGGGCCTTGCGGACACGGCACTGAAGACCGCGAATTCCGGTTACCTGACCCGCCGGCTGGTCGATGTGGCGCAAGATGTCGTGATCACGGCTCACGACTGCGGTACCACGAACGGGCTGACCGTCTCCGCGATCATCGAGGGGGGCGATGTGGTCGAACCCCTGGGCGACCGGGTGCTCGGCCGGGTGGTTGCCGAAGATGTCATCGGCGGCGAAGGCGATACCGCGGTCATCCCGGCAGGTACCGTCCTTGACGAATCCTGGGTCGAGCGTCTCGACCTGCTCGGCATTGACGAGATCAAGGTGCGCTCCGCGATCACCTGCGACACCCGATTCGGCGTCTGCTCGATGTGTTACGGCCGCGATCTCGCCCGGGGGCGCCTGGCCAACGTCGGCGAAGCGATCGGCGTCATTGCGGCCCAGTCCATCGGCGAACCGGGCACGCAGCTAACCATGCGGACGTTCCATATCGGCGGTGCGGCCTCGCGGGCCACGGCCATCGACAACATTCAGGTCAAGCACGGCGGGTCGGTTCGGCTGCACAATCTGAAAACCGTTCAGCGTGGCTCAGGAGAGTTGATCGCGGTCTCCCGCTCCGGGGAAATCGCCGTTGCAGACGACCACGGCCGGGAACGCGAACGTTACAAGCTGCCCTACGGCGCGGTGATCTTCGTTGCCGACGGCGAGCCGGTGGAAGCGGGCCAGATGATCGCGCAGTGGGATCCCCACACCCATCCCATCGTCACGGAGGTCGAAGGTACGGTCGAGTTCCAGGAAATGGAAGACCGCCTGTCGATCAACCGTCAGACCGATGAACTCACCGGATTGACGAACATCACTGTACTGGACCCGAAGGACCGACCCAGCGCCGGCAAGGACCTGCGGCCCGCAGTGCAGCTTCTGGACGGCAAGGGCAACAAGGTCATGCTGCCGGGCAGCGATGTGCCGGCGCATTATTTCCTGCCGAGCGACGCCATTCTGAACCTGGAAGACGGCGGCAAGGTGGGGATCGGCGATGTCGTTGCCCGCATTCCCCAGGAAGGGTCCAAGACCCGGGATATCACCGGCGGCCTGCCGCGGGTGGCGGACCTGTTCGAGGCCCGCAAGCCCAAGGAACCCGCGATACTGGCCGAAGCCACGGGCACGGTCAGCTTCGGCAAGGAAACGAAAGGCAAGCGGCGTCTGGTGATACTGCCGCCCGACGGCGATCCGGTGGAAACGCTGATACCGAAGTGGCGCAACATCGGCGTTTTCGAAGGCGAGCATGTCGAGAAGGGCGAGGTCGTCTGCGACGGGCCGGCGAACCCCCACGACATCGTGCGTCTGAAGGGCGTCGAGGAGTTTGCCAAGTACATCATCAACGAGATTCAGGAGGTGTACCGGCTACAGGGCGTGACCATCAACGACAAGCACATCGAGGTCATCGTCCGACAGATGCTGCGCAAGGTGGAGGTTGTCGCCTCGGGCGACTCCGAACTCATACGCGGCGAGCAGGTCGAATACACACGCATGCTCGAAACCAATGAAGGGCTGGCAGAGGAAGGCAAGCAGCCGGTGGAGTTTCAGCGCATTCTCCTGGGCATCACCAAGGCATCGCTCGCCACCGAGTCGTTCATATCGGCGGCTTCGTTCCAGGAAACCACCCGGGTACTCACGGAGGCGGCCGTTACCGGCAAGCAGGACTATCTCCGGGGCCTCAAGGAAAACGTGGTGGTGGGCAGGCTGATTCCGGCCGGTACCGGGCTGACCTATCACAGCGACCGCAAGCGCCGGCGTGCCGAGGAAGCCGCCGATCGCCTGGCCAAGGAACAGGCAGCCACGACCGACGAGATCGAGGCCGCCTTGTCCGAAGCGCTGAGTTCGAGCCAGTGAAGCGGCGCACGATTGCGGGCAGTGCAAGTGAACTATAAAATCGCGCCCCCCACGGCATCCGTGGGCCCTGAAAGACAGAATCGCACCCCCGAGGCAGCCGCGGGGGCTGGAAGCCGTCTGGTAACGGAGGCACGGTGGCAACGATAAGCCAATTGGTCAGAAAACCACGAAAGCGCAAGGCGCGGAAGAACATTGTTCCGGCCCTGCAGGGCAGTCCGCAAAAGCGGGGCGTATGCACGCGCGTGTACACGACCACGCCGAAGAAACCCAATTCGGCGCTGCGCAAGGTCTGCCGGGTGCGTTTGACCAATGGCCACGAGGTCACGTCCTACATCGGCGGCGAAGGTCACAACCTCCAGGAGCACTCGGTCATTCTCATTCGCGGCGGCCGCGTCAAGGACCTGCCGGGAGTCCGGTATCATACGGTCCGGGGAACGCTCGATACCTCGGGCGTCTCCGACCGCAAGCAGGGCCGTTCCAAGTACGGAGCCAAGCGCCCGCGCTGAGCCGATCCCTAATCCCAGTAAGGCCCCGGATCCGTTCTCGGGGACGAACCTGAAGCAAGGAGCCGAACATGCCAAGACGCCGAGTCGTTGCCAAGCGGGAGATTCTCCCCGACCCGAAATACCACAACCAGACTGTCGCCAAGTTCATCAACCACGTCATGGTGAGCGGCAAGAAATCCGTTGCGGAGCGTATCGTCTACGGTGCTCTCTCCCGCATCGAGGAACGCGGCAAGGTCGACCCCGTGGAAACGTTCGAGAAGGCGCTCGAGGCGGTTGCACCCTTCGTCGAGGTGAAGTCCCGGCGCGTGGGTGGGGCCACCTACCAGGTGCCCGTGGAGGTTCGCCCCTCCCGCCGCCAGGCGCTGGCCATGCGCTGGCTGGTCGATTGCGCGCGCTCCCGGGGCGAGAAGACCATGGCGTTGCGGCTTGCCGGCGAGCTGATGGATGCGGCGGACGGCCGCGGCACCGCGGTGAAGCGCCGCGAGGACACGCATCGCATGGCGGAAGCCAACCGGGCATTCGCCCACTACCGCTTCTGAGTCAAGTTCCTCTCCCGTGATCCCAGCGTACCCGGATAGCGCCGATGGCTCGTGAAACCCCCATCAACCGGTACCGGAACATCGGCATCGTGGCGCACGTCGATGCGGGCAAGACCACCACCACCGAACGGGTGCTGTTCTACACCGGGCTCTCCTACAAGATCGGCGAAGTGCACGACGGCGCGGCGGTCATGGACTGGATGGAGCAGGAGCAGGAACGGGGCATCACCATCACCTCGGCCGCCACCACCTGCTTCTGGCAGGGCATGAATCAGCAGTACGAACGCCATCGCGTGAATATCATCGATACGCCAGGGCACGTGGATTTCACCATCGAAGTGGAGCGCAGCCTCAGGGTACTGGACGGCGCCGTGGTGGTTTTCTGCGGCACATCGGGTGTCGAGCCCCAGTCGGAGACCGTCTGGCGCCAGGCCAACCGGTACGAGGTGCCTCGCATCGTGTTCATCAACAAGATGGACCGGGCCGGCGCCGATTTCCTGCGCGTTGTCTCGCAGATCGAGGAGCGCCTGGGTTCGAGGCCCGTGCCGGTGCAGCTCGCCATCGGGGCCGAGGAGAATTTCAAGGGTGTCGTCGACCTCGTGCGCATGAAGGCGATCTACTGGAACGAACAGGATCTGGGCCTCACGTACGAACTGGCGGACATCCCGGAGGCACTGCGCGTGGAGGCGGAGCAATGGCGCGAGCGGATGCTCGAGAGCGCTGCGGAAGCGAACGAGGAACTGATGGACACCTACCTCGAAGAGGGCGATCTCGACGAGCAGGAGATCCGCGCCGGTTTGCGCATCCGCACCCTGGCCAACGAGATCGTGCCGGCGCTTTGCGGCTCGGCGTTCAAGAACAAGGGCGTGCAGGCCATGCTCGATGCGGTGATCGACTATCTGCCCAACCCTGCGGAGGTGAGGGCCATCGACGGGGTGCTCGAGGATGGCGAAACCCGCGACACACGCCCCTCCGACGACGATGCGCCCTTCGCCGCCCTGGCCTTCAAGATCGCAACGGACCCGTTTGTCGGCACGCTGACCTTCTTCCGGGTCTATTCCGGCGTGCTGAACTCGGGAGATCAGGTCTACAACCCGGTGAAGGGCCGCCGCGAACGCGTAGGCCGGATGGTGCAGATGCACTCCAACCATCGCAACGAGATGAAGGAAGTGCGGGCGGGCGACATTGCCGCGGCCATCGGCCTCAAGGACGTGACCACGGGCGATACGCTCTGCGCCCAGAACGATCGCATCACGCTGGAACGCATGGATTTCCCGGAACCGGTCATTTCCGTCGCCGTCGAGCCCAGGTCGGTGCCCGACCAGGAGAAGATGTCGATCGCACTGTCGAAGCTCGCCCAGGAAGACCCGTCCTTTCGGGTGGAGACCGACGACGAGTCGGGCCAGACCATCATTTCCGGCATGGGGGAACTGCACCTCGACATCATCGTCGACCGCATGAAACGCGAGTTCCGCGTCGAGGCCAACATCGGCAAGCCCCAGGTCGCCTATCGCGAAACGATCCGCTCCGTGGTGGAGGCCGAGGGCCGGTTCGTCCGGCAGACAGGCGGGCGCGGACAATACGGCCATGTGTGGCTGAGGATCGAGCCCTTCAAGGATGACGAAGACCACTACGAATTCATCGACAAGATCGTCGGCGGCGCGGTGCCGAAGGAGTACATTTCCGCGGTCGACAAGGGCGTCCGGCAACAGATGCAGAACGGCGTTCTGGCCGGGTATCCGCTGATCGACCTGCGCGCCACCCTCTATGACGGTTCCTATCACGAGGTCGACTCCTCCGAAATGGCGTTCCGGGTGGCGGGATCCATGGCGCTGCGGGAGGCCGCGCTGAAGGCGAAACCGGTGCTGCTCGAACCGGTGATGGACGTCGAGGTGGTGACCCCGGAAGACTACATGGGCGATGTGGTCGGCGACCTCAGCCGGCGCAGGGGCATCATCGGCGGCATGGACGAAAACCCGTCCGGCAAGATCATTCGGGCCGACGTGCCGCTCGCCGAGATGTTCGGTTATTCCACCGACCTCCGCTCGGCGACCCAGGGCCGCGCGACCTACACGATGGAGTTCTCGAAATACGCTGAAGTGCCCGAGCGCATCGCCCAAGGCATCATCAACAGATAGGCGCCTCCGGGCGGCATTTTTTGCCGGTTTTTTGCTGGCGCGGCGCCTGGCGCGGCACGTGTTGCGACACCTGTTGCGGCACCGGTTTAGCCTCTGTATAGTTCGCCCTCCCGATTTTCGGGGGTTCTTTAACAGGAGAGCGCCCAACCCGGCGGCTTTGGCGGTTTGGGCGGTTTTTTTAAGAGGGTCTGGAGTCCGTCTTGGTTCAGAACCAGCGCATCCGTATTCGGTTGAAGGCGTTCGATCACAAGCTGATCGATGTCTCGACCCAGGAAATCGTCGAAACGGCGAGAAGGACCGGCGCCCAGGTCAAGGGGCCGATTCCCCTGCCGACGCGCAAGGAGCGATTCACGGTGCTGATTTCGCCCCACGTCAACAAGGATGCCCGCGACCAGTACGAGATCCGGACCCACAAGAGACTCCTGGACATTCTGGAACCCACCGAGAAGACCGTGGACGCGCTGATGAAGCTCGATCTTGCGGCGGGGGTTGAAGTACAGATCAGCTTGAACTGAAAAACGCCGGCTCTTTCGGCCGGCGTTTTTGCGCGTGCGGGCTCGCAGCCCGTGCCAGAAATCCGGCGGGATCGATCGGCGGTCGATTGCAGGCGGGCTTCTGCCACAGGCTGCCAGGCCGGCGCCGACAGGGCCCCGACAGGGGGCCGTTGAAAATTTGTGGCCGTTTGTCCGTATTCGGATATGGGCAGACGGCCTTGACTATGCGCGAAGCCAAGCCGGCGCGGGAACGGCGGTCCCGGCGAACGGCGGCATTGCGATACATTGCGGTACAGGAACCGAGCCATGGCATTTGGCATCGTCGGCAGGAAGAGCGGCATGACGCGGGTATTCACCGAGGCGGGCGCCTCGGTGCCGGTCACCGTCATCGAGGTGGAGCCGAACCGGGTCGTGCAGGTCAAGACGCCCGAGCTCGATGGCTACACCGCGGTGCAGGTGACAACCGGCAGTCAGGCGCGTCCGAAGAAGCCGATGGCGGGGCACTTCGCCAAGGCCGGCGCCGGCGCCGGGCGCGGGCTCTGGGAATTTCGCGTCGACGCCATCGGCGAGGAACTGAGCCCGGGCGCGGAATTCGGCGTCGAGCAGTTCGAAGCCGGGCAGAAGGTCGACGTGCGCGGCGTCTCCAAGGGCAAAGGCTATGCCGGGACCATCAAGCGCTGGAATTTCCGGGGCCAGGACAACTCCCACGGCAACTCGCTCTCCCACCGGGCGCCCGGGTCCATCGGCCAGTGCCAGACCCCGGGCCGGGTGTTCAAGGGCAAGAAGATGGCCGGCCAGCTCGGCAATGTCCGGGTGACCACCCAGAATCTGGAGGTCGTTCGGGTGGATGCGGAACGCAGCCTGCTGCTGATAAAGGGTGCGGTGCCCGGCCCCGCGGGCGGCGATGTTCACATCCGTCCGGCGGTCAAGGGGAGCGCTGGGCAATGAACCTGAGTCTCAAGGCCGGCGGCAGCGTCGAGATATCCGAAACCGCCTTCGGCCGGGAATTCAACGAGCCCCTCGTCCACCAGGTGGTAACCGCCTATCTGGCGGGTTCGCGCCAGGGCTCCCGGGCCCAGAAATCCCGGTCCGAGGTGCGCGGCGGCGGGCGCAAGCCCTGGCGCCAGAAAGGCACGGGCCGTGCCCGGGCGGGCACCATCCGCAGCCCCATCTGGCGCGGCGGCGGCGTGACCTTTGCCGCCAAGCCCCAGAACCATGCGCAGAAGGTGAATCGCAAGATGTACCGCGGCGCCATGCGGTGCATCCTGTCCGAGCTGATTCGCCAGGACCGCCTCATCGCCATCGACTCCTTCCACCTCGATTCCCCCAAGACCAAATCCCTCCTGCAAAAGATCAAAGACCTCGAACTGCCCCTCGGCGGCAGCACGAACGGCAACGGCGGGCGCGGCAACCTCCTTATCGTCGCCGAAGAGGTCGATGAGAACCTCTTCCTGGCGGCGCGCAATCTCAGGCAGGTCGATGTGCTGGAGGTGAGCGGCGTAGACCCGGTGAGCCTGATCGGCCATGAGAGGGTGCTGGTGACGGTGGCCGCACTGAAACATCTCGAGGAGGCGTTGGCATGAACACGGAACGCCTTTACAGGGTACTGCTCGAGCCGCACATCTCGGAGAAGGTCTCGATTCTCGGAGACGAGAGCAACCAGTACGCCTTCAAGGTCGCCCGCGATGCCACCAAGGCGGAGATCAAGGCCGCGGTGGAGAAGATATTCAGCGTGAATGTGGAGGGTGTGTCCACGCTCAACGTGCGGGGCAAGGTCAAACGGTCCTGGCGGGGCGTGTCGCGAAAGAAGAACTGGAAGAAGGCCTATGTGCGGGTCGCTACCGGCCAGGAACTCGACTACATGGTGACGGACTGATGGCGGTAATCAAGGCCAAACCCACCTCGCCGGGCCGGCGCTTCGTCGTCAAGGTCGTGAACCCGGATCTGCACAAGGGCAAGCCGTACAAGGGGCTGCTCGACAGCAAAAGCGGTTCCGGCGGGCGCAACAATGCCGGCCGCATCACCACGCGGCACCGTGGCGGGGGACACAAGCGCCGCATTCGCATCGTCGATTTCAAGCGCAACAAAGACGGCGTGCCCGCGGTGGTCGAACGGCTGGAATACGATCCCAACCGCACCGCCAACCTCGCCTTGCTGAAATACGCCGACGGCGAACGGCGTTACATCATCGCGCCGCGGGGCGTCCGTGCAGGCGATCCGATCCAGAGCGGCGGCAGTGCGCCGATCCGTCCCGGCAACGCCATGTCGTTACGCAACATTCCGGTGGGGAGCGTCATCCATTGTGTTGAGCTCAAGCCGGGCAAGGGCGCCCAGATCGCCCGTAGCGCCGGCACCTCGGCCCAGTTGGTGGCCCGGGAAGGGGCTTATGCGACGTTGCGCCTGCGCTCGGGGGAGATGCGGCGCGTGCGCGCCGACTGCCGGGCTACGCTTGGCGAAGTGGGCAACAACGAGCACAACCTGCGATCCCTGGGCAAGGCCGGCGCGAAACGCTGGCGGGGTGTCCGTCCCACGGTGCGGGGCGTTGCCATGAACCCTGTCGATCATCCCCACGGCGGCGGCGAGGGCAAGAGTTCCGGCGGCCGCCATCCGGTAACGCCCTGGGGCGTGCCGACCAAGGGCCACAAGACCCGCGGCAACAAGCGCACGGACAAGCTGATCGTGCGGCGCCGGGGCAGGAGGTAAGCCATGTCCAGATCGTTGCGCAAAGGCCCGTTCGTCGACCTGCACCTCATGAAGAAGGTGGAAAACGCCGTCCGCAAGAACGAGAAGCGCCCGATCAGGACCTGGTCGCGCCGGTCGATGATCCTGCCGGACATGGTGGGGCTCACCATCGCGGTGCACAACGGGCGGCAGCACATCCCCATCTATATCAACGAAGAGATGGTGGGGCACAAGCTGGGCGAATTCGCCCCCACCCGCACGTACCGCGGACATGCGGCAGACCGCAAGGCGCGGCGCTAGGGGCGCGAGGAAGGTCGAATGCAGGTCAGTGCGACAGCAAGACGGCTCCGGGTCTCGCCGCGCAAGGCGCGCCTGGTGGTCGACCTGGTGCGCGGCATGCCCGTGGGCGCGGCGCTGGACGTGCTGTCGTTCAGCACACAGAAGGGCGCCGGCCTGGTTCGTAAAGTTCTCGAGTCGGCCATCGCCAATGCGGAAACCAACGAGAACGCGGACATCGACGAGCTGAAGGTCGCGGAGATCTACGTGAACAAGGGGGTCACCATGAAGCGGATCAAGCCGCGGGCCAAAGGGCGCGCCGACCGCATCTTCAAGCGTAGCTGTCACGTGACCGTGACGGTGACGGACGAGTAGGTCGCATGGGTCAGAAAGTACATCCGACGGGCATGCGGCTCGGTATCGTCAAGGACCACGCGTCCATCTGGTATGCCGACCGGAAGACCTATTCCGAATATCTGCTCAACGACCTGGAGGTGCGCGACTACCTGCGCAAGCGCCTCGCCCAGGCATCGGTCAGCCGCATCGAAATCGAGCGCCCCGCGCAAACGGCGCGCATCACCATTCATACGGCCCGCCCCGGCATCGTGATCGGCAAGAAGGGCGAGGACGTCGAGCGGTTGCGCCAGGCTCTCTACGTGATGATGGGCGTGCCGGTGCACGTCAACATCGAGGAGATACGCAAACCGGAACTCGATGCCTACCTGGTCGCGCAGAACGTCGCCCAGCAACTGGAACGCCGGGTGCAGTTCCGCCGCGCCATGCGCCGGGTGATCCAGAACGCCATGCGCCTCGGCGCCAAGGGCGTCAAGGTGCGGGTCGCGGGCCGCCTCGGCGGGGCGGAGATCGCGCGCTCCGAGGTGTACCACGAGGGACGCGTGCCGCTGCACACGCTGCGCGCAGACATCGACTACGCCACCTTCGAGGCCCAGACGACCTACGGCGTGCTGGGCATCAAGGTTTGGATATTCAAGGGCGAGATTTTCGGCTCCGACGAGGAAGGAGCGGCCTGACGGCCACCTGGCCCGAGGCGCCGGCAACGAGAGGTTTCAAACGTGCTACAGCCCGCAAGAACGAAGTACAGGAAGCAGCAGAAAGGCCGCAACCGCGGCCTGGCCCACCGCGGCAGCCGGGTCAGCTTCGGGGAGTACGGCCTGAAGGCGATCGGCCGGGGCCGTTTGACATCGAGGCAGATCGAGGCCGGCCGCCGGGCCATGACGCGGCACGTGCGACGGGGCGGCAAGGTGTGGATACGGGTTTTCCCCGACAAGCCCATCACCAAGAAGCCCCTGGAAGTGCGGCAGGGCAAGGGCAAGGGCGGCGTCGAGTACTGGGTGGCGCTCATACAGCCGGGCAAGGTGATCTACGAGATCTCCGGCGTCACCGAAGAGGTCGCGCGGCGGGCTTTCCAGCTTGCCGGCGCGAAGCTGCCCTTTGCGACCGCATTCGCCAGACGGACGGCAATCTGATGCAGGCCGCGGAACTGAGAGCGCTGGGCAGCGAGGAGTTGCAGGAGGAACTGTTGAGGCTTGTCAAGGAACATTTCAACCTGCGCATGCAGCGTTCAAGCGGGCAGCTCGGCCAGACGCATTTGTTGGAAGAAACCCGCCGGGACATCGCCAGGGTGAAGACCGTCATGCGGGAGCAGGCAAATGGCTGACCTGAATCGAACTGCGGTGCGGCGCAGTCTGGCCGGGGTGGTGACCGGCGACCGCATGGACAAGACCATCACCGTGCGGGTCGAGCGAACGGTGCAGCACCCCGTGTACGGCAAGATCATACGGCGCAACACCAGCCTGCATGCCCACGACGAGCGCAATGAAGCGCGGACAGGAGACCTGGTGACCATCGAAGAGTGCCGCCCCATCTCGAAAACCAAGTCCTGGCGCCTGCGAAGCGTCGACGAACGCGCGGCCGTCATCTAGCGGGTATCCGGGAATGATCCAGGCGGAAAGCATGCTCCATATCGCCGACAACAGCGGCGCGCGCCGGGTGCAGTGCATCAAGGTACTCGGCGGGTCGCGCCGGCGGTATGCCGGTGTGGGCGACATCGTCAAGGTCACCGTCAAGGAGGCGATCCCGCGCGGCCGGGTGCGCAAGGGCCAGATCATGAACGCGGTGGTGGTGCGTACCAGGAAAGGCGTTCGGCGCCCGGACGGTTCGCTCATCCGCTTCGACGAAAACGCCGCCGTGCTGCTCAATCCGCAGAATCAGCCGGTGGGAACGCGGATATTCGGCCCGGTCACCCGGGAACTGCGCACGGAGAATTTCATGCGCATCGTGTCGCTGGCGCCGGAGGTCCTGTAAGGGCTGGCCGGGAAAGGCTCAAGATCAGGAATTAAAGATCAGGAAATCTAGATCAGAAAATCTAGATCAGGAAAACGGATGCTCAAGATCAAAAAAGAAGACGAGGTCATCGTGATCGCCGGCCGGGACAAGGGCCGGCGGGGCGAGGTGCTCGAGGTGCTGGCCGACGGGCGCCTCCTGGTCTCCGGCGTCAATCTCCTGAAGAAACATCAGCGGGCCAACCCGAACATCGGCCAGCAGGGCGGCATCATCGAGCGTGAGGGGCCCATTCAGGCTTCCAACGTCGCGATCTGGAACGACGCCGAGGAACGGGCCGACCGGGTGGGTTTCCGATTCGAAGATGGCCGCAAGGTCCGGTTTTTCAAATCCAACGGCAATGCCGTGGACGACTAGGTCGATTTGAACGTGGCAGATTTACACCAGCGATATCTGACGGAGATCCGGCCGGCGCTCCAGGAGGAGTTGGGAATCGAGAACCCGATGGAGGTGCCGGTGCTCCAGAAGGTCACGCTCAACATGGGCGTTGGCGGGGCCGTTGCCGACCGCAAGGTCATGGACAGCGCCGTTGCCGACCTGACCCTGATCTCCGGGCAGAAGCCGGTGGTGACCAACGCGCGCAAGTCCGAGGCGGCCTTCAAGATCCGCGAGGGTTTCCCGGTGGGCTGCAAGGTCACGCTCAGGCGTACCCGCATGTACGAGTTCATCGAGCGCCTTGTGGGCATCGCCATTCCGCGTATCCGCGACTTCCGTGGGTTGAGCCCCCGGTCCTTCGACGGCCGGGGCAATTTTTCCATGGGCATCTCGGAGCAGATCGTGTTCACCGAGATCGACTACGACCGGATCGATGCGATACGCGGGCTGGATGTAACGGTGACAACCAGCGCAAAGTCCGACGATCATGCACGGGCGCTGCTCCGTGCTTTCGGCTTTCCATTTCGAAACTAGCGAGGCGCAAACGGCTATGGCAAAGGTTTCCGTGATCGAACGGGAGAAGCGGCGGGCAAGAGTGGTCGCCAAGTACGCGGCCCGGCGTGCCGAACTCAAGGCCATCGTCGCCGACCGGGGCGCCTCGGACGACGAGCGGTGGGATGCGCAATTGCAGTTGCAGAAACTGCCGAAGAACGCCTCACCCGTCCGCCTGCAGCGCCGTTGCGGCGTGACCGGGCGTCCGCGGGCCGTGTACCGCAAGTTCGGCCTCGGCCGCAACAAGTTGCGCGATGCGGCCATGCGCGGCGATGTGCCGGGGCTCGTGAAGGCGAGTTGGTAGGAGTGCGTCGGTGAGTATGCAGGATCCCATCGCCGATTTCCTGACCCGCATCCGCAATGCCCAGAAGGCGGCTCATCCGGATGTGCGAATGCCCCACTCGAAGGCCAAGGCCGCGATCTGCCGGGTACTCGAGCAGGAAGGCTATATCGGGGGCTATTCCGTCAGCGAGGGCCTCAAGCGGGAACTCAAGGTCGAACTCAACTACCGCGGCGGGGTGCCGGTTATCGAGGAACTGCAACGCGTGAGTCGCCCGGGCCTGCGGGTGTACCGGACGCACGCCGACCTGCCCCGGGTGCGGGGCGGGCTGGGGGTGGCCATCGTCAGCACCAGCCAGGGCGTCATGGCCGACCGGGCGGCGCGCGACCTCGGCATCGGCGGCGAAGTGCTTTGCACCGTGTTTTAGGCGGATTCGGCTGAATGTCTCGAATTGCGAACAATCCGGTGGAACTCCCGACGGGCGTCGAGGTGAAATTCGACGGCGCCGGCCTGACGGTGACGGGTGCCAAAGGCGCCCTCGAGCTGAATGTCCATCCCGACGTGGAGGTCCGGCAGACGGAGCGCCGCCTGGAGTTCATGCCGCGCTCGGGCGGCAAGTCGGCCCGGGCGCTGGCGGGCACCACCCGGTCGCTGGTCGGCAACATGGTGACCGGGGTGAATGCCGGTTTCCAGCGCAGGCTGCTGCTCCAGGGGGTCGGTTACCGGGCACAGGCGCGGGACGGCAAGCTCAACCTGCAACTGGGGTTTTCCCATCCGGTGGTCTACGAACTGCCGGAGGGGGTCGAGGTGGCAACCCCCAGCCAGACTGAGATCGTCGTCTCCGGGGCGGACAAGCAGGCGGTGGGCCAGGCGGCGGCGGAAATTCGCGCGTTCCGGCCGCCCGAGCCCTACAAGGGCAAGGGCGTTCGCTACGCGGAAGAGCGGGTGCGCCGCAAGGAAGCCAAGAAGAAGTAGGCCCAGACGCAAAAGAGACGCAAAAGAGACGCGAAAGAGATGAACAGGAAAAAGGCAGCCAGGGCCCGGCGCGCCCGCCGGGCACGCATGAAGATGCGCGAACTGGGTGTGGAACGGCTGACGGTCAACCGGACGCCGCGGCACATCTACGCCCAGGTCATCTCGGCGGATGGCACAACAGTGCTGGCCCAGGCATCGACCCTGGACCCATCGCTCAGGGAAGGCGCCACGGGCAATGCGGCGGCGGCGACCAGGGTCGGTGGGCTGATCGCCGAGCGCGCCCGGACCGCTGGCATAGCGCGCGTTGCCTTCGACCGTTCCGGTTACAAGTACCACGGCCGCGTCAAGGCGTTGGCGGAGGCTGCCCGGGAAGGCGGATTGGAGTTCTAGTGTCCTGTCTGGTGAATTTCTTGCATTTCAGAGCTTGCTCGGCGCGTCAATGCAAGGCGCGGCCCGCAGCCAATATCAAGTATATTGGCAAGGGCCGCAACACCGCAGTGGCGCGCCGAGCAAGCTCCCGAAGGGCGCGCCCCACGGGGCCAGTTGCAGTGTTTGGACCCATTGCAATTGGGCAGGCCAATACCCG